>JBAVQC010000371.1:0-11119 GCA_049693715.1 Acidobacteriaceae bacterium | reverse complement strand
CTGCTACGCTGCGCTGGACACGGCTGCGTGTGCGCCTTTCTTTTAAGGAAAGGCGCATGAGGTTCGCCAACGCCACCAACATCAACAGGAAATCCGAGGGATCTGCAGTTTCACTCCACCAGCAACTAATCTCAGATGGGAGGTGCACTCTCCCCCTTTGTCATCCTGAGCGGGTGATAAAACTTTTGTATCACCTTGTTTTCATTGCAGATAAAGCACAGTTTTTTCGCTGTGTATGAACTGTGCAGGCAAACTTTGTAAATTTCAACCAATTTGCCTGGTGCAGGTCACTGGGGCACGAAGAGCCGGGGTGCGTCGCCCCTTCTTCCGAGCCAGAACAGGAACGCACAGAGTAGCCATGTCCATACGCGATGTCGGTTCCTACTGTTCATACTGCTAACGATAAATGATCGCAGCAATGTTGTCGCATATTGAGTGGTGAGAAGCGATGAATGAGATATTGATGCCGCAATCGCCGCGCCGATAGGTTTTTCTGGCTGGCTCAGTGTGGAGCAGCTTTCGTCACTAAGCCACAGGGCAGAAAGGAATCGTCGAAATCGAATCGGATTGGACGGCAAACAAGCGAGAAAGGGCAGCCGGACGACTGTGCGCACTCACCTACTACCCCACTCAAGCAAAAGAACTTGAGTGGGCCTCCCGCTGGTACGATAGGAACTTCAGTGATGGAGTTGCGAACTAGGGTACAATTCGGCGCGATAGGCGCTATTTTCCTCGTTGGCGTCTTGCTGTCGACGGTGATAGCGCAGACTGCACAATGCGCGGTTACGACGACATCGACCGCGGCCGATGTGGGCTTGAACCCGAGCCAGTTCCGCGGCGTGAACTGGGCCCGCCTGTCCGACCCGGGCTCGTCGTCTGACAACTTTCACAACGATCCCCTCATTCTGCAAGGTTTGAGTTCTCCGGACTTTTCCGGCGCTCACTACGCGAGCATCCGGGCTCAGGCGGACGCCATACTCGCCGCATTCCAAAGCAGTCTCGGTGCCAACACGATCAGGATTCCAGTCAATCCCGAAACCGTACTCTCACCTTGGTGGAACTCCTACCGGGGCATCATCGACGCAGCGACCGCTAGGGGAATGAACGTCGACCTGTCCTATTGGGCAGAGAACGAGGCGGGCAAAGACAATGTCGTCTCAAACACGGCCCTGTGGAACCAGATGTGGACCACAATCATCGGCTATTACAAGGCCAACCGTCGGGTCTACTTTAATCCTTTCCAGGAGCCAATAGGCTACAGGGGCACCTCGTGGTTAAACGTCGCTGCCGAGTGGCTGCAAGTCCACAACAATGTCCCTCGGAACCGGGTCTTTATGCCTGGAACCGGTTACCAGACGGATCTCACCCCGCTATGCAAAGACCCCCGCTTCGATGGTACCTATCTGGCCTTGCACGTCTATGCATTCCCGTCCACTCCAAAGTCCTACGATCAGTGGGTCAAGGAGATCAAATCCGGTATCGGTTCCTGCGCATCGCGTACGGTCGTGGAGGAGTTCGGTGGGCCAATGGACACGGGTGTCAACTACGACGACCCAAATCCGGGCGATTCGCCGAAGATCCCTGGAATTGATTACAAGAACGGGAATTACAGCACTGTCGTAAACCTCCCATACATGCGCGCGATTACAGAGGTCATCCACGACGACAATCTCGGCGCAATCGAATGGGACGCACTCGGCGGCCGCAACTACGACGGTGGCCATGAACCATTCAGCCTCCTGCGGCTCAACCCGATCAGCCCCAACGGCCTGCCCTTGTGGATTCCCAACGCTACCGGTGTGGACCGTCTCAGATACGCTTGGCACACTGGCAACCGTTCGGCGGGTGCCCCCGGTCCCGATGATCTTTCCAAACCCCGCTAAGGACGACCTGTTTGACCGCTAGATCCTGAGGCCAGACCAACAGCTGAGGGATAGGACGACTCTCGCTACAACCGCCCCTTAGCTTCCAACACCCTCTCCACCGCCTCTTTCGCAGTATCTGCGGTCGCCGAAAGATGTCCCATCTTCCGGCCCGCTCGCGCCGTATGCTTCTCATACAAATGCAAACTCACCTCCGGCACCGCCAGCGCCCGCTCAAACCGCGGTTCCCTGCCCAGCCACAAATCCCCCAGCAAATTCGCAATCGCCGCCGGCCGGACTATCCGTACATCCCCTAACGGCAAGTCGCAAACCGCGCGCACCGCCTGCTCAAACTGGCTGGTAACGCAGCACCGCTCGCTGGCGTGGTAGCTGTTGTGTGGCCGCGGTGCCAGCTCATTCACAAACAGCTCATCCCCTTGGGTGACGAACATCTCCACTGCCAGCAAACCCTCCAGCCCCAGCTGCCGAGCCATGGTAGTAGCCAACTTCTGGGCCCGGCTTTCCAACCACGCCGGCATGGAAGAAGGCAGTGCGCTCCACACTAAAATCTGCTGTTCATGATGGTTCGTAGCCGCGGGGTAAGCCACCACCTCCCCGCTGGGATTCCGCGCCACCATCACCGAAATCTCGGACTTCAAATCAAATGCCTGCTCCGCCACGCATGGCTGCTCTCCCAGCGCCCGCCACGCCGCGCCGGCATCCAACGACTTTCCCTCCAGCTTTATCTGCCCCCGGCCGTCGTATCCACCCTGGGCACGCTTGAGATAAATCCGGTCCCCCAGCTCCCCGATCGCCTCCGCCAGGTCGCCTTCCGAATCAATCACCCGGTAAGGTCCCACCGGGAAACCCTGGTCCCGCAACCAGTTCTTCTGCCGGATCCGATCCTGGACCATCGCCAGGATCTCCTTACCCGGACGCACTGGAGCATGCCGCCCCGCCGCTTCCAGCGAAGCAATCGAAATCTGCTCAATTTCCAGGGTGACCACATCGCTGCCGCGAGCCAGGTCAGACGCCGCTTTGGCGTCATCCCACGACCCCACAAAACACGCATCCACCACAAACCGGGCCGGACAGGACGGATCGGGGTCCATCACCTGCACCCGGTAGCCCATCGAGCGCGCCGCCATGGCGGTCATCCGCCCCAGTTGACCGCCCCCTAAAATCCCAATGGTCGAACCCTGGACGATCGCGGTCAACCCGGCAACTCCGTTTCCAGCACTTCTTGTGCGCGCGCCTGCCGCCAGGCGCGGAGCCGGCTTCCCAGCTCCGGGTCGTGACCAGCCAGAATGGCCACCGCCAGCAACGCCGCGTTGGCGGCTCCCGGCTTCCCGATCGCCAGCGTCGCCACCGGGACCCCCTTCGGCATCTGCACAATGGAAAGCAAAGAATCGATTCCCTGCAGGCATGTAGAAGGAACCGGCACCGCCAGCACCGGAATAATCGTCTTGGCGGCCAGCATGCCCGGCAAATGCGCCGCGCCGCCCGCAGCCGCGATCAGGATCTTCAACCCCCGCGGCTCAGCCTGTTCCGCATATTGAAAGAGCCAATCCGGGGTACGATGGGCAGACACAATGCGTGCTTCGTGGGGGATGGCGAATTCCCGTAACAGGTCCAGGCAAGGCTGAAGCACCTCATAGTCGCTCTTGCTGCCCATGACCACGCCAACCACAGGAGAGGCGTTCATGTTGCCGATTATCCCATCTCGCGTGGGTTACACGTGAAGCTCCCGCCGCGCCGTCTCCGCAATGCGTGGCAGATCGGATGAGGTCATCACCCGAATCGTATGTTCCTCCATGATCTCCACCCCGAACCGGTACCGCGTGATCCACTCTTCGCTCGGCTCGTCACCTTCCGCCTGGCGAATCGGCTCCACGATCGCGGTCAGCTCCAGATCCGCCTTGTCCACCCGCTTCACCCCAGCCACCAGGCTCAGCGCGCTGAAGGCCAGCAGCTTGGCATCGTCGGCGTCGCTCTCGAGCGAGATCGCCTGGAACATGCGCACCACCCCATTGGGGCGATAGCCGCAATCGATGCGCAGCGGATCGCCGGGCTTGGTGTAGTTGGCGGCGGCAATCTGTTTGCGCATCAGCGTCCACACCCCTGCCTCCTCAAAGCGGGTGCGCATGGCCGCGTGCAGCGCCGGCCGGCCGCTGCGCTGCTGCCTTCGGGCGCGCGGCGGGGTATCGACATACCGGCGCATCAGGTCTTCCAGGCCGGCCAGAAAACTCTCCGCCAGGTAGGCCTTGCTCTCGCTTATCTGTAAACCATTGGAAAGCGACTCCTCCAACAAGCCCATGATCGGCTTTGGGTGGTTGCTTGGTTCGCTCCGTAACCGTTGCCCCACCTCGATCTCCAGGGCCTCCAGCATAGCCGTGTCTGCGTCCGGATCCAGGCACCGCACTCGGCCCCAGTCCCGGGTAAGCCGCAGCAGACTCTGTTCTTCCCCGGCGGCCCGCAGCAGCACGCCGATATTCACGAACTCGTTCTTCACCGGATCCGGCACATAACGGATGAGCTGAAACTCGCACTGCCTGCGTTCCGCCATGCCCCTTTCTCCCCTTCCTAAACTCCCAACTCCCTATCATCACCCACTTTACCCCCCCATTTCTCTCCCCTCCTCTCTTTCTCCCCCACCTCCCCCCAATTCGGAAATGGCCTCCTCGCCGATTCCCCAAATCCCTCAATCAGTTCCCGCACTCGTCCCCGTCGCACCAGCAAGCGATCGATGAGCAGTTCCAGGGCGCTCACATCTCCGCCGTACCACTCTGGTGGAATGGTCTCCGCGATGGCCCAGACAGTCTCCGGGGCCAGGTTCTCTATCCGGCTCAACCAGGGTTCAAAACTCGGCCAACCGGTGACGCCGCGATAGACCGTGTTTTCGGCAAACACGCCGCCCAGGTGAGCGTCGATGAATTTCCAGTCCCCGGCATGGAAGCAGTATCCCTGATCGATAAAAATCGCGTTGTACTTGCGGTCTCGCCGGCCTTTTTGAAAGACTGCCTGTCGTCCGTTGATGTTGCAGGTCCACTTGTCCAGCGCCAGAATTCCGGCAAACTCGGCCAGATTCCGTACCTCCAGCAGCTGTTCCTGGGGCAGGTAGTCGACGGTTTGTCCCGGCATCAGTCCTCCCACCCAGCGCGAAGCGAAGTGCAGGCCGGGCTGGCACCGCTGCTTTCCTCCGCGCAGCTCCATGGCCAGCTCTTCCGTATGCTGGATCAGCCAGTCGCTCACCTCGATCACTTCTGCCGGCGGAACCGCCAGTCCGACCGCTTCGGCCAGTCGGGTGGCCAGCCACTCGTTGGCCAGGACCCGTACATGTTGCGGATTATTGCGGAATTTGACCACGTACAGATTGTTGTCGGAGGCCAGCATCAGCTGGCTCTGCGCCCCGCCGCGCATGCGTCGAATCTGCTGGATCGCGATTACCGCCACCGCATTCACCGTTGCGCCGTCCCCGGCGCCGCCAGTAGCAGCATACTCGAACCGCCCCGCGGGTTCTGGTAGCATCGCCACGGAGGAAGTACATGGACCAGGCTGTCACCACCCCGAATGGCTCGCGCCGCAATGAAGATATCGCGTTGGATTTATTGAAATTTGTCGCTGCGACGACGGGAGTCATCAAAGCGACCTCAGCGGCCGCCGGTTTTGTCGCTGCCTCCGGCGCTAAGCCGGAAGATCAGGTCAATCAACTCCTCGCCCTCTACACCAAGTGTCTCGGCGTCGTACAGGGCAACGTCGTACAGGGCAAATAATCATTCCCTCTATGCCCGGCAGTGACGACACTCTCCGCGTCGCCGTCTTTGGAGCTGGCGCCTTCGGCCGTAACCACCTGCGCATCTATCGTCAACTGGAGCAGTCCGGCGATGGCGTGCGGGTGGCGGCGATCGTGGATACCGATCCGGCCACGGCCGAAAAACTGAGCCGCGAGGAAAACCTGCCCGTCTTTTGCTCGCCCGAAGCGTGCCTGGAAGCATGCCGTGCAGGCCAGCTCCGTTTAGACGCGGTTTCCATTTGTGTGCCCACCTCGGCGCATTATGCCGTGGCCTCGCGGGCTCTGGCTCAAGGGCTCGATGTCCTGTTGGAAAAGCCCATCGCCGTTACCCTGGCCGAGGCCGATGCCCTGGTGGCGCAGGCCGCGGCCGCCGGCCGGATTCTGCAGGTGGGCCTGCTCGAACGGTTCAATCCGGCGGTGACTGCTGCCCAGTCATTGGTCAACGGGCCCATGTTTTTCGAAGCCCATCGCCTCAGCGTCTTCCATCGCCGGGCTCTCGACGTCGATGTGGTGTTGGATCTCATGATCCACGACCTGGACGTCGTTCTTAACCTGGTGCGTTCGCCTGTGCAGCAACTGCACGCCGTCGGGCTGAGGATCTTATCCTCCCAGGTGGACATAGCCAACGTGCGCCTCGAATTTGCCTCCGGCTGTGTGGCCAACTTTACCGCCAGCCGGGTCAGCACCGAGACGGTGCGCAAGTTGCGTTTCTTCCAGCCCCACCAGTACCTCTCCATCGACTATGCCCGTCAGGACCTGCTCATCATCAACGTGGCCCCAGGGGAGAACGGCAATGCGGCGCTGGCTGCCAGCAAACCAACCATCCAGGGCGGGGAACCGCTGCTCCTGGAGATCCAATCATTCCTGGACGCGGTCAGAAACCGCACTGCTCCGCGGGTAACCGCGCAGCAGGCGCGCGATGCGCTGGCCCTGGCGCTTGACATCAACCTGGCAATCGAGGCCCACGCTACCCGTGCCGGCCTGATCGAGAAGAGCTAGGGCATCCTCTGCACCTTGTACCCCTCCGGAATCTTCGGCGGTACAAACTGATCATCGGGCAAGGGCTGGTTGAAGATCACCTTCTCCACCGTGAGGCCGATCCGGTATTCCTGCAGCGTCCGAATGATGGTGATGGTGCTGGGAAACTGTATCCCGCTATACGTCTGGTACCTCCCGTAAAGCACCCGCGTCTCCAGATCTCCATCCTTGTCATAAATGTCCTGCTCCGTAGGCATCAGGTCAACCCGGCTGAACTTGATCACCCTCTGTGCCTGGAACACCTTCGCGGCCCCGGGGGGCCCACCCGCCTGGCCCGGGTTTAACACCGTCAATTCGTACTGCGGCGTCTCGATCAACTGTTTGGTTCGAGGGTCCATCGTCGTGCTGCTGGAGTTGGTCAACGATACGATGCGGTCAGGAGAAACACTGTGAATCAGAATGGCATCGAGAAAGAATTCCGGACGCAGGTTCTCGAGCGGCGTGGCGGCCGGATTGGTCACTGAATTTCTACCGACAATCGCTCGGCTTCGGGTAGGCATCAGCAGGGTGAAGTTCTCGCCGTTGCTGGCCAGGTCAAATGCGTGCGTGTGCAGGACCGGCACCAACCCCAGCACCCTCAGCATTTTGGGCTTTTGAAAAATAATGTAGCCGCGTATGGAGGTGTAATCGGTCTCCTGGCCCTTGTGAGCGCCACCCACCGAAGCGGCAAAGTCCACCGTGGCGGTCAGGTTGTTCACTTGCTCGTAGCGTTGGTTGATTGCCTCCACCAGCTGCACTGCCTCGGCGTCCATGGCCGCTCCAGCAAGCTTAGGCTGCTGCAGCTTGCGGGTGTGGCTCAGGCATCCGGTCAATACCGGTAACACCAGCGCCAAAAGCTTCAGCCAATCTCTCCGCATCCAATTCAACTCAGGAACTGCGAGTATAGAGCAACCACGCCGCCACCCCCGCTCAATGGGCCCCCTGCGCTTCCTTGAGGCCTCGCCGGTACGCGGTCACATTCCGTTCATGTTCTTCGAGCGTGGCCGCAAACCTCGAATGGCCGGCCGCGGCGGGATCGGCCACGAAGTAAAGAAAATGGCTGTCAGCCGGATGCATCGCCGCTCGCAGCGAGGCCGTTCCCGGGCTGCAGATCGGCCCCGGCGGCAGCCCCGCGTGGCGATAGGTGTTGTAGGCCGAATCGCGCTTCAGATCCGACTGGTAAATCGTTCCCCGATACCGGTTCTCCAGCATCGCCGCGTAAATCACCGTGGGGTCGGTCATCAGCGGCATCTCCTTGGCTAAACGGTTCGCGAGCACGCTGGCCACCAGCGGCCGGTCCGCCGCCACTGGAGTTTCCTTCTCCACCAGCGAGGCCAGGGTGACCACACGGTGATAGTCCCCTTCGAGGCCAATCGCCGCGCTGTTCTGCCGAAACCGCTTCACCATCGCAGCCAGCATCTGCTGGGCGTTCAGGCGGCGGGGAAAGCGGTAGGTATCGGGAAAGAGATAGCCTTCGAGGCTCGTGGCTCCCGGATCGAGATCGGCAATGAGCGCCACGTCCTGGTCGGCCGCGGTCAGAAAAGCAGCTTTCGCTCCCAGTTGGGCATCCTCGACTGCCTGCGCGATGTCGAAAAGGTTATAGCCTTCCGGAATCGTCACCGTGCGCGTGTATACATCCCCCCGCACCATCCGGTTGTACACCGACGGAAGGGTCGCCGGCTGCACGAATTGATATTCTCCCGCCTTCAGCGTGCCCCCGCGCACCACGTGCCACGCATCAAAGGCATACTGACTGCGGATTACGCCCCTCTGGGCAAGCATCGCACCAATGGCGCGCGTACCCATGCCCGGAGCTACTTCGACAATTGTCTCTGCCGGCGGCGTGGCCGGGTTCACCAGTTCCCGATACCCGAGCGCAAGCGCAAGCAGCACCAGGAGCAAAACAACTACCAGAAAACGTCGCACAAGCGGGGACCTTGGGGATTGGATTCTCCTTCTGGATTTTATGATGCGATTCTCTTCGGCGCTCAAAAATGCACCAATAGAGAAGCAGATGATTGGAGTAACATCCGCAAAGGATTATCCCTTTGTCAGATCAGGACCAACACCACTCGCCCTTGGGACTCGTCGACCGCAATTTAGGACGCATTTTAGGACTTGACGTGGGCGATCGCCGGGTCGGGGTCGCCGTCTCCGACGAGCTCGGGCTCACCGCCCAGCCCGTCCTCACCCTGGTGCGCAAGAACCGCCGCCAGGACCTCGGCTCCCTGGCCAGGCTGATTCGCAAATATGGCTGTACCCGGGTGGTGGTGGGCAACCCGCTCTACATGTCTGGCGACGTCAGTCCCCAGGCGCTCAAGGCGCAGGACTTCGCCCACGCGCTCCACCTCCAGACGGGTGTGGAGATGACGCTGTGGGATGAACGGCTCTCCACCACCGAAGCCCATCGTCATCTGGATGCCGTCGGCCGCGTGCCGTCCGATCGGCGCGCCGTGATCGATCAGGTAGCCGCCGTGCTCATTCTGCAAAGTTTTCTTGACTCCCGCTCCGCTCATGCCGTTGCGCAGAGACTCCCCTGATTGGGGACCGTCCGTCGTATAATCGACTTTTGCTGCGATGGAGCCGTCTATCAAGGGCGGTTGCGGGTGGCGTACCCGCGAAATGAACCACAGGCCCTGAAATCAGCGACACGAAAGAAGGTAGCGCGAGCTGGTCTGCCGCGTGCATCCCGGATCATTGTGAAATGCCCGAACATATAAAGAAAAAACTGGAAGAACAGATTCGCGTGCTGGAGCACGAGCTCACTCACGAGCTTCCCATCGAGATCAAGAAAGCAGCCTCGCTGGGAGATCTGAGCGAGAATGCTGAGTACCACATGGCCAAGCAGCGCCAGGTCTTCGTCAACGCCCGCCTGGGCCAGCTCAAGAAGCGCATGGCCGAACTGGCGCTGGTGAATCTATCCAATATTCCCAGGGACAGAATCGCCTTCGGCTCCACGATCGTCGTTTTCGATTCCACCAAGAAAGAAGAGATTACCTATAAGCTGGTCACCAGCGAGGAGTCCGACGTGAACCTGGGCCTCATTTCCACCACCTCGCCCATTGGCCGTGGACTCGTCGGTAAGCAGGTCGGAGATGTTGTGGCCATTGTGACCCCCAACGGCCAGCGCGAACTGGAGATTCTCAAGCTCACTACGATTCACGACGAGGCCCAATGACCCCTGGTTGGACCTGGACCGCCGCCTTCGGTAAAGCTTGCGGTGTCCTTTTGCAGCGGATCGTCGATGGGCTGGCGCTTACCCGTATTTCGCCCAACGTGCTTACCTTCCTGGGCCTGGTCATCAATATCGCCGCCGCCATTCTCTTCGGCTGGGCCAACGAGCATAATTTCGTTCGTCTGTTCCTCTGCGCCGGCCTGGTCATTATCGGCGCCGGCATCTTCGACATGGTGGACGGCCGGGTGGCGCGCCAGACCCATCAGGTCACTATCTTCGGAGCCTTCTTCGATTCGGTCATCGATCGCTACAGCGACGTGGTTCTTTTTTTCGGCCTGCTGGTGTTTTATGCCCGGGGCAATCGATTCTTCTATGTGGTGTTGACCGCCTTTGTCATGGTCACGTCGCTCATGGTCAGCTACACCCGGGCCCGCGCTGAAGCCTTGATTGGTTCCTGTAAAGTCGGCTTCATGGAGCGGCCGGAACGCGTCGTTCTTATCATCCTGGGGGCCCTCTTCAACCGCTGGGGCGTGATGGCCCCGGTGCTCTGGGTACTGGCCGTGTTGTCCACCATCACCGTGATTCATCGCATCAGTTACACCTATCAGCGCACCAAACCGCAGCTCCAACCTGCCCAGGTACCGTTTCCAGACGCGCCGTCTGCCGAGCTTCGGCCCCAGGGGTCCGCCGCCTCTGCAGCGCGCTCCGCCACCCCCGATCTGACCCCTGCTCCCCGCGCTTGACGATGACGCTTCGCTCTCCTGTACTGCTGGTTCATGGCGGCGCCTGGGACATTCCCCCCGATCAGCTGCAAGCCCATAGCTTCGGTGTGATTCGCGCCGTGGATGTCGGCTACGACCTGCTGAGCCGCGGAGCTTCCGCGCTGGACGCGGTCGAGGCCGCCGTCACCGTGCTGGAAGATGATGAAACCTTCGATGCCGGCCGGGGCAGCTTTCTGACCGCGGACGGACGGGTGCAGCTCGATGCGCTGATGATGGATGGCGCAACCCTGCGCGCCGGTGCCGTAGCCTGCGTGGAGAGATTGAAGAACCCCATTCATGCTGCCCGCCTGGTGCTCGAACGCAGCCCCCACGTTTACCTCGTCGGCCAGGGAGCGGAAGCCTTCGCGCAAAAAAATGGTCTGGCCCTCATCGACAATGCCGAGCTGGTGATCGATCGCGAACGGCAGCGCCTCCAGGCGGCCAAAGCACGAGCCAGCGCGGGGATACCCGATTCCACCTTTGCCGGCGACCCAACCGAATCGCATGACAC
>JBAVQC010000370.1:0-11107 GCA_049693715.1 Acidobacteriaceae bacterium | reverse complement strand
CCAGATGTAGCGGGTAAAAAGGCGCACAGGAAGTCCCGATCTTCTGCTTATAGTCTAGAGCATTGTGCCGTCGTCGCGGCCTGGATAGAGGAACGGCGCATCAACTCAACAACTTTCTGTGATGCGATGCCCCGGTAGTGTCCTAATTTGCCTGTTCAAATTAGGACACTACCCGAGGCCCCGGAAACTGGCTCAGGACCTCAGGTCCCGGGTAAACTCGGACCCGATGGGGAGAAGTCCCGTAGGGACGGCCTGAACTTAGCCCAGGACGCAGTCCTGGGTAGATGCAGACGGATCGACAAGTCCCGAAGGGACGGCCGAACTTAGCCCAGGACGCCGTCCTGGGTAGATGCAGACGGATCGACAAGTCCCGAAGGGACGGCTGAGGCTATGTCTCACAGTCACGTATGTTGCCTGGTCCACGTGGTATTTTCTACCTCAGAGCGACGACCCTTCATCCGGGACGAGATCCTGCAGAGGCTTCATGGCTATCTGAGCGGGATCGCGCGCGAGAATGAAATTCAGGTGTTCGCGGTAGGGGGCACCGCTGATCACGTTCACTTGTTGATTTCCTTGCCTCGGACGATCTCCATTGCGAAGGCCGTTCAACTATTAAAGTCGGGATCTTCCAAATGGATTCACGAGACTTTTCCAGCCTCCAGGACCTTCTCATGGCAGGAAGGTTACGGAGCTTTCTCGGTGGGAGTTTCGCAAAAAGCAACCACGGTTAGATACATCCTGGCTCAAGTCGAACACCATAAGCGGATCAGCTTCGAGGACGAGCTAAAGAAATTTCTTTCCGTCCATGGAATCAGTGAAGATTCCAGCCGTCCCTAACGGGACTCTACTGATGTCCGCAGCCACCCAGGACTGCGTCCTGGGCTAAGTTCAGCCGTCCCTGCGGGACTTGACCTAACCCTCTAACCCAACACAAAACTGCGTTCCTACCCAAAGTTAGCCGCACTTGTCCAAAATTGGCTTCGGTTCGCGCCTCAGGCCTTGAGACGAGTCGGATCAAAGCGAGACCAATCTTAGCTGGCAACGGAACAGCCCCGAAGGGACGGCTGAAAAACTTCCTAGGAGGAAGCCCTCGGTCCAATCGTCAATATTGATGAGAGAAGGGGTGCGCGTAGTAGAAGCCGCCGCGCGTAACATCCGAGCGATATCTTTCGACGTGGAAAGATGTATCGACTCTGCCGGCGCACCCAAAGGAGGGAGAGCATGCTGCTATCTGGGAGTCTGCCTTTGCCATCTAACGCCGGCAATGGCGAAAAGGTGTTAGGACGCGCTATCGCCCGGGCCGCCACCCACCCCGGGCAGGAAACGATAGCCGACGCCCCGCACCGTCTCGAGAAAAACCGGCTCAGCAGGATTGTCTTCAATGTAACGGCGCAGACGAACCATGAAGTTGTCGATGGCTCGCGTATCCGTATCTTCGTGCACTCGCCAAACCTGCTCCAACAGTTCTTTACGCGAGATAATGCGTCCCTGGTTGAGCACCAGGTAACGAAGCAAATCGCATTCCATCAATGTAAGGCGTACGCCCTTAGACGGCGTCGTGAGTTCAAGTGAAGCGAAATGGATGGTGCGCCCGGCAAATGTGAAGGTAGAAAGCGGCTCAACACTGCGCGATGGCTCGACCGGCGCCGGCGCACCTCCGGGCCGAAGCCATGCCATGCGACGGAGCAGACCATTGAGACGCGCCAGCAGGATAGCGAGATCAAAGGGTTTGGGAAGGTAGTCGTCCGCTCCCGCACTGAATCCGTTGAGTACATCCTCCGGACGGCCCCGGGCAGTGAGCATGAGGATGGGGACGAAATTCTGTTGCGCCCGTAGCTCCGCCGCGACCGAAAATCCATCCCGCCCCGGGAGCATGACGTCCAGGATAATGGCATCGATAGAGTCAGCGGCAATCACCTCCAGCGCGGTTTCGCCATCCACTGCCAGCTGCGCGGTGTATCCCTCTGCGCGCAGATTGAACAGCAGACCCTGCGCCAGGTGAGCTTCGTCTTCCACTACCAGAATGTGGGCCCCCACTCTATCTCGCCTCTTTGCTGGAGAGCGCCCGGGGAAGCTGCAACCGGATGGTTACCCCACGGCCTTCTCCCTCCGATTCGGCCACCACGTCTCCCCCGTGCTGGCGGGCAATCGAGCGAACCAGGAAGAGTCCCAGGCCCGTGCCTTTGATGCGAAAAACATTGCGGGCCGGCACCCGGTAGAAGCGTGTGAAGATCCGTTTCAGATGCGGAGGCGCAATGCCCAGGCCATGATCGGAAACGGTAAGCATCATCCAGGCATCGCCGTCGAGCGCAAGTCGCACTTCCAGTTGTGGCCCCTGGGGCGAATACTTAACCGCATTATCGAGAATGTTGAGCACCGCGGTGCGCAGGTCCTCCGGATTGCCAACCACCGCCAGTTGTTCAGCGTTCCCGTCTACCGTGAGCTGGATCGTGGATTCCTGCAAGTGGTAGCGCTGCAGCGTGGTACGGATGCAGTCCTGAACCACGTCGTCGAATAGCACTTGCAGGCGCACCTGGTTCCGCGCCCGCTGGCCTACCTCTCCCGCTTTGAGCACCTGCTCCACAGTGGCCAGGAGCCGCTCACTATCCGAGAGCATGATGTCGTAGAACTCCTTCCGTTGCGCCTCGGGTACCTCGTGTCGCAGCAGGGTTTCCAGGTAAAGCCGGATGGAAGTGATGGGCGTTTTTAGTTCGTGGGTGACGGCGTTCAGAAAGCTGTCGTGGCGCTCGTTGCGCTTCACCTCGCGTACTAGAAAAATGGTGTTCAGAATAAGACCGGCAATCAGCAGCAGGAAACAGAGCACCCCAATGACCAGCAGGATCACGCTGCGCCAGTTGATAATCACCCAGGGAACAGCGAGCGCGATTGCCACCGCGACCAGGCACGCGCCCAGAGTGATGGAAAGAACGATCGCATTTCGACGTCTGGTGATGCGCATCCCGAGGGCCTTTCCCAAAGTATAGCGGCGCCAAAAGGGAAGGGCGCGGCCGAAGCCGCGCCCAGGGTTGGCAACCCAACTGGATAGCTAGGAAACGCCCGCAGGGCGGGGATCCTTAGGATCGAACTGAGCCACCTTAACATTGGTGGCGAGGCCCATCTTCTTCAGCAGCCAAATGCCGTAGTAGTTCACATCGAACTCCCACCAGGTAAGGCCATGCCGGACCGAGACGGGATGTGCATGATGGTTGTTGTGCCAGCCTTCGCCGCCGGTCACCAGAGCCACCCACCAGTTGTTGCGCGATTCGTCGCGGGTGGAAAAACGCCGGGAACCCCACATATGGGTGGCGGAGTTGACCAGCCAGGTAGCGTGCAAACCAAGAGTCACGCGCAGGAAGATGCCCCACATGACGCAAGACCATCCGCCAAATGCCAGCAGAGCCAACCCAACCACGATCATGGGCACGTAATGATATTTGCTCAACCAGATCTGGAAGCGATCCTTGGCCAGATCGGGAGCATAGCGAGCCATCAGAGCAGTCTCGTGGTGCAGGGCGTCGCCGGAGAGAATCCAGCCCGCATGCGACCACCAGCCACCATCGTGGGGAGTATGGGGATCACCTTCGCGATCCGTAAGCTGGTGATGAACGCGGTGGGTGGCTACCCAGAAAATCGGTCCCCCCTCGAGCGCCAGCGTGCCGCAAATGGAGAGAAAGTACTCCAGCCACTTGGGCGTGCGATACCCGCGATGCGTCAGCAAACGGTGGTACCCCATGCCGATGCCCATGTTGATCGACTCCACCCAGAGCCAGACGAAGCAGAAGAAGGCCTTCCAGGTAAACATGAAGAGTGCAACCACAGCGAGCACATGGAACGCCACCATAAAGCTGGTGGTCACCCAATTCGTCTTATTCGCCTGGGTGTCTCGTCCGAGTACAGGCACGTCGCCGTGTGGTTGCAGGCGCCGCGATTGGTCGGTCCTGCGGTCGACGGCTACCGCAGGAGCAGCCATGGTTGAAGTTGGGGAGGTTTCTACGATGTCAGTCAGCATGATCTGGGAAAATCCCTTTCGAACTTGAAACCGCGGGGATCGGTTAACTTTGAACCTAACAGGGGTCTTGTCGGTCCGTTCGTAAGAGTTTTGTAATGGGAGTTGTTCATACTGGTAAGCACCAGGTTTGCCGGGCTCGAATCGCTCGCAAGTAGATCTGCCTGGGCGGTTTGCATCTGAATCAGCGGGGTGTGATGGTGGTGAGTTCTTTTGCGCGCTTTTGGGGACTTTTGGGGCATGTACTTTCACTGGTTCTGGTGGCCCAGGCCTCGGCCGCGTTGGGGCAGATCGACCTGCCCACCAGCAAACGGCTGGCCGAGCCCGTTCCCGGTACACCACAGCGGCTCAATAGCCTGCCCATGACAGCCGCCATTTCTCCGGATGGACGCTATCTGGCGGTGGTGAACGCCGGCTACGGCACTTTCGAGTCGCGCTATCAGCAATCGATTGCTGTGCTCGATATCCAGACCGGCAAGATGACCGATTTCCCTGAGCCTAGAACCGCTAAGGGGCTTCCGCAAACCCTCTATTCGGGGCTGGCATTCGGCAAGGACGGCACCCACTTGTACGCGGTATTCGATTCGCTCAGCGTACCTGTGGGAAATAGCAAAGAGGCGACCGGCAACGCCGTCGCTGTTTATGAATTCAACGACGGCCAGATAAAGCCACAGCAATTGCTTCCCGTCCCGTTGCAGCAGTTGGCCGTGGGAAAACTGCAAAATCAGGTGAGCGTCCCCCTGCCTGCGGGTACCGCGATTCCGTCGCCGGCCGGGATTGCCGTCCGCAAGGGGCCGGACGGCATCGATGAATTGCTGGTTGCGGACAATCTCTCCGACGATGTTCTGCTGATGAATGGAGTCACCGGCAAGGTGCTACGGCGCTTTGATCTATCCCAGGGCAGCGTGGTGCCATCCACGTATCCCATTGCGATTGCGGTCAATCACTCCGGAAGCCGGGCTTATGTTGCTTTGTGGAACGGTTCGGCGGTGGCAGAGCTCGACCTGAATAACGGGAAGGTCGTCAAGAACCTGGACTTGCTTCCTCCCAACGAGCCGACGTCGCCCAGTTCCCATCCTGCGGCTTTTGCCTGGGGTCCGGAGGAGAAGACTCTTTACGTGGCTCTGGCCAACCGGGATGCGGTGGCAGCCATGCGTGTCGGTGGTGATGAGCTCAAACTGGAAACCATCTTCGATACCCGCCTTCCCGGGCAGACCTACTTTGGGGCGATGCCGGATGCGGTCGCGGTGTCGGAGGACGGCAAACGCCTCTTTGCCGCTAACACCGGTTCCGACGCGATTGCAGTCTTCGCCCTGGCTGGGAGGCAACCTCAGACCAAGCCGGTCGCCTGGGTGCCGACCGAGTGGTACCCAACCGCCCTGGCGGTGAAGGGTAACAAACTTTACGTCGCGACCGCCAAAGGGCAGGGCACGGGTCCCAACAATATGCCCCAGCCACAGGTCCCCGGCCAGACCCGGCGAAGGAATGCAGCATCAACCTACATTGCCACCCTTCTGCATGGTTCGATGGCTGCCATCGACCTCACCAAAATCGATGCCCAGCGGCAGCAGCTGACGCGAACCGTGATAGAGACAAATATGATGAAGGCGGCGCAGCAGAAGATGGCCTTCCACGGCGGGACGAACCCCATCCGGCACGTGATCTACATCATCAAAGAAAACCGAACCTACGATCAGATCCTGGGGGACCTGGGAGCGGGCAACGGAATGCCCGGCCTCACGATGTACGGCGAAGACATCACCCCCAATGAACACAAGCTGGCGAAGCAGTTTGGCGTGCTCGACAACTTCTACGATTCGGGAGAAGTGTCAGGCGACGGACACGTGTGGTCGAATGCCGCCATCTCCAGCGACTACACCGAGAAGACGTGGCAGCAGAGCTACCGTGGGAAAGAGCGCGTCTACGACTACGAGGGCGAGGTGGAAAACGGTTATCCGCTGCGCGAAGGCATTTCGGATATCAATGAGCCCACCAGCGGATACCTCTGGACCAACCTGGCTCGCCACAGCAAGAGCCTTTACCACTTTGGAGAATTCATATCGACCCGGTTCTGCTCCAACCCCGATATGCTGCCCAAGGGATCGTCCCCGACCCAGGGCACTCCTGAACCCGAGCCGGCGCAGTGTGGAGCACGGGGCGACATCCGGCACGGCGAAGTAATTCCGCAAAACTATGGCGGCGGAACCAGCCCATATCCCTGGCCAATTCCGCTGATCAACGAAAACATCGCGACCAAGCCTGAGCTGGTCGGTCATTTTGACCCGCAATATCCTGACTTTGAGCTCAGCTTTCCCGATCAGTTGCGGGTGGAAGAGTTTCTGACCCACTTCCGCAAATGGGTTGAGGATCGCCGGCAGGGGCACGATACGATGCCGCAATTCATCCAGCTACGCCTCCCCAACGACCACACTGCGGGCACCACTCCAGGGATGCCCACCCCCAAGGCCTCGGTGGCAGATAACGATCTGGCGGTGGGACGGGCGGTGGAGGCCATCGCCAACAGCCCCTATTGGGACGACACCGCATTTTTTATCCTGGAAGACGATGCCCAGAACGGGGCCGACCACGTCGATGCCCACCGCAGCGTTGCCTTGGTCGTGAGCAAGTACTCGCCCCGCACCGCGCAGCCGAAGGTGGACAGCACCTTCTACACCACGGTCAGTGTAGTGCGGACCATGGAAGAGCTGTTAGGTTTGCCGCCGATGAACAACAACGACGCCTTCGCCCCGCCCATCGCCTCGCTGTTCACGGGCGCCGGAGATCAGCCGCCCTTCGAAGCCGATTATCGTAATCGGGACAATGGGCTGTTGTATAAGGCAAACGGACCCAAAGCGGCTGGTGGACAAGCCTCCAGCCGCATGGACTTCACACATGAAGATCGAGCCGATCCGCGGGTGTTGAACGTGATCCTGTGGCGGGATGCAATGGGGAACAAGCCGGTGCCGGCCATGCTGCTAAGACCCGCCCCCAAACAGCGGGACGACGACGATGATCGATAGGGTAGTGCGTCACACAGATAAACGTTTATCCGGTTACAACTAAATGTCCGGCAATTGCGTTCCCACGAACCGGGTGGCTGCCTTAGGGGCACAAGTGTGTGTGTGAACCCTATTCCCAACTCAGTCCCGCAGGGACGGCTGAACTTAGCCCAGGACGCTAGTCCTGGGTACATCATGCAACGTGATTCAGTCCCGCAGGGACGGCTGAAGGTTCCTCAGGATGGCGTCGCGGCGTATTTCCAGCCGTCCCTGCGGGACTGATCGTGCTTTCCAAGCCAACCCAGGACTGGCGTCCTGGGCTAAGTTCAGCCGTCCCTACGGGACTAAACCCATCATGGTTCGCGCCACACGTTAGAGGCCCTCATGAGTCCGCGTGCCGTGTCGAATTGTGCTATCTAGGCTGGATCAGCCGCACCGCATACACGATGTTATGAGTGACGCACTACACTAGCGGCATAACGCAAAAATAGATGCTCACGCGAGTACTTAGCTCGTAAGCCGGTCCGTCGAGATGGGCGTGATGCTCGATACTTCCAGGCTGCTGAGCGCATCCGCCGCTCCGGTCCACGCAACCTGTGTGGCGCCGGGCGCCGGCGTGTAACAGCGCGCTGTGACTGCTTCTCTACTGTCAACAAACGTCTCGATGATCGAGCCGTCAATGAAGAGACGAACCGTCGAGAGGCCACCTCGATCGGGTGAGAGCGGCACGGTCTTTCCACCTATCGTCACTGAAGACGCGCCCTGGCAATGAATGGCAAAAAATGACGCCGTGCCGGAACGCAATTCAAGCCCGCAAGCGCTCTGCCCCACCTTGAATTTGCAAGTGATCTCACCGGCTCGATGATTGATTTGCGTGCCCGTTCGGAGCGAGGCAAACTCTGGGGGGACGTCCATGCGCAACGTGTTGTCCGGTCCCAGCGACAGCACGCGGGGCAGAGCCATGGCGCCGGCCCACCCCGCAACCTTACACTCCTCAGGACTCCGCGTTTCCTCGACCCATCCCCACAGAATGCGCCGGCCCTTCTCGTCTACCATGCTCTTCATCGCGTAGTACGATCCATGGTCGAGCAGGCCCCTGGTCTCCGTGTGGAAACGGAGGTCATGCTTATCGAAGGTGCCAACTTCCCAATAGACCTTACGCTCAGTGGAGTAAAGCAGCACGTGTTTATCCGCAAGGGGAAAGAAGTCGGGGCACTCCCACATCTCACCCGTGTCTACGGGGTTGACCTTCGTGCCCTCGTTCCACTTGCCCTGCGCTAATGGATGTAGATATGTCCAGTTACGACCGTCGCGAGAGGTATAGAGCAGCACGGCGCCGCCAACTTTGTTAAAGCCCGAACCCACACCCATGTACCACGTGTCACCGTCTTTCCATGGGCACGGATCGCGAAACCCGGTAATCTTCAAGCCGAGCGATGGCGCCTCCAGCACTGGCTTCGGCAGCTTTGTCCAGCGGCCCAGTTCAGGATCGGTCGACGTCGCCAGGCACTGCACCTCACGTACTCCTTCGCCACGGATCGTCTCCTCTTGCGGTGAACATTTGGTGACGCCGGTGTAAAGAATGCTGGGAACATCGACGCCGGGGAGCACGCTTCCAGTGAAACATCCGTAGGCGTCATACGAACCGGGAGTCGGCGAGAGCGCCACCGGCAAGTGTTTCCAGTGAATAAGATCGGGGCTGACGGCGTGCGCCCAATGTATGTCTCCCCACACTGCTGCGCCCGGGTTGTATTGAAAAAACATGTGGTACTGGCCGCGGAAAAATCGCGGTGCGCAGGGGTCATTCATCCAGTTCGCTCGAGGCAGCAAATGAAACTGTGGCCGCAACGGATCGCGCATGAGTTTTTCCCTGAGTGCCACTTGCTCTTCGGCCCCGTCCGCCGCATGCAAGAGCCGGTTCCGCAGCGCGCACACCGCAGAGGAGGCCAACGATGAAACCAGGAATTTTCGACGATTCATTCACTTCCTCCAAGCAGCGGGTGCTCTCGCGTGCCCAGCAATGCACGGACGCTGGCGATCAGTTCCGTCGACAGCGCCGGCGTAGCTCCCTCTTGACTGGCAACGTAACTGCCGCAGAGGTTGCCGATCTGGGCCATCAGTGGCGGCGAGGCGCCACGCAGGTAGGCGTGCAGCAGACCGGCAATAAAGGCATCACCCGCGCCGACGGTGTCGACCAGCTTGACGGGAAAACCCGGATGCCGGAATGTGCCCTCGCGCGTTGTGACCATGCTTCCTGCAGCTCCCAGGGTCGTGGCCACCAACGCGCAATCAGGGAAATTCTCAAGCAGCGAACGAGCCCCGGTTTCCGCGGTCAATTGCTCTGCGGGTACGCCAAGTCCACCCAGAAACGAAAAGGTCAGCGGCAGCTCCTCCTCGCTTACTTTGATGATATCGGCGTGGGCCACCGACCAGCGAAGCACTTCGGGGCTGCAATCGGGCAAGCGTATATTTATGTCGCACACGCGCACGCACTCCGCAGGGGCGGCCTCCACCAGGCCCCGGATGGTCGACCGCGAAACCTCATAGCGCTGAGGAAGTGTGCCGAAACAGATTGCATCCGCAGAACGGACTGCTGCCACCAGGCCAGGAGTGAGCTGAATGAAATCCCATGCCACCCCTGGAGATATCAGGTAGCTTGGCTGGTTGCCCGCCGAGAACGTAACCTGGACCGTTCCCGTGGGATGGGTTTCGGTCGTCTGTAACTGTGTCAGATCAAGGTTTGGCTGCACCAGCATGCCGCGGGCAGTCTTGCCGTAGTCATCGTTACCCAGGCTTGAGACCAATACACTTCGGTTGCCCAACCGGGCGCAGAACACGGCGAAGTTTGTCAGCGCTCCACCAAGCCGGGCTCCTCCTGGCAGCAGATCCCATAAGAGCTCGCCGGCCGCGACGATTCGAGGAACCTTGGTTTCAGACATCGCAGCGTGGCCAGGAAACATACTTCGATTCATCGGGCGGAGTGTATCACGTCCCCCGATGGTCCGATGTTGCGAAACTGCGGCGCAAGCTGCAAGCTGGTAGGCATGCCGGAATTACCGGACATTACCGCCTATATCAGCGCTCTGGAGCCGCGGATTGTCGGCCAGCCGCTCGAACATGTCCGCATTGCGAGCGCTTTTCTGCTGCGAACGGCGCGGCCGCCGGTAGCCAGCGTGGAAGGCCGGGCCGTGCGGGAACTGCGCCGCATCGGCAAGCGGATCGCTATCGGCGTGGAGGGTGATCTCTGGCTGGTGCTTCATCTCATGATCGCTGGGCGACTGCACTGGCGGCCAACCGGTGCGAAGCTCGCCGGGCGAAACAACCTGGCCGCCTTTGACTTCCCTCATGGTTCGCTTGTGCTCACTGAGGCGGGAACCAAGCGCCGCGCGTCTCTGCATGTTTTCGAGGGAGAAGACGGATTGCGTTCCATCGATCCCGGAGGCATTGATGTGCTCGCCAGCGATCTCAAGGCCTTTCGCGACGCGCTCACGATCGAAAACCGAACTCTCAAACGGGCTCTTACCGATCCGCGCATTCTTAGCGGCATTGGCAACGCGTACTCAGATGAGATTCTGCACGCGGCGCAATTATCCCCGGTTGCGCTGACACACAAACTGAAGCCAGAGGAGTGGGAAAAGCTTTATGCTGCAACCCGCAGCACGCTGGAGCTATGGATCAAGCGGTTGGGTGACGAGGCGAAGGTTGCCTTTCCGGAAAAGGTAACTGCCTTTCGCAACGATATGGCAGTGCACGGACGCTACGGCCAGCCCTGCCCGAGGTGTGGCGAGCCCATCCAACGAATTCGGTTTGCAGACAACGAGACCAACTACTGCGTGCGCTGCCAGACGGGCGGCAAGCTGCTGGCGGACCGGAGCCTCTCCCGCCTCTTACGATCCGACTGGCCGCGGACTTTGGATGAGTTGGAGATGCTCAAGCGGCGTTGAGGTTGACTCGACACCTATAAACTCATTCTTTTGCTTGGAGGAGATTGCCGGCTCGTAACGGCCACTTTCAATCTTTTCCGAAACAAAGCTATCGAGTTCATCCGTAAGGTGCACGTTTCGTGTAGGCATGATGATTCTCTTAACGTTCAAAATACCGC
>JBAVQC010000369.1:0-2834 GCA_049693715.1 Acidobacteriaceae bacterium | reverse complement strand
TCTTTCAGTTCCACGCCCAGCCCCAAGGCGATTCCCACGCGCAGGTAGCCATTCCCCGTCGCGTCGCTCAAGTTCACAACAAAGCCGTCGAGATGCAGGACCGATTTCACTTCCGCGGCAGAGCCCGGCGCGTCAGCGGGCTGTGCCGAAGTGGTGCGATGCCACAACCACCCCGCCACCGCCAGTGCCACGATCGCCACCAGACTCAGCGCCGTCATCGCTAAACCGTTGCCGGATTGTTGCTGCGCTCGCATTGCGATTGTGGTTTGGCCAGCCATGCACTTGAATGAACCAAAGCAATTGAGGAGCCGAAGGTGAAGAGGATCAGTGCGTCGTGGGATTCAGGCGGCCTAACGCCAGCCGCTGCAATTAACTGCTGTTTTGCCAGACAACGCGCGTTTCAGCGCAACGCGACGGCGCGAATCCCTCGCCGGCGCTGCAAGAGATTTGAGAAATCTCATGAGGAACGTCTGCAAATGGCTGGCGTCCCCGCTCGCCACCAGCGAACGGGGACGCGCCAGCCACACAAAGGCTCCTCGGCGCCGCGAAATTACTGGATCAGGCTGATAGTGTCCTGAATCACCGTGTCCAGCGTAGTCACCACCTTCGCATTGGCCTGGTAGCCGCTCTCCGCAACGATCAGGTTGGCGAACTGCGTCGAGATGTCCACGTTCGATGCCTCCAGCGCGCCACCCGATATCGTGCCGCGGCCACCGGTGCCGGCTACTCCGATGTTCGCCGCGCCGGAAGAAAGCGTGGCTTGAAATTCGTTCGAGCCCACGCGAGACAAACCTTCCTGGTTTGGAAAACTGGCCAGCAGAATCTGCCCGAGCGCTTGCGTTTGTCCGTTGCTGAAGGTGCCGTCAATCGTGCCGTCGGAACCAATCGAGTAGCTGACCAACGAGCCGCTGGCGTAGCCGTCCTGCTGCGTGTTGGAAGCAGACGACGCTGCGGCGTCCTGCGTGAGCAGCCCGTTGCCGCCGGCGCCGTAAAGGTTCCAGTTGAACGTCAGCGTGTTGGCGCCGTCGGCGAGTCCGGCGATCGGTATGGCGGCGACATTAGCTGCAGGCGTCAGCAACTGCCCGGTGCCGCTGAACGTCAGCGTCCCGGCGTTGACTACCACAGGCGCTGCGCCCGCAGCTCCCCCTACGTCTGCTGCCGGAATGGTGATCGAGTAGTTCCAGGTGTCCGCGGCGGTGTTCGTGAAGTTGTAAGTCAGCACGTGCGCGGCGCCCAGTGAATCATAGACCGTCAGCGCCGTGCTGAACGTTCCGCCCGCGGCGGTTCCCGAATCCAGGTTCAAGGTGATCGCCGCGTTGGAAGTCGCCAGCGGCGGGCTGATCGCGCCGGTCGCAATAGTCAGCGGCCCCGGCGTCTGACTGGGATTGATCACGCCGTTCACCGCCGGAAAGCCCAATACCTGGGAACCGTCCGGCGCCACCAGCGTTCCATCGGCGAGCGTCGAAAGATCCCCGGCACGGAAATAAACGTCCTGACCATTGTTCTGGCCCACGAAAAATCCGTTCCCCTCGATGGCCACATCGGTCGGCACGCCCGTGGACTGAATGTTCCCTTCGGTAAAGTCCGCGGGTATCGAACCGATCTGCGTGCCCACGCCCACCTGAACGGCGTTGCCGTCTCCGCTGGTCCCCAGCTGCTGATAGAAAAGATCCTGGAAATTAGCGGTGGCGCCCTTGTATGCCGTGGTGTTCAAGTTCGCCAGATTGTTGGAAATCACTTCTAGATCCTGCGAGTTCGCTTGCAAACCTGAAAGTGACGTTGCGAAAGATCCCATCGGAAGCCTCCTGGATTTATAAATATTTGCTGGCCGCCGCACCTGCGTACGCAGCCGTGGCCGGCGACTGGTTTGACTGGGCTGCCTGATTCGACTGGATAGCTTGGGTGGCGCTGCTCGTCGTCGTTGCTCCGGTAGCTCCCGTCAACGCCTGATTGATATTGATCAACTGCTCGAGCTGATTGAATTGCACCAGCTGCGTGACGAACGTGGTGGGATCAATCGGATTCAGCGGATCTTGCGCTTGCAACTGCGCCGCCAGCAGCGTGATGAAATCATTCCCGGTCAGCTCGTTGCTCGCGTCCGCGCTGGAACTGGACGACGTGCCGGAACTTCCGGATGTGCCGGAGGTGCTGGAATCGTACGGCGCGGCTGCGCTCTTCGGCGCGGCCAGGTACGACGACGTGCTGGCCTGTTGCGGTGTGATCGGATCCAGTACGCTGATGGGAAGCATGTATCACTCTCCTTATGCCGTTTCGGGCGCCAGCTCTCGGTTACACGTGCACGCTGATTCTTCCGCCATCATCGCTCCACACCTGGGCCACGGAGGAGGCGCCTGCGATCGTTCGCAGCTCATCGGCGCTGCTCACTGCCGCGACGCCGGGCGGCAATCCGGGGCGCGGCGTGAACGGACTCTGATTCTGATTTTGCGCCGGTGCTTGCTGTCCGCTGGAACCGCCGCTGCCGCCGGCAGAGTGATCCAGAACCGAAATTTGCTCCACGTGAAAGTTCTTGCCCGCCAGCGCATGCTGCAGCGCCGGAAGTTCATTCGAAAGTAGCGTCTGTACGTCGGAGCGTTGCACGCCGATGGTGGCGGTCAATGCGCTTTGACGCACCGTGGCGCGCAAATCCACCGCGCCCAGCAGATCGGTTTCCACGGCGATATGGATTTCCGAGCCGCCCACGCGCTGGTACAGCTCGCTGGCTTTCGCCACGTCGTTCAGCGACTGCGGCAGAGCTTGCGGCAGCGGCTGCTGCGACGGCGGCGCTTCCGGCCTCGCGCTCGCTCCGCTATTGCTGCTGGGAGATGGCGCACCGG
>JBAVQC010000368.1:0-13027 GCA_049693715.1 Acidobacteriaceae bacterium | reverse complement strand
CCCCAACCAACCAGTCGCTGCTCAACGAACCCAAGGCGGTCCCCGCGCCGGCCAAGCCGAGCTTTGACACCGGCCCCCAAAACGCCGGGGAAGCCATTCGCCAAGCAGAACGGAACGCCGCTCGCGGCCCCGCCGGGCAGTCGTCAGGCGACTACGGACAGAATGCACCGTCCCAACATCCCGCGGTGGCCGTGGGGCCCGATATCATCAGCGACACCCTCGGGGTCGACTTTGGCCCCTACATGAGGCGGGTAATCCAAGCCACTTATCACAGCTGGATACCCATCATCCCCGAATCGGCTCGGCCCCCCCTCGACAAACAAGGCCGGGTCGGCGTCCGCTTCAAGATCTATCCGGACGGCAGTGTCAAAGAAATGACCCTCGAGTTCCCCTCCGGCGATGTTTCCCTGGACCGTGCCGCCTGGGGCGGTGTGACCGGCGCTTCTCCTTACCCCCCGCTGCCCAAAGAGTTCAAGGGACCCTTCCTGGAGCTGCGCTTCGGCTTCTACTACAATCTCGATCCCGACAAGCAGCGTTGACGTGCCACCAGATCCCGTGCTCCGCAAACGCCAGATTTGTGGCCTCCTGGTAGTCGCGGTCCTTCTTTTGCTCATCGGCCTGGGCCGCTCCTCGGCCCACAATCTGCTTGCCCCTGGCTGGTGGAGAGTTTGGTAGAGGTCCCTCTCCCGCTGCTGGTTGTCATTCTGGGGCCAACCGGGAGCGGTAAAACCTCCCTCTCCGTCGCCTTGGCGCAGCAGTTCGACGGAGAGATCGTCAGCTGCGATTCCGTGGCGGTCTACCAAGGCCTGGAGATAGGGTCCGCCAAGCCGTCTGCCCGGCAGCGAAGGCAGGTACCGCATCACTTGCTCGATGTGGTGACGCCGGATGCCTTCTATACCGCCGGGGACTACTCCCGTGCAGCACGCACCGCCATCGCAGCCATTGCCGCCGGGGGCAAGCTGCCCATCGTCACCGGCGGCACCGGCCTTTATCTTCGTGCCCTGCTCCAGGGGCTGTTTCCTGGTCCTCGGCGGTCCGCCGGCCTGCGCGATCGCCTGCTGCAGAAAGCGGAAACCCGTGGGCCGGCCGTCTTGCACCGCATCCTCAAGCGGATTGATCCGGCATCCGCCGCACGCGTCCACGCCAACGATCTCGCCAAGGTCATCCGCGCCATTGAGGTGACCCTGGCTGCCGGGCAGCCCATGTCAGAAGCCTGGAAGGAAGGCCGGGAGCCCCTGACCGGCTATCGCCTACTTCGCCTCGGCCTTGATCCACAGCGCTTGCAGCTGTATGAACGCATCAATGACCGCGCCCGAGTCATGTT
Source organism: Acidobacteriaceae bacterium (assembly GCA_049693715.1). Taxonomy (GTDB): domain Bacteria; phylum Acidobacteriota; class Terriglobia; order Terriglobales; family Acidobacteriaceae; genus PALSA-350. Next base: position 11,703 of record JBAVQC010000368.1, on the reverse strand, counting down.
CGCCGAGGGCCTGGTGGAAGAAACAAGACACCTGCTTGCCCGCTATGGCCACGCGCCTGCGTTGGCATCGTTAGGCTACCGTCAGGCGGCAGATTTCCTCGCGGGCAAACTCACTCTTGAGCAAGCCATTGCCGCCGCCTGCCAGGGTCACCGCAATTACGCCAAGCGTCAGCTCACCTGGTTTCGCCGCGAGCCCGAAGTTTGCTGGCTGAAGGGTTTCGGTGACGATCTTTCTGTGTATGCAGAGGCTGAGCGCCTGGTCGCACGGGCAAAATCGTAACGCGTTGTGCTATCCCCGGATACAATGAGTCTTAAAGTCAGCGATCTGAAGAACTCTGAAGGATGTGCGGTTGAGCGTGGGCAGGCTGTGTAACGTAGGACTAGGGATGCGCACCATCGCGTGGTGCATGTTGTTTCTGGGCATGGTAGCTGGTGCGTCAGCAGCAGAAAATGCGGCCGCGACCCAGACCACACTGACGGTTGCTACTGATAACGCAGGCCCACGCACCCGGGCAACTCTGACCGCCCATGTGAGTGGCGCGCCTTCCGGCGTCGTGAACTTTCGTTCCGGCCAAATCGATCTCGGCTCAGGCCTTGTCGATAGCGAAGGCAAAGCCTCCTTGCAGACGGATCTCCTCCCAGCCGGAAGCCATCCGGTGGTGGCCATCTACCAGGGCCAGTCCGGCTATCTGAGTTCGATTTCCAATCCCGAGCTGGTCCAGGCAAACGTATCGACGGCAGCAGGATTCACTGTGGCGGCTGCTCCCACCTCGTTATCTACTGCGGTAGGTGGCTTTGTGAGCAGCAATGTCACCGTGACCCCGGTCAACGGCTTTAATGCCTACGTCACCCTTTCTTGTAGCGGGCTCCCCTTCAACACCACCTGCACCTTTACTCCCGTCAATGTGCTGGCCGCCTGCACCCCCGGGGCTACCGGAGCGCAGACCTGTACCCCCGGTACCAGCGTGGTGCAGATCCAAACCCAGACCCCGTCGCCAGACAATAATGCACGCAACAGCGAAGCCGGCATGCAGCGCTACGCTTTCGTGCTGCCGTTGTTGTTTGGCTTGGCCGGTCTGGGAGCCCGCAAGCGGAGAACCTGGCGAAACCTGGCATTGGCCATTCTGTCATTTGCCGGAGTCATGGGTATGACGGCCTGCGCGCAGCGTTACAGATATCTGAACCACGGACCGCCGAATAACCCAGGCACTCCGATCGGCAGTTACACCGTCACCATTCAGGCGTCCTCCTCCACCGGTGCTGAGACCACCACTCCACCCGCGCTGCCGCAGATCACCCTGGTCGTCACCGCCGCCAAGTGATACAAACCCCGCAAGATGGACTAGCATGGGAGTTGCAGGTGTGCCGGGCGGTCGCTGCCGGAGCGCGAAAGCGCTTCGGGAGAGGAAAGTCCGAACTCCGCAGGGCAGTGTGCCGGATAACGTCCGGGATTTGAGCGTCAAGGCTCAAAGACGGCCAGTGCCACAGAGAACATACCGCCCCCGGCTTCATCGCCCGGGGTAAGGGTGAAAAGGTGCGGTAAGAGCGCACCGCGCCGTCTGTAAAGGCGGTGGCAGGGTAAACCCCACACGGAGCAAGACCAAATAGGGAGGGAATCCGCTAAATCGGCGGGTGCGTGCTGGCCCGGCGCGCCAAAACCTCCGGGTAGGTCGCTTGAGCGCCGCAGCAATGCGTCGCCTAGAGGAATGATCGTCCTCGACAGAATTCGGCTTACAGGCTCACTTGCAAACGCGGCCCCGCACCTCTAACCGAGCTGCGGGGCCTCCGCTTTTTACAGGCCGCGGAAAAAGCTGGACTTTGTCGCATCCCAATTCCCCCGTCCGGGAACCTATAAACCGTCTAAACTCGTATCACTCTTTGACTCTGCCATGGAATTCACCGAAGCCATCAAAGTCGCCCTACAGTCCCTCTGGGCAAACAAACTGCGCTCGATCCTCACCCTCCTGGGCGTGATGATCGGCGTGGCCGCGGTCATTATGGTGATTACTCTGGTCAATGGAGCCAACAAATTCGTCGCCACCAAAGTCTACGGCTACGGAGCGGATGTCTTCACTGCCTCCAAACAACCCTCCGTCACCTTCAGCGACGCCGAGTTCAACAAGTACCAAAAACGCAAAGATCTCAAGATCGGGGACTACCGCGAAGTAGCCGCAAAGTGCCAGCATTGCGCCGGCACCGGGGCCATGGCAAACACCACCGGCAAGGTGGTCTACAACAGCCATTCCAGCACCGACACCAGCATTCGCGGCTGGACCTGGACCATGCCCCCCATCTACAACATGAACATCGACCACGGCCGTGGCTTCGTCCCCGTCGATGAAGAGCACAACAGCCGCGTCGCCATCATCGGCCCCGACATCGTTGACAACCAGATGGGCTCCATCGATCCCATCGGCAAAGAAATTCGCGTGGACGGCGGTCAATACACAGTCATCGGCGTAGGCGAGCGCAAAGGCAAAACACTAGGCCAGAGCCAGGATAATTGGGTAGCCATCCCGCTGACGACCTTCCTCAACGCCTACGGATCGAATCGCAGCCTGACCATTTACGCCCGCGCCAACGGAGTCGGCGATCCGTTGGAGCTGGCCGTGGGCGAGGTGCGCACCATCCTGCGCTCACACCGCCACGATCTCCCCGGCGCAGAGGACAGCTTCTCCACCGACACCAACAGTACATTCGTGGGCATCTGGCAGAGCATCAGCTCCAGTTTCTCCGCTGTCTTTGTCTCCCTGGCCGCGATATCGCTGGTCGTCGGGGGCATCGTGATCATGAACATCATGCTGGTGAGCGTAACCGAGCGTACACGGGAAATTGGAGTACGCAAGGCGCTGGGCGCGCGCCGCGGCGATGTGATGCTGCAATTTCTGATCGAATCTGCCACCATGTCGTTGGTCGGCGGACTCATCGGCGTCATTGCCGGGGTCGTCTTTGCCAAAGCCATCACGCTGATTATCGGCTTCCCGTCCGACATTGAGCTATGGTCGGTCGTCCTGGGCCTCTTCGTGGCCACGGCGGTTGGTGTTTTTTTCGGAGTCTATCCAGCGCGCAAGGCCTCCCTGCTTGATCCCATCGTGGCCTTGCGCTCGGAGCTGTAGAAGAGGTACTGCCAATGAGGCTCGCGGATACCAACGAAGCGATCAGGATGGCCATGGACACCCTGCGCACCAATAAGCTGCGCTCGGGCCTGACCATGCTCGGCATCATGATCGGGGTCACCACCGTAATCCTCATCTCATCGGTCATCAACGGCCTGACTGGCAACGTAGATGTCCTGATCCAGTCCCTTGGTACGAACGTGTACTGGGTTTTTCGCTTTCCCGTGTTCGGCTCACGGCCCACGTCGGAGATGCTGGCTAGAAAGCAGTTGACCTATGACGATGCGGAAGCCATGAAAGTTCTGCCCCATGTGGTTGCGGTCGATGCTTCGCAGCAATACTTCACGCCTGCCGGCAGACGGGGCAGCTTCTCGGTCAAATACGGGAGCCGCAAGATACAGAACACCACCCTTCAGGGCGGTTCAGCGGATAATCCGTTGGTCTACGATCTCGATCTGGCGCAAGGACGTTATTTCACCCCGCAGGAGGCGCAGCGCGCAGCAAACGTTGTGGTTCTGGGTTCGGACACGGCGCAGGAACTCTTTGGCAGCGATCCCGCGGTGGGCAAGGAGGTACAGATCGATGGTGACTTGTTCACAGTAGTGGGTGTCTTCGGACCTCGGAAACAGCCCTTTGGCGGGGGCAAGAACCCGCAGGATAACATCGCACAGTTTCCCACGTTCACTTTTCATAAGCTTCACCCCGAGATCCTCGATCACTGGATCAGCGTCAAGTACGACGACGTAAAAAACAAGATCGCCGTCGAAGACGAGGTCCGGGAGTTGCTTCGCCGTCGTCGTAAGGTGCGTTCCGATCAACCGGATAACTTCGCCATCTTCAGCTCCGATGCCCTGCTGGTGCTATGGAATCAACTTACTGGGGGTCTCTTCATTTTTCTCGTAGGAGTCGCCAGCGTGGGTCTCATGGTCGGCGGCGTAGGCGTCATGAACATCATGCTGGTCAGCGTCACCGAACGAACGCGAGAGATAGGCGTCCGCAAGGCACTGGGCGCAACCCGAAAAAACATCATGTTTCAATTCACCCTCGAAGCGGTTACCTTATGTGCCCTGGGTGGAATGATCGGCATCGCTGTCGGCGGTCTGCTCACTCTCTTGCTCAAGCTTGTCCTGGGCAAGGTGCTGCCGGCCGAGATGTCCTTCGCCTGGTCCACCACGGCGTTCGTCGTTTCCTGCGGCATCGGTCTTCTCTTCGGTATCTATCCCGCATGGAAGGCAGCATCGCTCGACCCCATCGTTGCCCTGCGCTACGAGTAGTTCGGCGCTCGGCTACACTAAAGTCGCTCTCATGTTGCCGATCGTCGTCGCTTCCGTCACCACCATCCTCAGCCTCGCCGGCTTGGGTTATTATCTGCTGGCGCTATGGAGCGCGCGCGCCTTTGAGCATCATTTACGCCGGCCTTTGCCTGATTTTCAGCCGGGAGTCAGCATGCTCAAGCCGGTAAAGGGGCTTGATCCCGAGATGTATGCCAGCTTCGCCAGCCATTGTCAGCAGCAGTATCAGGGCCCTTACGAGATCCTGTTCGGCGTCAGCAGCATGGCCGATCCAGCCGTGTCCGCGATCGAGAAGTTGCAGGCCGAGTTTCCCCAGCGGACGATTCGCCTGGTCTTGTGCCCGGAGTTGCTGGGAACGAACGGTAAGGTGAGCAATCTGGTGCAGATGCTGGGCAGCGCCAAGTACGACTACATTTTGATCAACGACAGCGACATTAAGGTCTCTCCCCAATACTTGCGGCGGATCATGGGTTGTTTTCTCCTCCCCAAGCGGCGCGGCGGCCGTGTAGGTCTGGTGACAGCACTCTACCGGGGGCAGGCCCATGGCACCATCGGTTCGCGCATGGAGGCGCTGGGGATTGCCACCGATTTCATTGCCGGGGTATTGACCGCGCGTCAAATCGAAGACGGCATCCGTTTCGGACTCGGTTCGACTCTGGCGGTCTCGCGCCAGGCATTGGAAGCCATTGGCGGACTGGAACCGCTGGTCGACTACCTGGCGGACGACTACGAGTTGGGAGCACGTGTTTGGCGGAATGGTTTTGAAGTGATGCTGAGCGGCGAGGTGGTCGAGACCTTCCTGCCCGCCTATCGCTTCCGTCAATTTCTCGCCCACCAGATTCGTTGGAGCCGCAGCACACGCTACTCAAGAAAGCTGGGCTACACCGGCCTGGTCTTTACCTACGGATTGCCTTGGGCTCTCTGTAACCTGATCGCCTCAGGCGCCAGCCTGAGCAGTATCGCCCTCCTCAGTCTGACGTTATTAGCGAGGGTGGCGCTAGCCCTCGCCGTCGGCGTGGGCGTGCTAGGCGATCGCCAGGTAATCCGTGATTTGTGGCTCCTGCCCGCCCGCGACGTAGTAGCCCTGGGCATCTGGATCTGGAGCTTCGCTGGAAACACAGTAGCCTGGCGAGGCCAACATTTCTCCCTGAAAGACGGCAAAATGAGCCGCCTCACCGCGGTGTAGTAAACCAATTTCCCGGCACTATGGCCGATTACTAACCACTTCCTTAGCCCCACTCCGCGCAATCGTGTACACCGGTCCCGTCAAGGCAGGAACCTGATCCAGCGGAGTCCACAAAAAAACCCGCGTTTGCCCGCGCCACAACCGCCCAAACGAAACCCCGTCATCGAATATCTGGGGAGCATCCCGAAAAAACGACCCGTACCACAAATCAGAAGATCGCCCATTCAAGATCCGAACCTGGCGTCGTAAATAAAACCCAAGCGTCGACCCTGCTTCATACTCGCCATTGATCTCCACTACATCCCCGCTCTTAATCCGCGGGCCGATTGCATCCGCTAAGACCTTCGAAGACAGCACCGGCGAAAACGTAACCAGAGCCATGTGCGCGGCGATCAGGAACACCACCATCATGGCCACCAGCGCAAAGTTTCCGAGGCGGACCATGTTGATAGACCGCAGCACCAGATTGGCAAACGTTCCCAAAAACACCGCAACCGCAACCAGAATCAACGGCGCACGAAACGCACCCATAGCCCGCGTGCTCAAATCAAGAAAATGGCCCAGCGAAAGGGCATACTCTCCCGGATTTTCCGTAAGCAAACTGGAAATATCCGCACCCGGGGCCAGGGGACGGCCGCGAACGGCCAGGTACCCGGCAAGCACTGAGCCAATCAGCCCCAGCACAAACAAGAAGACAGCAATGCGTCGTCCCGCGACGCGTCGCCGATCCCGCGCGTGGCATTTCTCCTCTCGATTCAGCCACCCACCGATCATCAACGCGAGAGGCGGCAACGCAGGCAGCGCGTAGTACTCCTGCCGGGTAGAGAAACTGAAAAACACCATGACAAACGCAGCCCAGATCCCCAGCAAATTCCAGGCCTGATCGTGCCGGGGCACCCGAACCCGGCGCACCGAAGACCTCATGCGCACGGGAACCAGCGCCTTGAACACAAACGCGATCCACGGCATCAACCAGACCCCAAGGAGTCCCCAGAAGAGCCACAGCGGCACGGTATCGTAGTCCCGCGGAACCCTGCGATTGAGATAACGCAGCACCTGTTCGTTGACGAAATAAAACCAGAAGAACCCATGTACGTTCCCCACACTAGGAACGGTGCCTGAGGGCTGACCCTGTGATGGATTAGCCATCCCCGCGGCGATATGCCAAGGCGCCGCAATCACCAGGAAGATCACCATGCTGGAAAACGGATGCCACCGCCGCAAGTGCCCCAGGTTCCGGCTAAGCAGCAGGAAGACAAAAACAATCCCCAGGGGGAACACAATGCCGATGAGCCCCTTGGTGAGCACATTGAGCGCACAACAAGCCGCGAAGCCCCACGCAGTCGCCCGGGAGGGCCGCGGCTGTTCAAGCGAGATCCAGAACAACAGCATGGCGAGCGAGAGCCACAAGCACACCATCACATCGGGAAGGAGGATATGGCTGTAAATGAAAATCCCAAACGAAGTAATCAGGATCAGTGCCGCATAAAACCCTGCGATCGCAGAATTGAAGAACCGGGGACCGCCGAGGCAAACCGTTCCGAAAAGAGCAAGCGTATAGATCGCCAGCGGCAGCCGCGCAGCCCAATCCTCGGGCCCAAAAACGCTAAAGCTGGCTGCCATGCTCCAGTAAAGCAGCGGAGCCTTCTCCAGGTAGCGAATGCCGTTTGCGTAGAGCGTAACCCAGTCCTGCCGCGCGACCATTTCCCGCGCCACCTCGGCGTGCACTGAATCCGCATCATCCAGCAAAGGAGGACGCAAGAGTGTGAAGCTCCCATAAAGCAACACCCAGAGCGCGCCAATGATCAGGAGTATTCTCCGCGAACGCTGCGTGAAATATGCTGCGATACTGGGCCTCCGAAGCAGCAAAGACATGCTTTATCGCGAAACGACCTTCAAGCTCGGGATGATACCTTCATCGGCGCTCTCGTAGCAGTCAAACCCAGCAACTGCGTCGCAAGAACCCTAAGCCGTGGCGCTATAGTAAATGCAGGTCTTTCGGGATCGCGAGCGATGGCGCCAGACACAGCAGCGGGAAGAGGACCGGCGATATTTCCGGCAAGCGATTTGTTGGGCCCCGACACGTCCCTCATCTACAACGACTGGTACCCGGCCATGCGGAGTGACGCTCTCCGCGGACGGAAGATGCAAACCGCCATGCTCCTGGGAATACCCCTGGTGTTGGGCCGCAAACAGGACGGCACACTCTTCGCCATGCGCGACAGTTGTCCTCACCGTGGTATTCCGTTGTCCTGCGGATGGTTCGATGGCAGCGCGGTCACCTGCAAATATCACGGCTGGGTCTTCGAGCCGGAGTCGGGCCAATGCATGGAGATCCCCTCCCTCACCAGCCAGGATTCCTACCCCCGCCGCATCTATGCCACCGCTTTTCCCTGTAGGGAGAAGGATGGCTACGCCTGGGTTTACATCCCCAAACCGGGCAGCGGCCGTATTCGGATGGAGTCCAGGGACACCCTGCCCCCCGTCCCGGAACTGCCAAAATTCAGCGAACGCCATCGCAGTGCCCATCTGTCTGCCGATCTGCCATGCAACGTAGATCACGGCATCATCGGACTGATGGATCCCGCCCACGGGCCATTCGTCCACCAGGCCTGGTGGTGGCGTTCGCGCCACAGCATCCACGAAAAAGAAAAGCACTTCGAGCCCATACCCCAGGGCTTTCGTATGTCGGCCCACACTCCCTCGGCCAACAGCGCGCCCTACAAATTGCTCGGAGTCTATGGTGAGCCCATCGAGACTACGATCGACTTCATACTCCCCAACCGGCGCTTTGAGACCCTGCGTTGCGGCAAGAAATGGTTCGCCAGCCTGACCACGGTGACCCCCACCACATCAGGGAATTCCCGCATTGACGTCTACGCTGCCTGGAACGTCTTCTACGCAGTCCCCTTCGTGACCGCGGTGGCCAAATTCTTCGGTAAGCGCTTCGTACGTCAGGACCAGCTCACGATGGTGCAGCAGGCCGAAGGCCTCAAATTCAATCCCGGCCTGATGCTGATCGACGACGCCGACCGTCCGGCGAAATGGTATTTCGCCCTGAAGCGAGCCCGTCTCGAGTCCGAGGAGACCAACCGGCCCATGCAGCACCCCATGGACGGCCCGGTAACCCTGCGCTGGCGCAGCTAGCATCACACAAAAGTGATAGAGAAACCAACCCACCCATTCTGGCCCGCACCAACCCCCTAACCACCTCCACCCCTCAACTCCACCCCGTTCCCGCTATCATGGTTTCCATGGCCGATCAACCAACCGCCCCCGAACGCTACATCTGCATTCACGGCCATTTCTACCAACCCCCACGCGAAAACCCCTGGCTGGAAACCGTCGAAACCGAAGATTCCGCCGCCCCCTATCACGACTGGAACGAGCGCATCACGGCGGAGTGTTACGCCCCCAACGGCGCCTCCCGGATCGTGAACGGTGACAACCAGATCATCCGCATCATGAACAACTACTCGCGCATCAGCTTCAACTTCGGCCCCACCCTCCTCTCCTGGCTGGAAGAAAATGCGCCTCGCACTTATCGCATGATCCGCGATGCGGACCGCCAAAGCATGTTGCGCTACGAAGGCCACGGATCCGCCATGGCCCAGGTCTACAACCACGTCATCATGCCCCTGGCCAACACCCGCGACCGCATCACCCAGATCCGCTGGGGCATCGCCGACTTCCAGCATCGTTTCGGGCGCGCCCCCGAAGGCATGTGGCTTTCAGAAACCGCGGTCGATAACGAGACCCTTGACCTCCTGGCGCAACACGGCATCCTCTTCACCGTCCTGGCGCCCCACCAGTGCGCCCGCGTTCGCGAGCGTGCGGAGATCACCTTGCAACCCGTTCTCGATCGGCTGGATGGCGCGGGCGCTCGCTGGACGGAAACTCCCGACGCCTCTGTTCATCCCAACCATCCCTATCTCGTGCGCCTCAAGGACGGGCGAAGCATCACGGTCTTCTTCTACAACGGGCCCCAATCCCGCGCGATCGCCTTCGAGGGACTGCTCTACAACGGCGAAAACTTTGCCTGGCGGCTGGCGCGTGGTTTTGACCCCAGCGACACCAATCCTCAGGTGATGCACGTAGCCACCGACGGCGAAAGCTATGGCCACCATCATCGCCACGGAGAGATGGCTCTCTCCTACGCCTTGCGCTTCATCGAAGACAAGAAACTCGCCAAGCTGACCAACTACGGTCACTTTCTGGCCCAATTCCCGCCCACCTGGGAAGCGGAAATCGTCGAGAACACCTCCTGGAGCTGTGCCCACGGCGTCGAACGCTGGCGTTCCGACTGCGGCTGCAACGGCGGACGCCAAGGCTGGCACCAGCGTTGGCGCGCGCCCCTTCGTGCTGCTCTCGACTGGCTTCGCGATACCGTCGCCCCGCTCAGCGAAAATACCGCCGGCGGCCTGTTAAAAGATGTCTGGGCCGCGCGCGATGCTTACATTGCCGTCATCCTCGCCGCGGGCACGGCGGAAGCGGAAGCGGCCATCGAACAGTTTTTCGCCGCCCAGGCGGTCCGCAAACTCTCGCCTGAGGAGCGAACCTTGATTCTCAAGCTCATGGAGATGCAGCGCCACACCCAACTCATGTACACCAGTTGCGGCTGGTTCTTCGACGACATCTCGGGCATCGAGACGGTCCAGGTAATGGCCTACGCCGCCCGCGCGCTCCGCTTGGCCGCGGACATCTTCGGCCTCAACTGCGCTTTGCTCGAATGGCAATTTGTGGAGCGCCTCCGCCAGGCCAAGTGCAACAGCCCGCAATGGAAAGACGGCGGAGACATCTACAAACGCCTGGTCAAGCCGATGGAGGTCAACCTGGACCAGGTGGCCGCGCACTATGCCATCTCCTCGGTCTTTGGCAGCTACCCTGACGATACCGTTCTCTTTTGCTATACCATCCGCCGTCTCGACTACGATAACGTCACCTCGGGCAGGGCACGCCTCGCCATCGGCCGTTGCCGCATCAGTTCCAACCTCACCGAAGAGACGGAGGAGGTATCCTTCGCGGCCCTTCATTTTGGCGATCACAATGTAACCGCCGCCGTGGAGCGGTCGACCCCACAAGATCTGACCGCGTTCGAGGACCTCAAGCACAAATGCAGCGCCGCTGTCACCCAGGCGAATCTGCCCGAAGTCGTGCGCCTGATCGATAGCTTCTTTGGCGGTAGTCCCTACTCGCTGGCATCTCTATTCAAAGACGATCAGCGCCGCATCCTGCGCTTCATCTTGAACGCCACCCTCAGCGAAGTCGAAGACAGCCTGGTCAAAATCTACGAGGAGCATGCTTCGCTCCTGCACTTTCTCAACGCGTCTGGTCTTCCCAAGCCACCGGCCCTCACCATGGCCGCCGGTTTCGCCATCAATGCGGGCTTGCGCCGCGCTCTGGAAGACGAGCCCATCGATCTCCCGCGGGTCCGCTCCCTGATTTCTCTGGCAAAGTCTGACGGAGTCGTCCTGGAGAGCCACGCGCTTCGCTATCTGACCGATCAACACATGAAGCGATCGATGGTCCACCTCCAGGCCAAGCCATTGGAAACCGATAGCCTCGATCACGCCTTGACCCTGGCGCGCACCCTGCGTGAGCTCCCGTTCGAACTGAACCTGTGGCAAGCGCAAAACATCTGGTACGACGTCCTGATCAAAGCCAACCGCTTCCTCATGACCCTGGAACCCAAGACCGCGGAACACTGGAAGCAGACCTTCCTCGAACTGGGCCGCCAGCTATCGATCGCCGTCGAACAACTGGTGGTGGAAGAAGGCTCGCTGGTCGGCCGGGGCCTATCCTCCTCAATCGAAACCGGTCCCCTCACGCTCAAGGTCATGGCCCCCTAGCAACTATTTTTTTGGAAGACCGACATTTTTCTCACAAATGGGATCTAGATAACCATGCACAAAAAGCGGCACGACTTAAGTCGTGCCGCGACTGCGTGAAACTACGATGGGCCTTACAGGTTGCGGAAGAACCCTGTTGAGTCCCGAGGGGACGGCTGAACTTAGCCCAGGACGTCAGTCCTGGGTGAAATATGAGAGAGCCGACTAGTCCCGTTAGGGACGGCTGGACACTCCTGCACAGGATTTCAGCCGTCCCTAAC
>JBAVQC010000367.1:0-19809 GCA_049693715.1 Acidobacteriaceae bacterium | reverse complement strand
TCCGGGCCTCGCATTGATGGCGACTTGCGTTGTCATTCCTCCCTTAACTTGCCACAGGCTAGTCGATCGACGGGATGACAGAAAGGAGAGGGTTGTTGTGAGGGAGAGGGCGGTTGCCAAAGGGCAGAGTGGTTGTCAGTCGGTAAAGGACAGAGTGACGGTTAAATGGGCGCTCGGTTGTCAAAATGCGAAGTCAAAAAAGTCACAGGCTCCGAGCGAAGCCGGGGTCTGCGGCCGCCCGGCGCAGCTGGGCCTGCCCCGAATGCGGTTACGCTGAGCAAGCTGAGACCCATTGCCGTCGATGCAAAACCCGGTAGCCTTGCCATGCCAGCTCCGGCACTATGCTGTGGCTTCCGCCTGGGCCCGATTCTTCAGCGCCTTCATATAGGCGAAGCCGTAGGCTTGCTCAGGAAAATGCCCGCCCACGACGGTAGGCGTGTGATCGAGAATGACGATGCCGTCAAACTTGACCTCAACCAGGGCGGTCATGATCTTGGACATATCGTAATAGCCATTGTCCATGAAGGTTTCCACGAAGTGCGGCAGCGGCGCACTCACATTGCGGAAATGGATCTTCCAGATCTTCTCCGGACCGAAGTAGCGGATCATCTCCGCGGGGTCTTTGTGCATGAGCTCGCGACCGCCTTCGTTCCAGCAGCCGCAACACAAGCAGATGCCCACGTTGGGACTGTTGGCGATTTCCATCGCCCGCTTGTAACCCTCGTAGTTGGCGAAAATGCAGCGCGGCACGCCGGCCAGAATCGGTTCTGGCGGATCGTCCGGGTGAATGCCAATGCGCACACTGTTCTCTTCAGCGACGGGCGCGACCTGTTTAATGAAATAGGTGTAGTTCTCCCAAATTTCATCTTTCGAAAACTCGCGTCCGTGGGAGAGAGGTTCATAAAACTTCTTATCGTCCCACACGCCTACCTTATTGGGGCTCGCCATATCGAATTCCCTGGCGGAAGCTCCACGAATGGTGGCCCGGCCGCTGCTCCAGATGCCGTTGCCCATGTGGGCATAGGTGGTGTAGTAGATGCCCGCCTTGCCCAGGTTGCGGATATATTGCTTGTACTCTTCAATCTTCTTGTCGCGGCCGGGGAGATTGAGCGTTACCTCAGGCATGTTATGCACGCTGGTGTTGCCGATATTCCAGACGGTGATGCCGGCATCCGCATACCGCTTCCTGATTTGCAGAAAGCCTTCCGCAGTTCTCAGGTCGGGAGTCGAACCCACGCTGACGTACTCAGCGCCCATCTGGTTAAGAAAAAGGAGATCATCGTCCGTGGGTTTGGCTGGAGCCTGCGCGCACAATTTGATGCCGGGGGCAATTGGATGCACGGTCGCTGACGCGGTTCTGGGCGATGTGAAAACTCCCGCAGCGCTCAGGGCGCCTCCTACAGCCAACTTGACAAACTCTCTCCGGTCGGGAGAAAACCCGGTGCTCGTTATTTCCGATGCTTTCTGATCGTTTTCCTTCTGTCCCATTTCACCTGTCCTTGAGAAGGTCACAGCCCGCTTGCTCATCACTATGCATGATAAAGAAGACAAATCAAAAAGTTGAGCCGCATAGCAAATTGAAATCACCCGCGGCAGGTCGGCGGATCAGTTTTACCCCACGAACTAGCATTCGTTCCCTGGCGAACTGCTTCTACGCTATAACTAGGATGGTTATTTTGGGGTCGTTTTCTGAGAGGTTCGCGAAGGAGTGGTTGATTTGAAGCTGCTGATAAAGTTCAACCTTCTATTGATCGTGGTTTTCGGCCTGGGGCTTTTCGTGATTGCCTACCAGGCGAGAAGCTTTCTGCAAGAGCAGGCGCAGGCGGAAGTGCTTCGCCAGGCCGGTTTGATGGCAGCCAGCGCCTCAGCCACCCGGAATTACACCGAACACTACATCACGCCCATCATCGAGAAAACGATAGAGCACACAACCACCTTCCTGCCTCAGGCGATTCCTTTCTTTGCATCGACCACTACTTTTGATCAGATCCGGCAGACGTATCCGGATTACACCTATAAAGAAGCCGCGCTGAACCCGACCAACCTGCGTGATCGCGCCACAGATTGGGAGGCGGATATGATCAACTTCTTCCGCAATTCCCCCAAGGAAACGGAATTGGTTCGGCTGCGGGAGGGAGCGACCGGACCCACCCTTGCGCTGGCTCACCCAATCCGGATGGAGAGCGGATGCCTGCAGTGTCATAGCACGCCAGGAGCCGCCCCCAAGGCACTCATCAAGCATTACGGCAGCCAGAACGGATTCGGCTGGAACCTGGACGAGGTCATTGGAGCCCAGGTCATTTCGATTCCTACCGCAGTCCCGATCAAGTTGGCGCAGCAAGGACTGACTCGGCTGCTGATAAATCTTTCCGTGATTTTCCTGGCGGCTATTCTTCTGATCGACATAGGGTTGTATTTCATCGTCATCCGGCGGCTGGGGAAGATCTCTCACTATGCGGACCGGATCAGCCAGGGCGAGATGGACCTGGAGCAGCTCCCGGTGCGCGGCAATGATGAGGTCGCACAGGTAACGCGATCTTTCCACCGCATGCACACCAGCCTGAAAAAGGCGATCGATCTGCTAAACGGATGAAAATGGGTTAGGCAGGCGGACGGGTGGCCAGAAATTTCTTCCGGTCCGGTTCTTTCTCAATTTGCTTGGACGCTTCCAGGTAGAGGCGGTCGAGATCGGTGTGCTGCCGGGTGAGCCGCGTCACGACAACCTTGGCAATCGGCCCGATGAACGTTGCCAGGTGCCGCACCAGCTGATCGACGGGTGGGGGAAGAGGTCCGGTGACCGGTTGATTCACCCTGTCAGTAGTGACCTCCTGCAATGGGCGTGCAGGGGTGAGGGTAGTCGTCGCAGCGGCCAGGTCTGGCGTGCTCTGAGAACGGAGCGCCTCCAGAAACTCCGCGGCGGTCGCGAATCGTTTCACTGGTTCCTTTTCCAGGGCTTTGGCGATGATGTCCGACAATCGTGCCGGGATGTCGGGGCGCAAATGAGCGAGCGGGGTGGGCGTCACGTTCAGGTGCGCCATCATGAGCTCGTAGGTGGTGGCGCCCTTCAGTGGCGGACGGCCGGCGATGAGCTCGTACAAAGTTACGCCCAGCGAGTAGATGTCCGACTGCTGGGTGGCCTTTTCCCCACGGATTTGTTCCGGCGACATGTGCAACGGAGAACCGATCAGAGAGCCGGCCTTGGTGAGTTCCACTGAGCCCTCGGAAATGGCGATGCCAAAGTCCAGCACTTTCACCAGTCCGGCAGCGGACACCATGATATTGGCGGGCTTTATGTCGCGGTGCACCACGCCCCGGGCATGGGCATAGTCGAGGGCGGCCAGCACTTGCAGAGCGAAATGCATCAGCTCGGGCAGCGCGATACGCGCGTTCCGGCTGCGCGTGCGCAGGTCTTCCCCTTGCACCAACTCCATGATCATGACGAGCTGGTCTTCGAAGTAGAAGGCGTTGTGCAGGCCGGCAATGTTGGGATGATTGAGGCTGGCGAGTAACTGAATCTCGCGGCGAAAACGCTCCTTCATGTCCGGGGTGCCGGTCTGTTCCGCCAACATCACTTTCATGGCTTCGGCGCGTTGCGAGATCAGATGGACCGCTTCGTAAACCGCGCCCAGGCCGCCCCGGCCAAGCACGCGCACAATCTTGTATTCCCCGACCACCTGGCCGCTTTCAAACGTCATCGATCGATGATACTGCCAGCTCTCTCCCCCGGTCAGGCTGCCTTTCTACTGATCGAGATTCCGGCGTAGACTCGAAGGAACATTGCCAGACGTCGATGAAGGAGCCTGATCATGCCTCTACAAGTCTGTATGGGAGCGATGATGCAATGCAGCTTCGGAATGGCGCCCAGTTCGTTGGTCGTGCTGCCCACCAACAAGGTGCTGACCAACATGGTGCCGGACGCGAACATCATGGACCATATTCCGATGACCAACATCATGCCTTTCGGGATGTGCACGTCGATCGCCAACCCGGTAGTAGCGTCGGCAACCGCGGCTGCCCTGGGTGTGCTCACTCCCATGCCCTGCATTCCAGCCACGCCGGCGCCCTGGGTCGCTGGTGCACCCACGGTCTTGCTGGGAAACTTTCCCTCGCTCGATAACGTCTCGCAACTGATGTGTATGTGGGCTGGCGTGATTACCTTCGTCGATGCAGGTGAGGCGACGGTCGAGATACCCTAGGCTGCCGATGGCCCGCGCTGTTTCTCTGCCGGGTCGATTTCCCATGCAAAAGGGCCCGCTTCCTGTTAATTTTGGTCCGCCAGTACATTTCACACCATGACCCAACTAGCCACACTGTCCCTGGCGTTTGCGGCGGCTACCGACACCGGTTGCAAGCGCGCAAATAATGAGGATAGTTTTGGCTATAACACTGACCCGCATCTCTATGTCGTCTGCGATGGCGTGGGCGGTGCCCTGGCGGGCGAAGTGGCCAGCAATACCGCGGTACGCACGTTCATTGAATCCTTCGAAGCGCAAACGCGGCAGCGGGAGTCGCCGATCGAGAGCAGATTGCTGCACTCCATCGAGGAGGCCAATCGTGTGGTGCGCGATCTCTCCACCAACAACGAAGAGTTCAGCCATATGGGGACAACCCTGGTATGCGCTTGTGTCGACGGAGCTCGCGCGGTGATCGGCAATGTGGGCGACAGCCGCGCTTATTTGATTCGCGACGGCGCCTGTTTTCAGATCACTCAGGACCACTCCCTGGTCGAGGAGCAGGTACAAAACGGGATGCTGACACAGGAGATGGCGGAGAACTCCAGCCTGCGGTCGGTGATCACCCGGGCAATTGGTATGGCGGATACGGTGCAACCTGACTTTTTCGCGGCCGCGCTGCAGGCGGAGGATATGTTGCTGCTGGCCTCGGACGGTCTTACGCGGTATTTGACGCCGGCGGAGATAGCCTCGATTGCCTTGGCCGGGGTCGAGTTGCCGGTGATTTGCAAGGAATTTGTAGAGTGTGCCAAGCAGCGGGGTGGAGCAGACAATATCACCTGCATCGTGTTGCGCGCCACGATGGGCTCGGCTACGGAGTCGGCGGGCGATCAATAGGGACCACGTCCACCCCGCTCATTTGGTGACTGGGTTAACGCAGGTGCCGCCGTACAGTCCCAGGGGCGCCAACACCGCTGCTCCCGGACCCGAAATTTCAAAACGGACGACTTCCGGAGTCCCATCCGGCAGCCTGAGCTGGCGGCCGGAAACTTCGAGGGGAAACTCAAGCTGCAACGTTCCCCCAACCCGAGTTACCTGGGCAGTGGCAACCAGCTGAAACAGCGCCCACAGACCTTGAAATTGCAGAGCTTCGGCAGAATTGTAAGCCAGCGAGGCCTGGTGTGCGGTGGTGCCATTCCAGGTAAACAGTTGCGACGTCGCGCCGGCTGGGAGTCTCTGTCCGTCGACAACCAGCGTGGCATTCTCAATTCCCTTGCTGGGCACAGAACGAAGCGTGAACGTAAAGGCTGGATTGGCGCCTCCGGAGGAATAGAGAGCGGACGAGATCGTTGCCGCACGATTGAAGAATTGCGCGAAGACGGGTCCTACGTGTCCCGCTGCGTTGGGAGCAAGAACATACTGCGTCCCCTGTTGAGGCAGCCACGGCTTGAGGGTGGCGTTGTAATAGGTCCAGAGACTTCCCGTTCCCGGCGCGAAGACTGCATTTACATCCGCCAGAACAGCCTGATCTGCAGGAGTCAGATCTCTGCCCGCCTGCGCCTTGGACAAAGGTTGAAAAGGGAACTTGCCCAGGAGCGTGCACATGGCGCCAGGCGCCCCCGGAGGCGGGGGCGGCGGGCCCGGAACCGCGCAATGGATGGGCGCCTCCAAAAGGCCAAGCACCGTCTTCTCGATGTGCATCTGGGGATCGATATTGAAAGGCTGCGCGGTCTGCTGAACGGCGATGCCGGCGGTCGACACCGCTGCGCCCAGCATGTCTCCCGAGGTCTGAGGGTTCTGGTTGAACTGGGTGACTGAGCTGGATAGAGCTAACAACGCATTCACATAGGCGGTGTTACCAGGTCCGATAAAGCGAGCGGTCGAATTGGGATCGACCAGGACCTGCGTCGGCTGGAAGATCGACTTGATCTGCGGATCATTCACTGCGGTGTTGTACGAGGCGGTGCCGAAGAACTCCAGCAGCGGCGAATCCGGCCCCGCAAGTGTGTTCAGTTTATTCGGCAGATCGTGGATCGGCCCGCACCCGGTAAAGTGCCCATCGTTCAGGAAGGCGTGCCACTCCCGCAGAAAGTCAGCGGAGTACATCGCGGTCAACTGTTTGGCGACTCCGGCTGAATCCAGCGAGCGCGCGGCTTGATCGCCCAGCACCCAGGTTTCCCCCTGGAAGTAATGCTCCGGGTGCTGCATGGCGCCCTGCATAAACGCGAAGCCAGCCCGGGTAAATGCGCCACGGACCAGGTGCGACTCGACGACAGAACCGGCGGCATTGGGATACAGACGGTTGAAATCGACGCCCGGGCTGGTCTTGTCCGCTTGTGCAAGCATGTCCTGGTAAACGCGCGGCACGGCTCCAAAGTTCGAGAGGTAGGTCCTGGCCTTCCCCACCGCCGCTCCATCCGGAACAATCGAGTACGGGTTCTGACGCAGGAGTTCTCCCCCATAGAAATCGATTTGCTGGCGAGCCAGTTGTTGTTGGGCGAGATCCCTGATGTTGGACCCCATCCAATATTGCAAGAAGACCGGGATGAGGAATTGCGCCTGGCTTTTTTCCGGGTTGGCGGTGGTAATCAAGTAGGCCTTGAGCGGGTTGTAGGCTGCGGTGTAGTCAGCGCCCGGCGCGGGCGAAACCGGTAGACCGCGCAGATAACTCGCGATGTCGGCCTGGGTGGGGTTCAGCATCATCACGCGAAACCGATCAAAGTAGATTCGCCGCGCGGGCACGGTCAATTTGTCTCCCTGGTAGAGTCCAAAGCGGTAGGTCCAGGGAGGTCCGTTCTCCGCGTAGCCCTCTAACTGAACGAGGCTCTGACGCAGCCGGTCCAATGCCTTCAAATCGGCCAGACTTGCAGTAGTCGTGCCGACCGCGGACAACGCCTGGGCGGCACTCTGGATGTTGCGTTCCAACTCCGCGTTGTTCAGGTAGGAGACCACCAGCAGCGCGGTATACGCCGCAAAGACGAAGGCCAGCGAAGCGAAGAGAACTCTGCGGAACAGGCGCGCGGGTGCAGTCTGTTGCGTCGCCGAGAGAGCACTCCTGTCGCCCAGAATCATCTCCGGGAAGAGGCGGGGAAGAAAGGTCCATTGCGGTGCGCGGGTGGCCACCATTTGCTGAGCCGCGGGGCGGTTCGCGGCCTGAAACTCCTGCGCGGAGAACATCCTGGTGGCGCCCATTTCAGCGGCGGGGTTCAACACCGGCGCGGCCGGCGCGGCGGCCCGCTGCTCCAACATCTGGGCGCGCAAGCCGGTGAAGAAAAATCCCCGCAGGTACGGGTTCGCACTGAGCTGGCTGGGCTTGCACAACTCCACCAGGTATTGGTTGAGGTTCCGGCGAAGCTTGCCAAACTCGCGGGGAAATTCATAGGCGCCGGGCCCATTGACGGGCTCGGTTTCCCGGCTCAGCACCTCCACGCGGAACTCGCCCAGGGAATACGTAAGCAGATCGAGCGCACTCGCCAGTTCGCGCGACATCTTATCGGCATAGACCCCTGCCGATGTTTGGTTCGCGGGCAGAACGTTGCCCAGAACCTGCCTTACTTCATCATTCGAAAGGTTGCGGACGTACTCCGCGAAATAAGGAACGCGGTCGATTTTAGTGAAGATCACGTAGACGGGCACGGCTGCGCCCAGCAAGCGGCTGATCTCCCGCAACTGCGCGCCGATGATGCGGGCGGAGGCAACGGACGACGTAGCGGCGTCGGCCGTCAAAAACTGCTCCACGCTCACACAAACCACGGCAGCCCGGGCCGGCGCAGAAGAGCGGTAAGCCTTGGGACGGGTACGCACAATCATCCGCTGTAGCGCACCAGGCGCCTGCCGGATGGTCTCTCCGGCTTCGAGGATGGCTGCCTGGCGGGTGAACCAGAGATTCAAAACAGGGGTGGGTGAAACATCGCCCTCTCGCGGCGCACTCCCGGCGATCAGTTCGGGATCCAAGCCCGAGCGTATGACCAGACTGGTTTTTGCCGAGCCGGCCTCGCCCAGTAGATAAAGCAAGGGAAGCCCATCGAGCGGCTTGGCGCCTTGCTGCTTCGCATTGCGCAACTTGCGGTTTGCGTCGTTCAGCAAAACGTCGACTTCAGAATCAGAACCGCCGCCGGGCAATTCGCCGTTCGCCGCCTGCCGCTTCCGGGCGCGGTAGTGAATGACCAGGATCGCCACCGCGGCAATCAGTCCGGCAAGCACGATGAGAGCCACCAGCACGATCAGGGGCGTGCCGTGCAAATGCAGAAAGGTCCCCGCGGCATAAGCCAGGAGACCGGCAACCAGGAGCACTACGAGGGCGAGCAGATAGGCGAGCAAGAATCCTCCCGGCGGTGGCCGTCAACCCAATGGGGAAATTCCCGCGCCCAGATTGAACCAGAAAGCGCCAAAAGCGAGCAACATTGCCAGGAACATGCAGAACGCGAAAATACCCAGACCGCGGCTCCAGCGATCGACTGTAGAAACTCGCTTGACCTCAGCCGGCGGGGCGGCGGGGCGAAAAAGGAGCACCTGGCCACGAATGCGACTGATCTTATCCCGCATCTGGCGAACGAAGGTATCGATCTCTCCCCCTCTCCCGAATGCATAACGACCACGAAACCCGAGCAGAAGGCACAAGCAATAGACTTCGAGGCAATCGGCGACGTCCTGGGCGTCCTGGCGCGCCAACAAACCGTGGAGGTTTTCGAAGAAGATCTCGCCTGCGCGGTGGTGTCCGAAAAGTTCTTCCTGCAAAGGCCGCTGCGACCAGTCCGCAAAGATGGGGCTTTGCAGTTTCAGCACGCTTTCGTCCAAAAACGCGACCAGGGCGAAGACCGAGAATTGGATCATCTCGCCGCTATATCCCAACGTCTTGGCTTGTTCCATCGCGGCCTTCAAAGCCGCCCTCATATTGTTACGAAATACCTGAGACTCCTGGATGGCCTGCTGCCGTGAGCCCAGCCGCAGGATACTGGTAAAGGAGTTTTCGTAGCAGGATGCCAGGCTGTAGGTACGCACTGCGAGATCATTCATGCGAGCTTTCCCCGGCGAACGGCTTTGTTCCGATGCAGAGCGCAATGGCCGCACTGCGGTGACCGCAATCCGGCAAACCAGAATGGACTCAATTTGAATCACGCTGAGAATACCTCAACCGGCTGGCGGCAAGAGAAAAACTTCGGGTCCGCGGCAGGGGCACTCATTCTTTAGTTGTAAGCAAAGTGCTCAACTGCAGTCTTTCAAATCTTTACGGGGTCAACCAGGGAAGTGTAACCTTCGCACATAGGAACTCGCGACCATGAATGGGGCCAATCCTGATGACAGAAGATGGTAAGAAGCCCGGCGCCGGCCACCCCGATCCGCTGTCTGCCACGGGTATGTTCCTGAATGCCTTCCAGACCCAACCAGACCAGCCTGTAGAGCAGGAACAGGAAAGCGCCGGCCAATGGTTTGCCTCCGAGGATAAGAGCGAGGGAGCGTTCGACGGGGCCAAATTAGGCGGACCTTGGGAACGGCCGTTGCATGCGCCATCGGTACCCGCTTCGGTCGCCAGACCACCCCTGGGTGAGGGGCGGCCTGGACCGGGCGAATTCACGCAGATGTTTCACAAGCTGGACTTTGCTCCCTCTCCGGCGGCAAGCGCGGCGCCGGAAGCCCGCCCCACGCCGGATGTATCTCGCCAGGAGCCGGGTGAGTTCACGCGTATGTTTGTGAGAGCGACGGCATCGATGCCAAAACGGCCGATGCCTGCGCCATCTGACCCGCCAGCGTCTGCACCGCCTGTTCCACCGCGGCTCAAGGGCTTTTCCACGCCTGGTGTGTCGGACTCAGCATCGGCGGAAGGGAGCTTTACCCAGCTCTTTCAGAAGCCTGCTCCTACACCGGCGGCCCCCGTTCAGCCGTTCACTCCTTTAAGCAATCGGACAGAGGCAGCGTGGTCCTCGAGCCTGGATTCGCCCCCGAGCAAGGACGCGATGGAGTCAGCCGGGGTTACTCAGTTGTTTCGAGCGCTCTCGGCCGAGAACGAACCCCCAGCCAATCGCTTCGGGGAACAGAGCCCGCAGGCGGTGCCGCCTGCGAACGCGCCCGGAAGCATTACTATGTTGATCCAAAGGTTAACCGAGGAGAATCTGCAATCCTCCGCAGTTTCGCCGTTCCCTGCCACAGCTTCCGATCCGGAGGTTTCACAGCCCGGAGAATTTACCCGCATCATGTCGGGTGGTCCGGCGGGAAAGATCGGGGTGCCGGCTCCGGCGGTCATTGCCATCGCTCCGATACCGGCGGCCCCTTCTTTCGCCGCTCCCGCGGCCCCCGCGTTCGCCGCACCCGCGGTTCCTTCGGTGGCGGTTCCGCCGCTTCAGGCTCCTCCAATTCCGGCGCCCAAGCCCGTGTCGAACACAGACCCACCTCAGAGCAAGCTGCAGCAGATGATGCCAATGCTGCTGGTTTTGAATGGGTTTTTGCTGGTGGTTTTGATTGTTCTGGTGGTGTTCCTGCTGAAAACACGATAGATGGCTGGCCGGGCCATCAGTCATCGAAGGTAAGTCGCAAAGTCAGGCCAGGAGGCCGTTTTCCTGCAGTTGCGATTCGGTCCGCTCTACCCCGGAGATGAGGACTACGCCTTGCGTGCGGGCCTTGCCGGCCCAACGGGTGGCTTCATCTTCGCTGATTTTCAGGTTCATGAGCAGAGTAACCAGGTCATCGAGATTGCTTACCTTCACCGGCTTGGTGTTGAGCCGGCCGGCATAAGGAACGAACACTACCTCGAAATGACCTCCCGTAGCTAAGGACCCCGGATTCGCGTTAATCCGGATGGTGCCGGTGACCTTTGCCATGGTCCGCTCCTTCAGCCGTAGTTTGCGTCATAGCCTATCTTTTCATATCCAGCTTAGTCGGAGGCGATCACCACAAATCCACGCTCGATGAGTTTGCGCATCATGGCCAGGCATTCGC
Source organism: Acidobacteriaceae bacterium (assembly GCA_049693715.1). Taxonomy (GTDB): domain Bacteria; phylum Acidobacteriota; class Terriglobia; order Terriglobales; family Acidobacteriaceae; genus PALSA-350. Next base: position 8,704 of record JBAVQC010000367.1, on the reverse strand, counting down.
GCCTCACTATATCGACGGGCGCGTTCGCCGCGATGGCGAGTGCTTCCACAGCCTGGTCGGCGGTGCGTGTACCATCGCAGGTCGCTAAGAATTCCGCCACCAGCGGTTGCACTTTCCAGTGAAACGGAAAACCGCTGGTGAGCCGTAGCGTCAGCGATTCCGCGTGCCAGCTGTTGCCCGACTGGTTGCAAACCTGCTCCAGCCGCACGTGAGCCGCAAGCCTGGGCTTGATGGCAAGCAGCTTTTCATCGCTCTCCATTTCCAGCAATAGATCATGCGCAGCAAAAGTGGAGAGAATCATCTCTCCCAGATCGCCGCTTGGTGTTTTGGGTACTTCTTCAATGCGTACCCAGTTTTTGCCGCTACGCCGCCGCATCACGATCAGGCCATCGTGGATCGCCTCCACACCGCGATCGCGGTAATAGGCCATATAGCCCTCGTACACCTCGAGGTCACGGCCGGTGTCCTGCGTAGTTTCGCGAAAGCGGTGCTGCGCGTATTCTTCAGGGTATTGGGTTAGCCCTTTCATCACCCACGCGTCGCAACCTGTGCCCTCGAGCCATTCGGCGATCCGCTCCTCCCATGGCTGTCCGGTCACTTGCGCCCATTCGCATAGCATTTGCATATAGCCGCCTTCATTGAGATAGGCCGGCGCTTCTCGGACCAGGCGACGGCAGAGCTGGTCAAGCTCCATCGAGTTATCGCAAAACAAGTAGTCGAGCTTGGGCGTGATAAAGAAAGGCGGGTTGGAGAGGATGAGGTCAAATTTGCGTCCCGCGACTGGTTGAAACCCATCCCCCATCAGCATCTCGATATTGTCTATCCCGTTAAGCCGGGCGTTGAATGTCACAAAGGAAGGCACCCTGGGATTCACGTCGGTAGCCACGACCAGGTCGCTGTGCCGGGCCGAGCCCAGGCTGAGAATCCCGCTGCCAGTCCCCAGATCGAGGGTCGCGCGGGAGTGCTGCCTGACGGCGAACCTGGCCAGGAATCTGCTGGTCGGATTGGGCCAGAGCACCATCTCGGAGTCGCCGCGGGCAATCGATGCCGGATGATCGGAGGCGACCAGAAAGTTCTCCACTGTGAGCAGCATGGCTCTTGCCGTCAGCAGGTTTCCGTCTTGCTCCAGCAAACCTGATTCCAGCAGCAACAGCAGAAGCGCTTCTGGCACGACGCTCGCGATCGCCTTCGCTGTTTGCGAGCGTCCCAGCCAAAACCAGCGGAGCAACGCGTTGAGCAGCGTGACTTCGCGCGTGCGATCGAGCAGCCGCGGTTCGTTGCGCAAAATCCGGGAGGGTAGCTCAGCAGCACCAAGGTACCTGAGGAGGTTTACTTCGGTATAACCTGCCTCTTCGAACGAGCAGCGAAGCCGCCGGGAAGCATCAACGGACAAAGGTCTTAACATGCGCCTTAAACCTTAACATCGGGGAAGCGGCCAGAAGAAAAAGTCGCCAGCAATTCTTGTTTTTTTATTTGACCCGTCACCGGGCGCGTGATATGAACAGTAGCGCCCTGAATGATGACTCCAAAGAGACGTCTACAAGCGTTTCGTCGGCTACCGCTTAACGTTCGGAAATCGCTTCCAGGGCGCACTCTCGGCCCATCCCACAAGATCTTCGTCCAGAGATTCCAGTGAAACGATCATCCACCTCTAATCCCGATTAAGTCGAAGGAAGCGATTATGGCTAGACAAAGTGCACAGCACAAACTTGACCGCGTGCGGCCTCCCCGCGTGCAAATCACCTACGACGTAGAAGTGGGCGGCGCCATCGAGATCAAAGAGCTGCCTTTCGTGGTGGGAGTGTTGGGTGATTTCACCGGCAACCCGGAACAGCCGTTGCCGAAACTTAAAGATCGCAAGTTTGTCGAAGTGAATCCGGATAACTTCGACTCCGTGTTGGAGGGAATGAAGCCGCATCTTTCCTTCGCCGTCGAAAACAAGCTGAGCGACGACCCCAATGCCCCGCAATTGAAGGTCGACCTGAAGTTCCGCAAATTCGACGATTTCGAGCCGGGCAACGTGGCCAAGCAGGTCAAGCCACTCAAGGAAATGCTCGATCTGCGGAGCAGGTTGGCAAACCTTCGTAGTTCCCTGCAGGGCAACGACAAGCTCGAGGAATTGCTCTTGGAGGCGGTGGGAAATACGGAGAAGCTGGAGAAGTTGAAGGGCGAAATCGGCGACATTGACGGAGGCTCCAATGGCTGAAGCGACGGCGACTAAACAGGGCTCGGCGCCTGCAGTTGTGACCGAGGAATCCAGTCTGCTCGATCAGATCGTCGAGCAGGGACGGTTTGGCAAAGAGACTGCATCGCGCGAGCGCGGTAAAGACCTGGTGAAAGAATTTGTAGCCCAGGTGCTCGACGGCTCGATGACCGTCGCCAAAGACGCGGAAATGATGATCAATGCGCGCATCGCGCAAATCGATCACCTGCTCTCGCTGCAGTTGAATGAGATCATGCACCATGCCCAGTTCCAGAAGCTGGAAGGCTCGTGGCGTGGGTTGAAGTACATGATGGACAACACCGAAACCGGCGTCGGACTGAAGATCCGCGTCTTCAACGCCACCAAGAAGGAACTGCTGCGCGACATCGAGAAGGCGCCGGAGTTCGACCAGAGCGCCCTCTTTAAGAAGATTTACGAAGAAGAATACGGCGTTTTCGGCGGGGCCCCCTTCGGCGCGCTGGTTGGCGACTACGAGTTCGGCAAACATCCGGAAGACATGGCCCTGCTGGAGGGCGTTTCTCATATCGCAGCCCAGGCACACGCGCCGTTCGTCAGCGCTGCCTCATCCGACTTGCTTAACCTGGAAAGCTATACGCAACTCGACGCTCCTCGCGATCTGGCGAAAATCTTCGATAGTAGCGAGTACGCCAAATGGAAGTCGTTCCGCCAGAGTGAAGATTCCCGCTACGTCGCACTCACGCTTCCACGGACACTGGCGCGTCTCCCTTACGGTGCGGAAACCAAGCCAGTCGACGAGTTCAGCTATGAAGAGCAGGTGGACGGCACCGACCACTCGAAATACCTCTGGATGAACGCCGCCTACGCGCTGGGCTCGAAGATGACCCAGTCTTTCTCTCTTTTCGGCATGTGTGTGGCGATGAGGGGTGTCGAGGGTGGGGGGCTAGTTGAGGGTCTGCCGACCCATAACTTCGCGACCGACGAGGGCGATATCGCATTGAAATGCCCCACCGAGGTACCGATCACCGACCGGCGCGAAAAAGAGTTGGCCGACCTCGGATTCGTGCCTCTGGTTCATTGCAAGGGCACCGACTACGCTTCCTTCTTCAGTGTACAAACCTGCCAGAAAGCCAAAACGTACGACACCGACTCGGCAAACGCGAATGCCCGCTTGTCTACACAGCTGCCTTATATCATGGCGGTCTCGCGCTTCGCGCACTACCTCAAGGCGATGATGCGCGACAAGATTGGCAGCTTTATGTCTCGTGATGAGGCGGAGAAGTTCCTGAACCGCTGGATAACCAAGTACGTTACTCCGGACGATTCGGCTTCTCCGGCGGCAAAGGCTCAGCGTCCGCTGCGTGAAGCCCGCATCGATGTGTCGGAGGTCCCGGGCAAGCCCGGTGTCTATCGTGCGGTGGCTTTCCTTCGTCCGCACTTCCAACTTGACGAACTTACCGTTTCCCTGCGGCTGGTGGCTGAACTGCCCGCCTCGGTGAAGTAAACTTGTGCGCGCCTAACCTGGACACAAGCTGATGTGCTGCAGTTCCTAATGCCGGGTCCCTGATGTGAAATTTTTTTAAGGAGAAAGAAAATGGCAGTCAATGCGTACCTCATTATCAAAGGCCGTCCAGGACCAAGCACCAGCAAGAAGGACGCGATCGACATCCTTTCCTTTAGCTTCGGGGCGAGCCAGACCTCGGTGATCGGCGCCGGTTCATCGGGAGGTGAGGCCCGGTCGGGCCGGGCCAATGTTTCGGACGTGACGATCATGAAGGTGGTCGACAAGGTTTCTCCCCTGCTCTTTGACGATTGCGTCACCGGAAATTACCTGACGGAGGTCGACGTCATTTACGACAAGCCGATGGGCAAAGTTCAGGAGGACTACTACAAGATTCACATGGAGAATGCGATGATCACTTCCATCCAGCATTCTGGTTCAAGCGAGAACCCTATGGAATCGATCAGCTTCGCTTTCAGCAAGGTCAAGGTCAGCTACGCCCCCGAAGAGGGTGGTAAACTGGGGGGCTTCATCGACAAGGGCTTTGACGTACTCACGGTCAAGCCGTGGTAAGTCACGGGCGGCCAGGGACACGGTGCCAGTAACCGCCAAAGAGTTGTTGGCGGCAGGCAAGGTGCGGGAGGCGGAGAAGTGGCTCACGGCGCACTTACGCGAGCACCCGGCCGACACAGCGCAACGTGTTTTTCTATTTGAGTTGCTTTGCTTCGCGGGGGAATATACGCGCGCGGAAAAGCAGCTCGGTGTTCTTGCGGGCAAAAACGCCGAAGCGGAAACCGGGGCGATCGTCTACTACGCAGCTCTCCATGCGGAGAAGACGCGGCACGAGACTTTTGAAAAGCAGACTTTCCCGGCCCACCCTACGACCTCCCCCAGAGGCGAGCTGAATGGGAAAGCTTTCACCGCATTGCTCGATGCGGATCCGGATATAGGCGCACGGCTTGAAGTCTTCGCCGCCGGCGCCTATCTCTGGATTCCTTTCGAGCATGTGGCCTCGATCGAAATGGGACCACCGCAACGGCTGCGGGACACGCTCTGGACCCCGGCCCTGGTGCAGGCCGCGCCATCGTTTCAAGGCATGGACTTGGGAGAAGTACTGATTCCGGCGATTTACCCATTCTCCTGGAAGCATGCGGACGAAGCAGTCTGGCTGGGGAGAATGACGGATTGGGCGGCTGACGACGGGGGCCGGGAATATCCATCGGGCCAGAAGATTCTGCTGGTCGACGGCGAGGAAGTTCCCTTCCTCGAAGTACGGTCGATCGAATTCGCCCAACCGGCGCTTGCGCCGTCTGAGCAGTAAAGCTCGTTTTGTTGTTTAGGTCGCTGCCACTATGCCGCTGCGCGAAGATATCCTCGCTCCGATTGCCGGTGAAAACCCCAGTGGCATCGATCTTCGCTACGACACCAAGTTGCTGATATTCGACAAGATAAAGGAAGCTCGCCGCAAAGACGACGAGCTGGCGCAGGGCGCCTGGCAAAGCGAGCGGAAGACGGCGAACTACCCGCTGGTGATCAAGCTGGCGCAGGACACGCTGGCAACGGTCTCAAAAGATCTGCAACTGGCTGCCTGGCTCACCGAAGCCCTGCTGATGACGGAGCGTTACGGAGGTCTTTGCCAAGGGATCACTTTATGCCACGGTTTGTTGACTAAATTCTGGGATACGGTTTATCCGGTCATCGAAGATGGAGACCGCGAGCTCCGGGCCAAGCCGCTCTCCTGGATCGGCTCCATGCTCGACTTTCCTTTGCGCTCAGCGCCTCTCGCCAACGGCGGATATTCCTGGTTCGCTTATAAGGATTCTCGTATCGTCGGCTATGAAGACCAGGTCAAGACCGACAAGGATCGTCAGACTCGATCCAATTCGATCGAGGCCGGTAAGATTCCGCCGGAACTCTTCGATAAAGCCTTCGCCGAGACACCTAAAGCGTTCTATCTCACGGCGGAGAAGGACCTGGACGCCTGCGTGCATGCGCTCGAGAGCCTGGAGAAGTTCTGCGACGAGAATTTTGCGGACGATGCTCCCGCCTTCAGCAAACTGAAGATGGGGCTTACAGAGGTTCGGCAGACGATCCACACGTTGCTCAATAAAAAGCGCGAGAAGGAACCGGATCCCGTCGAAGAGGTTCCGGTTGCCGAAGCCGCCGCAGAAGCAGCACAAGCCAGCAAGGACGGGGACACTGTCGCGCCGGCTTCGACGGGAGGGCTTGGAAGTGTGGCCGTATCGGAGCCCATCGACCGACGCCAGGCTGTAGCCGGCATCGCCGCAGGGGCGGCCTTCCTGCGCAAACGGGAGCCGCTCAGTCCGGCGCCATACCTCATTTTGCGCGGTCTGCGCTGGGGTGAGTTGCGAACCGCATCGCGATTGAGCGATAGCACACTGCTGGAGGCGCCGCCTACCGAGCTTCGCCAAAACGTGAAGCGGTTGGCGCTGGCCAGCAAATGGAGTGAGCTGCTCGATGCCTGCGAAGAGGCCATGGCTCTGCCTTGCAGCCGCGCCTGGCTTGACTTGCAGCGGCTCTCCATAGCTGCCTGCTCGGCCCTGGGCGCTGAGTACCAACCGATAGCCACCGCCATACAGTCGGAACTTCGTGCTTTGCTGAATGATCTTCCGGAGTTACTGGAAGCGACTTTGCTCGACGATACGCCGACCGCGAATCCAGAGACCAAAGCCTGGCTACAGCATTTGAGAACGCCTCTGCCGGCCAGCGCGCTGCCCGGCGACGATTCCAACTCCTTGTCAACAGCCAGCCTCAATGGCACGCCCACCTGGCTCGCTCAGGCGGCCGATGCGTTTGTCCTGGCCAAGGAAGCGTTGGCTGCCGGACAGGAGGAGAAGGCATTCGCCTTCATGCGTGCCGAGATCGGCCGCCAGCGGTCCGGGCGAGGCCGCTTCCGCCGCACCATGCAGTTAATCGAGCTAGCGGTAGCTGCGGGGAAAGATGCAATCGCTCAACCGCTACTCGACGATGTAACGGCCATAATCGAAAACCACAAGCTCGACTCCTGGGAAGACCCAGAGCTGGTCGCCAACGATCTGCTGAAATTGATGCGTAACAGCAAGAAGATTCAGAACAGCTCCCGCGATAAGCAAGAAATGTTCGAACGTATCTGCCGCCTTGACCCTGTCCAGGCATTGAGCGCGGAGTAAGCGATGGCAAGGAACCTCGGCGAAACGACCGTCACCATCCCCGTACTCGACCGTCTCATCGATCTCGAGCCTGGGAATCAGACGGAAAATCCCCCGAGCCGCTCACAATCGGAGCGGCTGCTCAAACGCGCGGTGCGGCGCGATCTGGAGTGGCTGCTCAACACGCGCCGGAATTGCGACCCGCCAGACGAAGGCTTGAAGGAAGTAAATCGCTCCGCCTACGTGTACGGGCTCCCCGATCTCTCCGCTTTGACGATGGCCACCTCCGGAGACCGGAACAAGCTGGTAAAACAGCTTCTGGCTGCCATCAATCTCTTCGAGCCGCGGCTGGCGAACGTTCGCTTGGTGCAGGTCGAGACGCCCGACGCGGCGAAGCACCAAGTACGTCTGCGCATTGAGGCCATGCTACGGATGGACCCATCGCCGGAACCTATTTCCTTCGATACCGTGATCGAGTTGAAAAGCGGCAACTGCCACCTTTCCGGAGGCGGCGATGCGTGATGACCTGCTGCTCTACTATGAGCGGGAGCTGGACTACCTGCGCAAGTCGGCGGTGCAGTTTGCGGCCAAGCACCCCAAGGTTGCTTCCCGCCTGGTGCTGGAACCGACGAAATGCGAAGACCCCCATGTAGAGCGCCTGCTCGAGGCCTTTGCGCTCCTCGCCGCCCGCGTTCATCTGAAGCTGGATGACGAATTTCCCGAGATTACGCAGGCGCTGCTCACGGTTGTCTATCCGCAATTGGTGCGCCCGCTGCCTTCCATGTCGGTGGTTGAATTTCAGCTCGATCCGGAAAAAGGCAAGCTCACCAGCGGATTGAAGATCGACCGCCATACGCCCCTCTACTCAAAGCCGGTCGGTGGAGTTCCCTGCACCTTCCGCACGTGTTACGACACAACGCTGTGGCCGCTGACTGTCACCGCCGCGGAATGGCGTGCACCCAGCCGATTGCAGCCCGCGGTCAAGACCAACGATTCGGCGTGGGCCATCCGCCTGGAACTTCAGTGCGCGCCCGATGTCAACTTTCAGGGGTTAAAAATCGACCAACTCCGCTTCTACCTTGATGGTGAGAGCGGCCTGGTCAACATAGTCTACGAACTCCTTTTCAGCCGTCTCAATCGCATCATGGTGCGAGATCTTACCCCGGGATCGCGGCTCGCGCCGGTCACACTGCCCGCCTCCGCGCTGAGCCCCGCCGGCTTTGCTCCGGATCAGGGGATGGTCCCCTATGCAGCCTCTTCGTTCGCCGGACATCGGCTGCTGATGGAGTACTTCGCCTTTCCGGAGAAATTCTTTTTTATCGATCTGACCGGTCTGGAGGCCATCGCAGCCGCTGGTTTCAAGAGCACTGTCGAAGTGGTCTTCCTTATCTCGCAGGTGGAGGGGGACGGCCGCATCCAACGGCTCGAGCTGGAGCTTTCGAAAAAGACCTTCCGCCTGGGCTGCACTCCCATCGCGAATCTTTTTCCCCAGGTTGCGGAGCCGATTCAGCTCGATCGGCGCAAGTATGAGTACACGGTGACTCCGGATGTGCGCCGGCCCCACTCGATGGAGGTATTCTCCATTGATGAAGTCGGCTCCATCGATTCGACCACGCAGAAGATCACGACCTACGAGCCGTTTTATTCGCTTCGTCATTCCGCACAGAAGGATAACCGCTCGTGCTTTTGGCTCGCGCGCCGACGGGCCTCAAGCCGACCCAACGATGAGGGAACAGAAGTAGCGCTCTCGCTCATCGATCTGTCCACAGCCAATGTCGATCCACAAGCCTCGGTACTCTCGGTACGCACGACCTGCACTAACCGCGATTTGCCCTCCCGCCTGCCGTTTGGTAACCAGGACAGCGACTTTGA
>JBAVQC010000366.1:0-24599 GCA_049693715.1 Acidobacteriaceae bacterium | reverse complement strand
TATCTTGTAAACCTGAAAAAACGGCCCAAAAAGATCGAAAATATCGAATTTTATAAATAACCTCCATCGGCTGCCGAGAACTTATCAGGGATGCGTGACTCCAGAAGGGGTACATGCAACGGGAAACGGTGCTCCCCCTTGATTCGAAGGGCCAGCCGCTGCGTTGCAAATCGCAAAAAACGTCAAAAAAGACTCAAAAATATCGAATTTTATAAATAACTGCGATGACTCCCGGTCGGCAACAGCCGTCCATGTACGAAAGATTAAGAAAGCTTAATGGATCTAACCGGCAAACAACCGCGACCTTCCCACATTCCCACAGTCCCCGCGACGACTTGGATTTCCTTTTTCTCCAACCTCGTTTAACTTCAACTTCAACGAAAAGTGTTATCTACATGCCCGGTACCTTCTGTTACCAACATGCCCGTTCGCACAACCAAGCAGGTTTTTTTTGAGCAGCCTGCTCTAGGTAAGGTAGCGGCCTGCTATCTGCAAAAAAAACCTAAAAGCCTCTTCACGGTTCCGTAAAACCGTACTACAGTCGGACTAAGAAGTAATGTTCCGGCGCCGCCTCACAATGACGGCGCTGCTCGGCTTCGCACCAAACCGTTCTTTCCGTGCCGCCGCCACCAGCTTACAGAAAGCACGAGTCCTAAGGGCGCTTTCCGCCCGCACGGCCTTATCCTTTCTCGACTACCGTAAGCTGCACATACCGAACAAAACTAAATAGCACGCTTTCCGGTCTGCGTTCCTTCGCCCGTCGCGGAGTCCGCAGAGTGAGCAGCTGGATCGCGTGATGAGCAGGAGTGCGCCCAGGCGTCCTCTTACGATCAGCAGGTCTTTGACAACTTGGCGCCCCACATGACCGGGCACCGGCCCTGCCGCGGGGGAAGACCATCACCATCGCTGGAAAGAAGCAGTCTTCCCATCCCTTCTAACTCGAAACGGGGCTTATGGCGCATAAGGCGCTTAAGGCGCACACTCCACCCCGCCTAAACGTAAATAAGAGGACACTTAGTTCGCTTAGTTCGCTTAATTCCTTAATTCGCACATTTTTGCATAGGCGGGTCCGCCATCCTGCCGGCCGTTGGAATTTACCGGGGAACCCCGCTTCGAACCTTCAGCAAGCACGGAAGCGCGCTCCATGGTGGGCAGACTCATCACCAGATGTGCGACAGCTCGACCCACGCCAAAGACGGGAGATTTGCAGGCATGACAGAATCTGGCCCCATGGAAGCAGTTTCAGCCTCGACCCGGACACCACGCCTCCGCAAGAGGTCTATGCGCCGATTGTGAGCAATCCGAAACAGCCACGGGGCAAGAGGACGGCCATCGTACTGCTCCAGCTTCCGATAGCCTCGAATAATGCGTCTTGAACTGGCTCGCCACTCCGCTCTGACGCCCCGCGAGCGATTTAAAACTCTCCGGGCAAACGAGAAATGTCCGAATCTGCCAGGGGTATACTCAAGGGGTGAATTTGGGGAGGTCCCTTATGAGTCAGTGGCAAAACCGTATGGGGACCATACGGGTTTCAGCGACGATTGTGGCGCTGATCGTAGTCGGAATAATTTTGTTGCTCCGTCACTAAAACTGAACGCTACCGGAGAATCGCGCATATGAGGGCATCAAGGCTAGGCTCGGTCGGGAACGCACTTCATCAGCTTCGCGCTTACCTCCACCCTCATGTGAAGCATGTCATTACGCAGACGATTCGGCGGGCAGACGAAGAAGCCCCGTTAGACCCTGACGATCAAGACAGCACGGCAGTTAACATCCATCGTCAAGCGGTCAAAATACAGCGAGGCGACCAAGTGGACCAGATAATGGCCTTGCTGCGCAGTGAAGAAAACACTCGTTGACGATCCTGAAGTGCCCGAGCCCTTGTCCTACCCTGAATGAATGCGGTTCTGATTTCTGCGCGAGCGTCTTCGACGATGGATAGGGCCGTCGCTCTGTGGGATACCCAACCCGTCAAAATAGTTTTCGAGCCTTTGACGTAACGATTACCCTCCCTCGAGCACCAGTACATACCCATGAAAATCGCCATCGTCGCTGTACACGGGGTTGGCAAACACCTCGCTGGGGAAACTCAGAACGCGATGGCCGACCTGCTGCTCTCGCTTCCCGCCCGCGGACCCTACGAATCGCCCAGGAACTACACCGAATTTGTCTCCATCGACCTGCAGATTCCCCTCCAACCCGTCAAGACGATCGACAGTGTACAGGCGAGGGCCGCGCATCCTTTAGACAATGGAGGGACATCAGACACCGTCACCGGCCTTCCCAACCCTCCGGACGGCATGAGCCGCTTGACGAACCTCTATCAGGAGCAAAGCGCTACCCTCGCTGCTCGAGCGCAAAAGGATGGCGACGTCACTCCGGGACAGGCGGGGCTGGATTGGACCGATGTATTGCTTAGTGGCTACCGCGGAGGTCAGGACGGAAACGTCTATCGAACCGCTCGGCTTCAAGGCAAGAGACTGCGCGACAACGCCGAAGTACATATCTACGAAGTGCTCTGGGCCGACCTGGCCAAACCCAACAACACCGTCATCACATTTTTTCTGTCACTGTTCCAATTGATCCTGCACCTCGCCAGCCTCAGCCGGTTGGCGATCGATACCGGTGCGGGCGAGGGAAAGGGACGAGTGTGGTCCACCTATCGCACCGTTCAGCGCTGGGCCGTCCGCCTTCTGCAAGCCTTTATTCCCCCGCTCGAGCTGCTGCTTTTGATCTCGCTGGGACCCTGCGTACTCGAAGTTTGGCTGACCACCTCTGGACAGCTTTGGACTCCCATCGCGTTGGGCGTTCTGGGAGCCATCGCTCTGGGGACCGTTTGGATTCTGAATGCAAAGCGCGCCGCAACCGAGGGCCCACGTGTCTGGGCGTTCCGGGTGTTCCTGCTCCTCCTGACAGGCGTCGTGGTTCCCCTGATCCTGACGTTTCTGTTGCGCTGGTTGACCCCAAGACCAGAAATGCAAAGGGATATCTCGAGCGCACTACTGTTCTGGCTCATCCCCGGATTTGGTCTCTTCTATTGGATCCTGAACCAATATGAAGACGCGAGGAAGGGTGTATTTGCCACCGGCATGGCATTCTTCGCTATCGGTCTTGTAACGTTCCTTATCTTTCTCTGGCAAGCTGATCTTTCCGTCTCCCCGGATACCCCACTCGTGGTGCTTGCTTCGCTGTGGACGGGCCAGGTCATCCTCGGTGTGATTCGCTTTTTCTGGGGCCTCATGGCTGGTTGTGCCATCGCGGCGTCGTTGCTGGGTAGCGTCGCCTGGCGTCAAATGAAGAAAAGCCGGCCGAAGGGAGACCAATGGGGCCGCGCCCGGGCAGCGGTCCGCACCAGCCGGCTTGCCCTGGCATTGCCTCTGGTATCGTTCCTGCTGGTTACGCTCATGATCTGGGCGGCGTTCCTGAGCGCAACCCGGCAACTCATGCCCGAAAACGAGCCCATTTTTTCCCAGGCGGTCGTGGGCGAGGCAATCACTCCGTCATGGTATGCGCCCCTCCAGCGGGTCCGGCTTCTGCCACCGAAGGACCTGACCGTTCCTAAAGATGGGTTCGTGCAAAAAGGGAAAAAGAAAGAAGGTGCGCCGCCGAATGACTACGCGCTTCGCGTCTTCGCCTGGACCATGGGTTATCATCTGCCGCTCACGCTTCTCTTCGTTGCTCTCACATCCTTCTTGCTGGTGTGGTGGGTCTTGCCCAGCGTACTTTCCGAGAACACGGTTCCACGAGGCAAGCCCAGAGCACCGCGCGACGCCAGCGACGCCGTCTCCTTGCGCATGGGTACGTGGATGTCGCGCGGACTCGACGCCACTACGGTCGTCACCCTGCTCCTGTGGAGCGCGGTGTTCCTTCTCCCGATACTCTATACACTGACCGCCTCGCAATGGCCCCTGCTCGACGATGTCTTTGGCCCTTTGACGTTCAGCATCGTCACCAACACCGTGGTTGGTTTTACCTTACTCGCAGCCATCGCCAAGGGCGGCCAAACCGTATTGGCCACGCTCCTCGATGTCGACACCTACCTTCGGTCTACCCCGGTGTACGCAACACCCCGGGCAACTATCTTCGAGCGATACATATCGACCCTGCGCTATCTGCGCTCTTACCAGGACGAAAATAACCACGGTTACGATTCCATAGTGATCGTGGCCCACAGCCTCGGAGCTCTCATTTCCGGCGATCTGCTCTATTATTTGCAATCCGAGAGAGGTAAGGAAGAGTGGCACCAACCCGACCCGGCCAAGCCATCCGCTTCCAAGTTCACCTCGATCCCGATAACTCTGCTCACCATGGGCAATCCCACCCGTCAGCTGCTGAATCGCTTCTTCCCTTACCTGTACGACTGGGTGCGCCCCGGACCCGACAACGGCAAATGCCCTCTGCCTGATCCGATGCCTTTCCCTGACGATCCCCAGACACTCGTGATCGAAGATACGGCCCCACCCGATCCGGCCAGCCTCGGCCTGATCTGCTGGATCAATGCCTACCGCAGCGGCGATTACGTCGGCCGTTCGCTATGGCTGGACGAGTGGTATCACCGCCCGGCCTATTCGCGCGGAAGCAAAACACCCCACGTCATCTCCTCCCGCGACGGAAAACGGCACGAGCTTTGCATAGGAGCCGGAGCACACGTCCACTACATGGATGACACCGCCCCGGACATCGCGTCGCTGCTGGACTCGCTTCTGTAGAACCAGGCGCAAGGCGTGTAGGTTCGCGTTTTGCGAAGTATGGTTAACTCGAGCACGAGAGCCCGGCTGCTTTGCATATTATTAGCAGACCCCATTTACGGCAAACTACTGGCTAGTGCGTTCCTAAGGCTGCTGCTGCGAGCGTCTCACGACGCAGGAGCCGAACTTGCAGAGCATGCCTCGAATGCATCATAGTGACGAGAGGGGAGCTTGAGAATTGACCATGATACAGATTACCTGGCTGGGACACGCCGCTTTTGAGATTCAGTTTGAGACTGGAGAGGTTTTGGTTTTGGATCCTTGGATTACGGGAAATCCAGCCTATCCGGCGGGTTATGAAATCAAGCGGGCCGATGCGATTGCTGTTTCGCATGGCCACTTCGACCATGTGGCGGACCTGGTGCAACTGGCAAAGAAGTTCGACTCCAAGGTGGTTGGCATTTTCGAAATCACTTCCTGGGCGGGCTCCAAAGGGGTAAAGAACACAGTCGGCATGAACAAGGGCGGCACAGTCGATTTGGGTTTTGTCAAACTCACGATGACTCATGCGTTGCACAGTTCTTCCATCCAGGATGGCGACCACACTCTCTATGGGGGAGAAGCGGCGGGATATATCTTGACGTTCAAGGATGGCCGCCGCGCTTACTTTGCGGGTGATACGGCGATTTTTTCCGACATGAAGCTGTATGGAGAGATCTACCACCCCGAGATGGCGTTCTTACCCGTCGGCGACCACTTCACCATGGGTCCGGAGGAGGCAGCCCACGCCGGACGGATGCTGGGCGTGAAGGAGATCATCCCTATGCATTACGGGACGTTTCCTCTGCTGACTGGCCATCCGGAAGAATTAGAGAAAAAGCTTGCGGGCAGCGGCATCCGCGTGCGGACTTTGCAGCGGGGGCAGCCCGTAAGCTGGTGATGCGGTTATTGGGGCGGATTGTTCAGCTCGATCCGGAAGGCGTAGGCGTAGCCCTGCGTGGGTTTTGAAGGCAATTGGATGTGCAGGCCGTCGGTTTGCAGCTTGTAGGTGAGCGGTGCGCTCGCGCCCAGCAAGGCTACCGACTGGATTTGCCATCCTTTGAGCGCGTTCTCTGCTACGGAATGAATCACGGCTTCGTGGCCCGAGGGCCACGCCAACTCGATTGCATAGAGGTTGTTGCCCTTGGTGGTGAAGCGGAAGTCCTCAGGACTATAGTCCTGCGTCTTGGTGTCCTGGAAAGATCCTGCCGCGACCTTGGTCGGCCCTTCCCCGTAGATGGTCCAGGGCCGGGTTCCGTAGATGGCGTCGCCATTCACCTTGAGCCAACTACCCACGTCGAGCAATACGTGCTGCACTTCATCGGGAATCGTGCCGTCGGAGCGGGGCCCGATGTTCATCAGCAGATTTCCATTTTTGCTCACGATGTCGACGAGTTGATGCACGATGAATTCCGGGGTCTTGAAGGTGTCGTGCTCGATGTAGCCCCAGGATTTGTTGCTGACCGAAGTGTCGGTCTGCCAGACGCGGTCGAGCTTTTGATCGAGCTGGCCGCGTTCAATGTCCAGCACCCCCGAGTTTTGCTGCATGTCGACCCACTTGTAAGTAATGATCCCCACCGGCCCGCGTTTGCTTGATTCGTTGTAGTAGTAAGCCGCGAACTTGGCCAGGTAGGGACGAACGTACGGCTGCCCAATCCACCAGTCGAAGAAGATGATGTCGGGGTGATACTTCTGGACAATCTCTGCATCCCTGGCCAGCCAGTCGTTGGCGTACGCGGAGCTGACGTAGGTCCAGTCATCCGCGAGATTGCTTCCGTTGCCTTCTTTCTTATCCTGTAGCTGGATCTGCGCCGGCCCATACAAGGATGCGTTCTGCGGATCGTTGACGTCGGACGCGATGTTGCGGCCGCCGTCCATGAACCAATCGTGCTCGATGCGATGGGATGAAGCCCCAAAGTATAAACCTTCGCCTCGGACGGCCTTTTCCAGATCACCAACCAGATCACGATGCGGTCCCATCTTGACCGCGGTCCAGTCAGAGAGGTTGCTGTCGTACATTTGAAAACCGTCATGGTGCTCAAAGACGGGGACCACATAACGAGCTCCCGCCTCTTTGAAGAGTTGTGCCCAGGCCTGGGGATCATACTTCTGGGCTTTGAACATGGGGATGAAATCTTTATAGCCGAACTTAGTCAGTGGTCCGTAAGTGCTTACATGATGCTGGTTCACTTTGGAACCCTGGAGATACATCTCCCGGGGATACCACTCGCTGCCGAATGCGGGAACGGAATAGACGCCCCAGTGAATGAAGATGCCGAACTTCGCATCCCGGTACCAGTCAGGCACTTTGTACTGGGAGAGAGAATTCCAGTCCGGGCGGAAAGGCCCGTCGTGGCTGCCGCGGTCGACATCGGCCAGGATTGCGGTGCGCGGACCATCATATTTTGCCGTCGCCTTCTGCCAGACGTCTGCCAAAGATTCCGCGCTGTTCGAGGCGGTCGGCGCAGTGCTTGACTGCGCCATGGCGCGGGAGAGAGGTAAAGTAGTGACCGCGGCTGCGAGCAAGCAGAGCGCGCTTATAGATGGCTGCGCAAACATGAGTCAGGTTCGCCTTTCTTGGCGGGGTCGCCAAGGTTTTCATGCGCTCGCTTACTGGTTCATCGCGGATGCGGTTCCAGTGTTCAGGACCAACACAGTTGCTATCGGGTCCAGGGCCTTTGCAGGCAGCTGGATGTCGATGCCTCCGCCTTTCTGCGTGACCTTCAGCGGTTTGTGCTCCGGGTCGGCAAGCAGGTAGGCGCTGGTAACGGTCCGCGGGACGCTCTGCAGATGAAGGCTACCAGTCGGCCAGGTGAAAAGCTCGATGTAGATCTTGTCGGCCGTGGTGGTGGAGCGCCAGTGCCAGCTGGGGATAAACTTGGGTTTGCCCTCTTTGTCCTTCAATGTCGTGCTGAAGCTCCCGGCTTCGGGTCCGAAGAGGGTGGGTTGGGTGCCATAGATCGCTGCCCCATTTACGGCGAGCCACTCGCCTACCTGGTGAAGGCGCTCGACCTCAGGAGGTGGGACGACTCCCTTGGAGTCGGGCCCGATGTTGAGTAGATAGTTCCCTCCCTTGCTGGCGATGTCGATCAGGTTGCGCAACAAGGTCTCGGTGGACTTGAAGTTATGGTCATAGGACTTATAGCCCCAGGTGTCGTTCATGGTCATGCAGGCTTCCCAGTCGCGACCGGGATAGCCCTTCGCCGGGATGTATTGCTCGGGCGTTTCGGTGTCGCCTTTGTAGCCTCCGCCGAGCCGGTTGTTCCAGATGAGATTGGGGTGCTGGTTGACCAGGGTGACGATCTCTCCGGCCAGAGCCGGCGTCATGTCCGGCGTCGGCGTATCGAACCAGATGACGACAGGAAAGTCGCCGTAGTTGTTCAGCAGCTCTTTCATCTGGGGGATGGCCTTGGTGTGAAGGTACGCGGCAAAGTCGCCGTCCTGGGCCGGGTCCCAATGATGCGTAGGAAGGTCATGATGGTCAGTCTTGTAGGCGGCGCCGCCGGGGGCCGTCCAGTCCTGATCCTGCGAATAGTAGAAACCGAGCTTCATACCCTGCTTCTGGCATTCCTCGGCCAGCTCACGGATCGGATCGCGATGAAACGGTGTGGCCGCGACGATGTTGAAGGGATCGGCTTGGGAGTCAAACATGGCGAAGCCGTCATGGTGCTTGGCGGTGATGACGATGTATTTCATCCCCGCAGATTTGGCCAGGGCGACGATGTCGTGTGCGTTAAACGATGTGGGATTGAACTGCGACGCGAGAGCCCTGTAGTCCTTCACCGGAATGGAGGCGCTGTTCATGATCCATTCGCCGACGCCCGGGATCTGCTTGCCGTCCCAGGTGCCCGCGGGGATGGAGTAAAGGCCCCAGTGGATGAACATGCCGAAGCGTGCATCCCTCCACCAGGCCATGCGTTCGTCACGCTGCGCGGGGGTCTCGGTGTCTTGAATTGCGGCGACGGGGTGCGCGGAAGAAACGCCGATGTGCTCGCCCTCCACCTGGGCGAACGACGGCGGCGCGACACTGGCGAGAAACATGGCGGCAGTAGCGATAACACAGTGGACTGATTTCAAGGTATCTATCCTCATAAGTGACGCGGAAATTGGCTGGCGCACCGTGCACCCACCGCAAAAGCCAAGCGCCAGCTCGCTAAAAAGCTGGCGCCGCCAATGAAAGAACTACTCCAGGGTTAGAAGATTATCTTTGCACCCAATTGCAACTCTCGCGAGGTGTTGAAGGTGCTGTTGACTGTGCCGAAAGCCTTGCCGTTATTCAAATCGTCGTTTGGTGTGCCAAGCACAGGGTGGTTAAAGATGTTGAACGCCTCCGCCCGCACCTCGATGCGCCGTCCTTCACCCCAGAACGGGAATTGCCGGAAGACAGAAGTATCCAGGTTCCAGTCTGGCGCCTGTCGTAACGAGTTACGCGAGGCTGTGCCGAAGGTGAAGGCGGGAGGCGTCACATACGCGGCGGTGTTGAAGTATTCGTTCGGCGTTCGTTTGGCGATCGCATTGGGATTGCCCACGATATTCGCGTGTTCATACCCGGCCCAACCGACATTGCCCGTATTCGCAATGTCGCTGCTGATGTAGGGCGTAAACGGCTGTCCGGTGTGGGCGTTGAAGATATTGTTGAGTTGCCAGTTGCCCAGAACATAGTCTCCGACCTTATTGCCGGTGGAGAATCGCTTACCCGCGCCAATCGGGGACTGAGCAAGAGTGTTGACGGAGAGGACGTTCGGAAGATCTGTACCTGATACAGAGCGTGAACCGAACGCGGACGTATGATAGGGATCGGTAGGCACACCACCCTCGGCGCCAAAGAATCCATCGCCGCCCTCATTGATGGATTTGGACCAGGTGTACGCCACCTGGTAGGCCAGCCCGTTGGTATAGCGCTTGTCCAATTGAAACTGGAATGCGTTGTAAGAGGCAGTGCCAGTGCTGCGATCGTAGAAAGTGGGAGTGATATACGGAAACAGCGAGCGCGGCCCGACATCGCCTGGGCCCGGGGTCAGCGCCGTGTTGTAGTAGCCGCCGATGTCCACGCGATGGGCCCCTGATCCTACGTAGTTCATAGTGATGGCGGTCGAGTTGTTCAATTGGCGCTGTACCCCGAAGTTCCACTGCTCAGCGTAGGCATTCTTAATGTGCGGATCATAGAACCACTGGACCTGGTTGAAGGGGGTAGCGGCCGGGAAGGCTCCGCCCGACGAGGCAAACGGATTTTGTAACTGGGTGGTCGGTACGGCTGACGTGGACGTCGGTGCGTTGAGGTTATTGGCAATCAACTGGCCGATGTCGGGCCAGGAGCCCTCGATGTTTTGTGCCGTCTGGCTAATGGCCGCCCAGTTGTCGTAGACGATGCCGAAAGCTCCGCGCACTACAGTCTTTTCATCGACCTTGAACGCAAAGCCGAAGCGAGGTCCAAGGTTCGTGCCGACGTTGTGCGCAATTTTGCCCCGCGGATCGACGACGACGTGGTCAGGCAAGGTGCCATTTCCGGGGATGCAAGGGGCGAATCCTCGGGCCGCGCAGGTGGGTGGCACTTTCTGCAGGACATAGGTGCCATTGGAGAGGTCTTCGTCGCCGGTTTCGATGCCGCCCTGTTGGCCGATGGTGGCGTTGGTTCCGTAAGGAGGAATAAAGGTGTAGTCGTAGCGAAGGCCGAAATTCAGAGTCAGCCGTTGCGACGCCTTCCACGAATCCTGGCCGAAGATGCTCAGCACTCCGCCGGGGCGCGTGGCTTCCTCGACGTTGCGGCGATTGGCGTTATCCGGAACGTTGAGGAGGAAGGAGGATACTGGATCGCCCGTGACCACGCTACCCGTGGCTTCTGGATTGGCCGTCTCGGATGCGGAAAAGCCTAATTGGGGGTAGGAGATGGGGCTCGAGAATTTGTTGCTGATGAAACCGCCGCCGGCTTTGATGTCGTGCCTGCCCAGGGTCTTGCTCAGAGTCCCGGAGTATTGCCAGCTGTCGGTAGCCTCGGGCGTGTTTTCAATGATCTCGCCTCCGGCGCCTGAATTGCCATTGGCGTAACCGCTGATGCCGGGTGAGGGCAGCAGGTTGCCACCGTTGTTAGCGTTGAACCCACCGACAAAAGCGCTGGAGAACCCGACCTCACTGATGATGCTCGCACTGCTGGTGGTGAATTTGGTGGTGGCGTTGTCCTGCACCGTGGTGCGCGCAAGTTGCAACTGCAGCACCAGCGTCGGGCTGAATAGATGCACATAGCTGCCCCCCCAGTTGCGCGCCGGAATAGCATCCACTTTCGGGTCGTGAGGAACGCCGCCGGAGGTTGTGGTGTTGTTGTTAATGAAGCTATAGCGGAACCATGCCGAGTCCTTTTGCCCAAAGGTCTGGTCAACACGAACATCGAACTCGTTCTGTGTCTGGAGTTCGGGTGTCGTGTCCACCGCGTTATCGCCATTGGCATCGAATACCGCTCCGGCAACGGGGTAGACAAACTTGGCATAGTCCACCAGCGCAGGACTGATCAGGTTTGCGGGAATCTGGTTGCCGGGGAATGGGTCGCGGATGTAGCTGCCAGGGTTGGCGGGGTCGGGCCTGGTGGTGAACGGGTTGTAGATCTGAGGTGCGCCGCTTTCATCGCCGGCGAGTTGCGCCGCGGTGGGAACCTTCAGGGATACGTTGCTGGTCTGGTTGTAGCGAAATCCCTGGTAGGAACCGAAGAAAAATGTCTTGTTGCGGCCGTCGTAAAGCTTGGGGATGCGCACCGGCCCGCCGATGGCTCCGCCAAACTGGTTCTGATGGTAGGCGGCCTTCTTGGCGGTGGTGGGGAGGAAGTAGGTGCGGGCGTCGAAGGCATTGTTGCGAATGTATTCCCAGCCGGTGCCATGGAGCTCGTTGGTGCCGGACTTGGTGACGACGTTGACAGTGCCGCCCAGCACGGAGCCGAATTCGGCGTCGTCGGTGTGGGATACGACCTTGAATTCCTGAATGGCGTCGATGATCGGAGGCACGGCGTAGGTGCTCAGCAGGCTGCCGAAGTTATCCAGGCCGTCGGTCAGGAAGAAGTTGCTGCGGTTGGTTTGACCGTTGATGGCGGGAAAGGTGAACGAGGCGCCCACCGCGACGGGTGTCGAGAATCCACCTGTCCTTCCGCTCAAGCCATTCTGGCCGGTACTGATCGGCACGACGCCGGGCGTCAGGGACAGAAGCTGAGTGAAGTTACGTCCGTTGAGTGGCAGGTCGTTGACCTGCTTGGTCGCGATAACCACGCCCAGATCGGCGCTCGAGGTTTCGAGCTGCTGCGAGGTAGCTTCGACCGTGACCTTCTGGCTCTCAGTTCCAACCGCCAGAGAAAAGTCGATGTCAGCGGCTTGACCCACGGTGAGAATGAACGCTGAGATCTGCTTGGAACTGAATCCTTGCGCGGTCGCATCCAGCGTGTATCGTCCGGGCGTGATGCTTTGAAAGGAGTACTCTCCAGCGCCATTGGAGGCGGTTGTCTTCTCCACCGCGGTGTCCAGGTTGCGCAAGGTCACAGTGGCCGCAGTGATCACGGCTCCGCTTTGGTCGCGGACCGCCCCATGGAGGGTGGCGTCCGAGACCTGGGCACGCGCAGTTCCTACCAGGAGGCCTAACAAGCTGATCGTGAAAAGGGTGAATTTCAGGCTGCGCCCTGCAAACGTAGAATGGCTGTTAGCTTCGTCACGCAATTCTCCTTAAAAGTGCTCCCGGTACCTGGTCCTTTAGCCCCGCTCTTGCGAGTACTAGAAATCGGTTCAGTAAACGTTTATCTAACACTATCCAACGGCGCGAAGAATGACCGACCGAGCCTATGGTTGTCAAGGATTATTTGAACTGGGAACCCTGCGGGGAAAGCCGTCTCGCGCCTATTGTGTTTATAATGAGACGCTTAAGCCGCTTTTCCCAAATTTCGCAGCGCTACTACAATTTGCACCGGCGGCGCGGGAGTGTTCGATTAGCGGTATTCGGTCTGAACCGCGAGCGCTTCAGGGGTTTTGGTTCAACGCAGCGGATTGCCGAACGGCCGAACAGCTCATAAAGACGCAATTTTGATCGAATGCTGTCAGCGCTTGTCCGATTGTCTGCTTCAGAGGAAAATCCAAGTCGGATGCTGAAGATTTGGACTCGACTAAAGGCTGGCCCGTTCCTATGGATTGGGTTTCTGCTGACGGCGGCGATTGCTCCGGTCGTGATCGGCCAAGTGCCCGCCCAGGACGAATACGTTGGCTCGCAGGCCTGCGCCCAGTGTCACGCCGGGATTTACAAGCAGTTTTCAGCAACCCATATGGGCCGCTCCCTGTCGCCTGTTTCGCCTGCGCTTCTGGAAACGCTGGAAGGGCTGCCGGCTTCGACCTACGACGCCAAAATGGATCGGCACTTCGAAGCTTCGACCCGCGAAGGAAAGCTGTATCAAAGCGAATATCAGACCGCGCAGGACGGCAGAGAGATCTTTCGGGATACGGGGGAAATCAAGTGGATCATCGGCTCCGGGATGAATGGGTTTGGAGGCATCGTGGAGCGCGATGGTTATCTCTTCCAGGGGCCCTTGTCGTTCTATTCGAAGGCGAACCGTTGGGCGGTCTCGCCGGGTTATGAGTTTGTGGACTTCGGTTTCAACCGTCCGATCCTGGCAGGTTGCATTTCTTGCCACAGCGGACGGCCCAGGCCGATTGCTGCGACCAATGGGCGCTATGCGGATCCCCCTTTTGACGAGATGGCCATCGGATGCGAAAACTGCCATGGTCCGGGCGCAAAGCACCTGCGGGCGATGCAGCACCCGGTGCAAGGTGAGAGTGGTTACCCCTTCATCGTCAACCCGGCGCGGCTCAGTACCGAACTGGCCAATAACATTTGCATGTCGTGCCACCAGACGGGTGATTTGCGGATACTGAAGGCGGGCAAGGAGTTTTCCGATTTCCGCCCGGGCAAACCTCTCGATGACACGCTTTCGATCCTGATGGTTCCGCCCAATCGTGACGCGCCTCCACAAGAGGACCATCTCGAGCACTACTACTCCATGACATTGAGTAAGTGCTATCGAGCCAGCAACGGGCGACTCGGCTGCATAAGCTGCCACGATCCACACGTGGAGCCTGCGAAGGCAGAGGCTCCGGCGTACTTCAAACAAAAATGCCTGGCGTGCCACACGGAAAAAAGTTGCAGCCTTCCTCTCCCGCGACGCCAGCAAAGCACTCCGCCCGACGATTGCGCCGGGTGCCACATGCCGAAGCGGGATGTCACGGAGATCCGGCATGCGAGTATCACCAACCATCGCATTCTTGCTCGGCCGGGCGAGGGTTTCCCGGAGGAGGCATTTCAGCAGACGACCGCGGCTTTGCCTGACTTGATTCACTTGAATCCGGCTCCGGGGCAGAAGCCTGTGGCGCCCCCTCCGCTGACGCTCCTCCAGGCTTATGGTGAGTTGTCGGCAAACAAGCCGGAGTACGCTGCGCCCTACTTTGCATTGCTTGACCAAATGGCACATACCGGCCAAAGAAGTGGCCTTGGTAGTGCTTTGGTGCAGGCCGCTTTGGGGCGGCGGGATTTGCTCAACGGAAACTTGCCAGAGGCAGTGGATCATCTTCGGCTTGCAGTCAAGATTGGGCCGCCCCAGGCCAGTGTCTACGGTGATCTTTCCGACGCGCTGGCGAAGCTGGGACTCGCCGAAGAGGCTCTGCCGTTGTTGCTGAAGGCGATTGAGCTGGATCCGTTTAACCCGGTTCTGCAGAAAACTTTGGTTCTGCGTTACATCCAGCAGAAACAGTATGCGAGCGCCCAGGCTGCGCTGGTGCACTACCTGGATGCCTTTCCGCAGGATTCGTTTATGAGGAAGCTATTGGATATGGCCTCCAAGGGGAACTCGCCTCAGTGAAGCTGCCCTGGTATCTCGTCACCACCCCCGTGCGATTTAGAGAACGATGGATGGCCTGCTATGACACACACACCGATCGGGACTGTTTCAGGATGAGTTGCATCTTACTGCTCGCGCTGTTGTGGACGTCGCCTGTGCTGGCGGCGCCGTCACAGATACATTTCGAGAATCGGCAGAAGCAGTCGGGAGTCTCGTTTGTGTTGGATAACGGCACCACCGAAGACAAGCCGATTATCGACTCGGTGCTGGGTGGGGTCGCCTTGTTGGATTACGACAATGACGGCTACCTCGATATTTTTTTTACCAATGGGGCTACGATTCCCAGTCTGTCGAAAGACAGCCCTGCTTTTTATAACCGCCTCTATCACAACAACCACGACGGGACATTCACGGACGTGACCGCGCGGGCGGGGGTTCGCGGCGAGGGCTACAGTATGGGCGTCGCGGTGGCGGACTACGATAACGATGGCTGGGCAGACATTTATGTCACCGGGGTCAATCGCAATATCCTCTACCACAACAATCATGACGGAACGTTCAGCGATGTGACTGCGCGTGCCGCAGTTTCCGGCGTCCGTGGGAACAAGAAGCAGCTATCGGTATCCGCTGCGTGGGTTGACTACGATAACGATGGCTATCTCGATCTGTTTGTGACCAACTACCTGGATTGGAGTGCGGAAACGTCCAAGGTCTGCGGGGATCCCGGCAAACGATTGACATGCCCTCCTTCGCTATATACCGGCGAGGCCAGTATTCTCTATCGCAATAACGGGGACGGGACGTTTACCGATGTCTCCATCCCGGCCGGCATCGCGGGACAGGTGGGAAAGGGTATGGGCGTTGCCATTGCGGATTACGATGGAGACGGCTGGATGGATATTTTCGTGGCCAACGACAACGAGAGGAACTTTCTCTTCAGGAACAAGGCAGGAAAGGGTTTTCAGGAGGTGGGGGTCGAGTCGCTGGTGGCCTACACCGAGGACGGAGTTCCAGTCTCCAGCATGGGGGTCGACTTTCGCGATTGGCGCAACGACGGTAGACCCAGCCTGTTCGTAACCGCGCTGGGTGGGGAGACGTTTCCGTTGTACCGGAATGACGGCCAGGGGCTCTTCAGCATTGAGACCTACCCGGCGGGTATCGGCTTCGCTACGTTTCGCATGAGCGGTTGGGGCGCCGGCATCGACGACTTTGACAACGATGGCTACAAGGACCTGTTCAGCGCCAACTCTCACGTCAGCGCAAATGCTGATATCGACCCGCAGCAGCATTATCTGCAGGCGAACGCCGTCTTTAGGAACCTTGGCAATGGAACCTTTGCCGACGTGAGCGCGCAGGCGGGTGCGGCTATGCAGGCTCGCGCGGCCCACCGCGGATGCGCCTTCGGGGACCTCAACAACGATGGCAGGATGGATGTGGTCGTCTCCGCCATTGGCAGCCCGGCAGAATTGCTCTACAACACGTCGACCAATAAGAATCATTGGATATCGATTCAAGCGGTCGGGGTTAAAAGTAACCGTGACGGCATCGGAACCCGGATCAAAGTGACCGGAGAGTCAGGGCAGGTGCAATACAACCACGTGACCACCGCAGGCAGTTATGCCAGCTCATCGGACAAGCGGGTTCACTTCGGCCTGGGGGCCGACGCTTCGATCACGGAGATCGAGTTGCGTTGGCCGAGCGGCACGGTGCAGACACTCCGCAACGTGAAGGCGGACCAGCAGTTGAAGATCGTCGAGAAATAGTTGCAGATGAAAATGGTCGTCTTATTGCTCTTGCTTGCAGTGTCGGCCGCGCAGACGGTACTGGCCGATCCTTGCAGCGGCACGGAGCTTGGTCAGGTCTCGACGGAACTGGCGCACGATGCGCCCCGGGCTGCGCAGCAGTTGCTCGATCCGATTGCGGCCAGCCATCCTGATTGCCCCGCCGTGCTGCTGGCGCAGGCGCGCATTGAGGCGGCGACCGGCCAGGATTCGCAGGCAGCGTACCATTTCGAACGATATCTGCAGCTGCAGCCGGAGGACGCCAACGGATACGCCTACTTCGCCCGATTTTTGCTCGACCGGAACGAGTACCAGCGCGCGGACGACATTTCTTCGACGGCCATACAGAAGGATCCCAATGCGCCGGCAGCGCTCGCGGTGCGGGGGCAGATTCTGGACATGAAGGGCTCGGCGCAACCGGGCATGGAGCTGCTGTCGCGCTCCTGCCAACTGGATCCTGAAGACGTGCGCGCACAATTCGACCTGGGATCGATGGATGATCGCGCGAAACGGCCGGGCGACGCCGTAGCCCACTTCCAGAAGGTCGTGTCCCTGGAACCCGGCGACCCTCGCGCGTGGGATTATCTCGCCCTCAACCTGGAGCCGTTGGGGGAGATCGATGCGGCCAAGGATGCCTACGCCAAGGGCTTGGCGGTCAATCAGCAAGGACCGCACTTCGACGCCTTTCTCGATTACAACTACGGACGGTTGCTGATGAAACTCGACCGGCTGAGCGATAGCAAGATTCATCTCGACCGCGCGGTGGAACTGGTGCCGCAGATGCGGGCCACCTGGTATGAGCGGGCCAAGCTCGATCTACGGCTGAAGGACTATCCGCGCGCACGCACGGATGCGGAAAAGGCTGCGGCTATCCCCGATCCTAACGGGATCATCATCGACCTGCAGATCTACGCGCTGCTGGAACAGGTTTATCGCCGGCTGGGCGAGGCGGAACTGGCAGCCAAGTACGCCGAGCTGGGCAGGCAGACAGCTCCGCCGGTTCGTGGCGAGCACCACTAAATGAAATTAAGCCGCCGGAGATTTCTCGCCAGTTCGGCCGCCGCGTCGGCGGGTTCTTTGCTGGCGCAGGCCACGCGTCCCGCTGCCGGCAAGAGTCCATTGCTGCCGGTGTTTGCCGACATTACGGCGCAAACAGGCATTCGCTTTAAGCATGAAGCCAGCCGCACCGCGGAGAAATATCTTCCCGAAGCGATGGGGGCCGGCGTTGCCATGTTCGATTACAACAACGACGGCCGGCTGGACTTGTTCTTTGTCAACGGAGCCTTGCTCGAGAACCCGATGCCCGCGGGGACCAGGCCCGACAAGCGGGACCCGCGCTTCTGGAACCGGCTCTATCGCAACAACGGAGACGGTTCGTTTACCGACGTCACGGAGAAGGCTGGATTGCAAGGCGTTGGCTATGGCATGGGAGTGGCCACCGGAGACTATGACAACGATGGCTACACCGACATATTGGTGACGAATCTTGGCGGTACTACGCTCTATCACAACAATGGAGACGGTACGTTTACCGATGTCACGCGAAAGGCCGGCGTTGGCGGTAGCGGTTGGTGTACCGGGGCCGCATTCGTCGACTACGACCGCGATGGCCGGCTCGATCTTATCGTTTCCCGCTACGTTGAATGGGACTTCGCGGCGAACGTATTTTGTGGAGAGCATCGTACCGGCTATCGCGCTTACTGCCATCCCGATCAGTTCAAGGCGGTTTCGTGCCTCGTTTTCCATAACAACGGGGATGGCACCTTCAGCGATGTTTCGAACGCTTGCGGCATTGCGGCCTGTCCGGGAAAGGCGCTGGGGATTTCCGTAAACGACTTCGATCGGGACGGTTGGCCCGATATCTTCGTGGCCAACGACTCAGTGGCCGAGCAGCTGTTTCGCAACAACCACAACGGAACGTTCAGCGAGGTGGCGTTGCTGAGCGGGGCGGCTTACAGCGAGAATGGCTCGGTTTTCGCGGGGATGGGCACCGACTTCGCTGACTACAACAACGACGGTTGGCCCGATATCTTCGTGAATGCCCTGGGGAACCAGAAATACACGCTGTTTCGCAGCCATCAGGGCGTGTTTGAAGATGTGACCGACTCGAGCGGCGTGGGCTCAATTACCTTGCTGCATTCGGGATGGGGGGCCAAGATGGTGGACTACGACAACGATGGGTGGCTCGATCTGTTCATTGCCCAGGGCCACGTGATGGACAATATCGAATTGACTGATCCTTCGCTGCGCTACCGCGAAAGCATGCTGATCATGAAGAATACGCAAGGCAAGTTTCGCGACGTCTCCGCCCAGAGTGGGGCGGCCGTTGCCGTCCCCCGGGCTGCCCGCGGGGCTGCGTTCGGGGACCTGGACAACGATGGATTCATCGATGTTGCCGTGAATTGCAATGATGGCCAGGCGGTGATTCTGCGTAATCAGGGGAATGTCAACCATTGGCTTTCGATTCTGCTTGTGGGCTCGACCAGCAATCGTGATGGGATTGGTTCCAGAATTCGCCTGGTAACTGAAGAGGGGCTGGAGCTGTTCTCGTATGTAAGCACCAGCGGAAGTTACTTATCGGCGAGTGACAAGAGGGCTCACTTTGGGTTGGGGTCGTCGAAGAAGGCCCGGCTAGTGGAAATATCATGGCCGAGTGGTGTTGTGCAGAAGCTCGAGTCCGTGGCGGCAGACCAGATTCTCACTATTCATGAAAAGCCCGCGTGAGAGTCTCCCATTTTCCTGGGATTTTGCACTACGGCGCTGGCTTTGTTACTACGAATGGCTGCTTCCGGACAATTCCCTTCCCTTCCTGGATGGTCACCATCTCGCCTGCCTGTACCGCTGATATGCTTTCGGTTTTGCCGTCGAGCCAGCGAACGCTGAGGTCTGCTGTCGTTGCGCTGCCCAGACCAAAGTGAAGGCGGAAGTCGTTTTGCGACATGAAGGAACCGCCACTGCGGACCTCGTCCATCTGTTTGCGGCCTCCGGCAGTCAGGGTGACGCGGGCGCCAATGGCGTCACGTCCGGTTGTGGTGATGGCCCGCACGGAGAGTGCATTGCCTGTTTGTGGCGCCAGATTTTTTAGCAGAGACGGAGCCTCTCCCATGTTGACGATCACAACTTCGAGTTGGCCGTCATTGTCCAGGTCGCCAATGGCCAGCCCGCGCGAGGCGTGCGGATCGGAAATCCCGGACCCGCCTTGCCGGGAAACATCGAAAAATTGTCCGTCTCCGCGGTTCCAGTAAAGATAGCGGGGCTGCTTGAATTTCTCTCCCGCGCCTGCCTCGTCCACTTCCGGATAGACGTGGCCGTTGGCGACGATCAGGTCGGCCCATCCATCGTTATCGAAATCCAGGAAGGCAGTTCCCCAGCCTAAATACTTGGTGTTCACCGCGAGGCCGCTGGACACGGTCTCATCGGTGAAATCGCCGCCGCCGTGATTTCGGTAGAGGATGTCAGTGTCGTCAGCGAAGTTGGTTTTAAAAATATCGAGCCAGCCGTCGTGATCGTAGTCAGCTGCCGTTACCCCCATGCCGGCCTGTTCGCGGCCGTCTTCGTTGTAGGCAACACCGGACAACACTGCGGACTCCGCAAACCCCTTACCAGCGAGATTGTGATAGTAGAGGCTCGCGGTGGAGTCGCAGGCCACGTAGATATCGGGCCAGCCATCATTGTCGAAGTCCGACACCAACGGAGTGAAACCGTAATAGTTTTTGGCGGTCGTGATGTGAAGCGCGCCCGAAACGTCGGTGAAATGCCCATGGCCGTCGTTCTGGTACAGCGATATGGTTTCTCCGGGTAGCCCGCGTGGCCCGCAAAGGACAGCGATTCCCTTCCATCGGCAGGACGACCTGTCTCCGGGTCGCGGAGTCTTATCAATGTCGAGCGCGATGTAGTGGGCCACTACCAGATCGAGAAAACCATCACGGTTGAAATCGAGAAAAGCACAGCCGGTGCTCCAGCGTGTTTCCGGGGTGGAAAGCCCGGTGGCTTTGGTTTGGTCACGAAAGGTGCCATCCCCCTGGTTGCGATAAAGGACATTCTGGCCCCACTGGGTTACGAAGAGGTCGGTATTGCCGTCATTGTCATAGTCGCCCGCGCAGACGCCCTGCCCCCAACCGGTGTGCGTGAGCCCAGCCTTGGCGGTTACGTCTTCGAACTTGAGGCCGCCCAGGTTGTGATAGAGAAAGTGAGTAGACGCGGGCAGACTCTTGTCAAAGCGATCGCCATTCACCAGGAAGATATCGGGCAGGCCATCGTTGTCATAGTCGAAGATCGCGACTCCGTTTCCCGTGGTCTCGACAATAAATTGCTTGCCTTTCTCCGCTCCCGAAATGTTGACTCCGGTGAGACCAGCCTTGGCTGCCAGGTCCTCGAACTGTATGGCCGGCGCTTTCATCCCGGGAGGTAACGGCCGAGGCGGTGCGGCCACACCATTGCCCGTGGCCACACCCATCCCCTGCGCGTAACAGAGATTCACCATACCCGGGGCCGCCAGATAGACTACACAAAAGAGAACCAAAAAACGAAACAGGCCCGGTGGAGATTTGGCGGATCGGCAACACTTCATATTTGCGCGGATTATACAGGCTGCGTCCGGGTACCGGTTGTCGCACGCGGATGCAGGCCAAATGGAAATCCCAAACACATCTGGGTTACCCTGCAGAAGCCGGTGTGGAGCGGCGAATATTGGGATACTTGTAATGGAGATTTCGCGTCGATTCACCGCCAGGGTTGCGCAAGGTTTTTGGCTTGTTGCGTGCTGCTTCTCCGGCTCTGTTTGGGCGCAACCAGCATCGCCGTGCAAAGGGCCGGCCGAGATCGAACATGCGATCGCAAGCCAGCCTTCGGCGGCGGCCTACGATGCCCTCGGCGCCTATTTTGGGCAGCGCAACCAGATGGCCTGCGCGCTGCCTGCTTTTGAGACGGCGGTCAAGCTTGCGCCGGGCTCCTCAGATGCTCATTACGATTTGGGACTCGCGCTGCTGCAAAGCGGCTCTCCCCAACGCGCCCTCGGAGAGCTGAGAGCGGCAGCTCGGCTAAAACCGGGGACTTCACGCATCCACCTGGCCCTGGGGATGGCGCTGAGCGACGCGAAGCAGCTGGATCCGGCCATGGATGAATTTCATGCAGTCTTGAAGACGGATCCCGCATCTGTTCCCGCGCTGGATGGAATCAGCAAAGCGCTCATCGCAGAAGGGCGGTACTCGGCGGCCATTGACGTCTTGAAGAACGCGCCGCCCGATCAGGTTTTGGAACTGAACCTTGCCATCGCCTATTCAAAAAACGGCAACCTGCCGGAAGCGATCAAGGCTCTTTCTGATCTGGTGAAGAAGTACCCTTCTTATGCCCAGGCCCACTCCAACCTCGGCATCGCGTACACCTTGCAGAGCCGGTATCGCGAGGCGGCCCAGGAATTTGCGACCGCGTTGCACCTCGATCCTGCGAACGATGCCGTGCGCTTGTCCTATGTGAAGGCACTGATCATCCTGGCGCAATTCGACACTGCGTTACCCGTCATCCTGGACTACTCGCACCGCAAGCCGAATAGTTTTGACGCACTTTATCTGACCGGTGTGGTTGATCGCGGAATGGGCAACTATGCCCAGGCCGAACCCTTGCTCAAGCGGGCCGTGGCGCTGCGTCCGAACGATTACGATGTTCGCTACAACCTCGGTTTCGTTCTGGCGAAATTAGGCCGGCGGGCGGAGGCGCGAGAGCATCTGGAAAAGGCAGTGCGGCTTAACCCCAATTCGAGCGAAGCCCGATTTCAATTGGCGGGTGTGCTGCGACAGCTGGGAGAGAAGGATCAGGCTCAGGAACAACTTAGGGTGTTCCAGGAGCAAAAGCAGGAGAGTATCCAGCAGGACGTGGCGGGAACGAAGGCCAACCAGGCTAACGAGTACCTGCAGGGCGGCGACGCCCAGAAGGCGGTGGATCTTTATCGGCAATCACTGGCCGAAGATCCAAAGAACGCCCGCACCTACTACAACCTCGCGCTGGCGTTGGACCGGCAAAAGAATTATCCCGCCGAGAAAGAAGCTTTGCTAAAAGCGATCGAGCTCGATCCGAAGCTGGCTGCGGCTCATAATCAGCTTGGGTTCCTGAGCTTGCAGGCGGGGCAATCCGGCGATGCAGAACGGCAGTTCAAAACCGCGATTTCGCTCGATTCGCAATACGCGGAAGCGCAAAGCAACCTTGGTGTTCTCTACGGCCAGCAAGGCAAGAACAGCGAGGCCGCGCAGTTCTTCCGCCAGGCCACGGAGAACAATCCCCGCTATACCACGGCTTTCGTGAACCTGGGCCTGACACTCGCTGCCGAGTCGCGGTTTTCGGATGCGGAACAGGCGCTTGAAAAGGCATTGGCCCTTGAGCCGTCGAACCCGAGCGCTCTGATCGCGCAGGGGATGGTGCTCACTCGTTTAAAACGGGACAGCGATGCATTGCGAGCGTTCCGGCAGGTGGTGGCGCTCGATCCCGGTTCCCCGCTGGCCCACATGGACCTGGGAATTGCGCTGGCTGACCAGATGAATCTGGATGCGGCGCTGTCGGAGTTTACGCAGGCGGTTCGAGTCGCTCCCAACTTCGCGCCCGCTCGCTACAACCGGGGACGCGTGTTGATCGACCTGAGGCGCAATGACGAAGCCAAGCCGGATCTCGAGGCAGCGACACGTCTCGATCCCAGCTCCTCTGGTTCGTGGTATCTGCTCGGGCTGATCGCCAAACAGGCAGGCAAAGGCGCAGAGTCAATTCCCCTGCTGGAAAAAGCCAGCGAATTGGATCCCAACAATGCGGACATCCACTACATGCTCGGCCAGGAGTTGCTGCGGCAAGATCAATCCGCGGGGGCGATTGAACAGTGGCGTAAAGTGATCCAGATTAATCCCCAATACAGCGAAGCTGCGTATAACCTTGCTCGCTTGCTCAGTAAAACCAACCCGGAGGAAGCCAAGCATCTCGAGGACCAACTGGAGGCGCAACAGGCAGAGCAGCACATTACCGATCGCGCGCAGATCATCGGCAATTTCGCATTGACCTCCGCGGATGCACACGACTGGCCTAAGGCTATCGCCCAGTTGAAGGAAGGGATTCAGTTGTGCGGTGATTGCCGCGCCAAGCCTCTTCTGCACAAGGATCTTGGTCTGATTTACTGCCGCTCGGGTGATTTGAAGAATGGCCGTGACGAGTTGCTGGAGGCCAAAAGGCTCTCGCCTGATGATCCCGATGTGGCACAGGCGTTGAAGATCATTGCCAATATGCAGAAGTAGTGAGGTCCTGGGCTTAGCGCGGGGGCGGTTGGTTGGCAGCTGCCAGGGGTTTCTTCCACGAAAGCAATTCGCTCTGCACCCATTGCGCGGTCTTGCCGGTGTGGCAGAGCAGGCAGGCGTTGGGGCTATCCTGCTGGCCGAAACGCAGGGTCATCTCCGCGTTTGGGATGTCGTCGATCTGGTGAGTGCGCGCACCAAAACCCAGCGCATCCATAATCGGAGGCATATGGCAGGCAATGCATCGACTGCCCTCGGAATTCGGGCCGTGATGGGTATGCGCTGCGGCAGTTGACTTATCGGCAAACCGGGTGTGGCAACCCACACACATCTGATCGGGCTGATCTTTAAATTTCAAAGATGTCCGGTTGGTGGAAAAATCATGACCGTGTGGGTCGTGGCAACTTCCGCAGCTGACCGCTCCCTTGCGAAAACACTTGGAGCGTTCCAGCGCTTCGACGATAAATGTCGATTGACCGAATCGTCCGTCCTTATAAAAACCCTTGCGCGTGAATTCGCCGAAGGGAAGGCTTTGATCCCGGCGGAAGAAGGTTCCGGTGCGAGAGTAATTCAGTTCACCCTGCGCGCCGAAATCGCGCAACGCCGACTGCATGTGACATTGTGCGCAAATAGCAACAAAATCCTTGTTGCTGATCTTTCTGAAGTCGACCGGAGGATCGAGCGGCTGCTTGTCATACGCGGTGCCGTTGGTGATGGACGCAATGTGGAGCGCGGCCGGTCCATGGCACATTTCGCAGCCGATGCCCGGCTCCCTGAATTCGAGATGGTCGGCTTCCAGGCCGCCTCCGCTGGTGTTGCGCAACTGGCTGGTGTGACAGATGGCGCATTTCGCCTGGTAGCTGGACGACTCGTCCAGATTTTCAAAGTTATTCGGATCCGATCGCTCTGTAGTGGACCCCAAAATTGAGACACGGTTACGGCAAGAAAATCGGGGACATTTATCGGCCATAATGGA
>JBAVQC010000365.1:0-35382 GCA_049693715.1 Acidobacteriaceae bacterium | reverse complement strand
CAGCTCCGAAATGACCCCTGGCAGCATTACAGGACAGGTCAAGGCCATCCAGATGATCGTGGCCATCGAGGGCCTTATCCCTGACCGTCGCGCCGGCTCCGCGAAGAAGAACTCCGTCCCTGCGCCCATCTACCCGCAGCCGAGCCCTGCCCAGCAGGAAGATGACTTTGGCGTCTCCGAGCCCGAAGCCACCTCCGGCTCGGCGGAAGACGTCCCTCGGGACCCCGTCCCCAGCCAGTCCACCTTCGCCAACCGGTTCACGCCCTCGCGAGCCCCTGAACCTTACGTACTCGATTAAAACGACGGGTCTGCCCACCGCCGCTGAGCTGCAATTCGCAAAAACGACAAAAAAGACCCAAAAATATCGAATTTTATAAATAACTTCAATCGGCTGCCTAAAAACTCTCGGCGGAAAGGGGAACAGCCTGGAAGGGGTCCCCGAGTTACGCGTCCCCGAGTTACGACGCCTGGATGACCTCTCGTAACGACTCTCCTCGTGAGCCACTACACCCCCTTTGTCATCCCGACCGGAGCGAAGCGTAGCGGAGGGACCTGCGGTTTTTCCAGATGGAAAACGGGCCGTACAACACTCAATCCGACCCTGGGGCACCGGAAAATAGAGAAGCCCAGGACGCAGTGTCCTGGGCTAAGTTCAGTAAGTTCAGTCGTCCCTAACGGGACTCGGTTTCGTGATGGGCACGCACGCAGGCCCTTCCGCCGGAGACCTCTCTAGTAATCCTGAACCTGTTGTAGTGGCAGCCGGATCTGAAAGCACGTACTCCCAGGTTTCGGCTGACCGCGTCCAGACCCCCGAGCCCCCGGAGGGACGGCCCGAAGATGCCTAAGACGTTGGTCCTGGGCTCTTCACGGCAAACCCCGCCTCGGAGGCGAGCACCTGGGTACCGTAACCCAAGGAATCTCGTAAATCATTCTTAATACCCCACCGCCTGAAGTCTTCAGGTTTCGCGAGTAAGTTCTGTGAATCGAGCGAATATCGAAAGCCCAATGGCTCCGGTGGACGTTCCTTCGTCTTCCGGGGCGCGTGAATGACAGTCAACTCAGCTGCGGTTGGGGAAACAAGCAGTCGATTTTCCCGCACAAGGCTCTCTCGAGCCAACTCGTTCCGTGTGCTTTGCCTCTCCGCCGATGTCGAACTGAAGAAGATCTTTAGGCAGCAGGCACGCCTCTTGGTTGCATTAGAGCTCGGTGAACAGGGAGGAACGACACAGTATGGTCTCCAGCCGTTTACCAATGTTTCTGAGGAAGAGATTCTCGAGGCAGTCCATTTGCTGGAGCGGCCCCAAGACCGGTTGATCGAGGAGCTGTTCTGGGTTCACGAAATGGATGGTCTGGTAGACGGGCATCGACACCAGGTGCTCGACGCCCTGAGTTTGAGAGTGTCCGGCACCCACGGCGCAGTAGCCCGGCACAACCTGGCTGTCATGCTCAGCGTCCTCGGGCAAGAGTGTACCGAGAACTGCCGGCTGGACCATTGGAAAGAGGCCCTGAAGCGGTGGAAAGAATTGATGGACGATGACCTCTTCTGGACGTTCATGCAGGGGCGGGCACGGAGAATTGATTGTCAAAAGTCTGATTGCGCAATGATGAAAGCCGCGGTGCGCCGGCAATTGAGTTCGACCTTTTCGGAGGAAATGGTCCGGGCTGTCAAAACCAACGAGTTAAGAGCCGTCCCCGTTCTCGCGAGCCTTGCTATGGAGCATAAATCCTGGCTTGACCTCGCTGCAGCGCTAAAACTCCTGGAGCAACAGGAGATCAAAGATGGCTTTGTTTCCCTCGGGGCAATCCTCGATCGGATTTCCGGAATCACTCAGCAGGACAACAAAGCTGATATCCGAAGCTCGTTAGCGGAGCGGGAAAGAGAGCTTCGCAGCGTGGCCGACGAGTATGGAGACGTCGTTGGCAGTCTGGCCGAGCTCGTCGACGTTAACGCTTGGTTGGATGCGGTTGCGAGGTCCTACCAGAGACTTTCCGGCGCTTATCTCGGTTTGCTGGGCGATCTTGACCACGCCATCCGGCTCATCGTGCAAGCTCGAGAGTTTGCGCGTGATCCGCAACTGCTCGAATCGATGGAACGAGATAGGCAGACCGTTCAGCGGGCAATCCTATGCCGGGCGGCTGAGGCGTTGGCCCGTGGTGGTGATTTCGCTGGTGCCGAGCAGAAGCTGGCGTCTGCTCTCGCCATCTCCGACGAAGAACAAAAAACCGAGATCGAAGTAACTCGAGATCTTTACAGGAGTGCGCGCGAATCGATGGAGCGAGACAAACGGCACGTTCAGTGGGCCACCCTATGCCGGGAAGTGGACGCGTTGGTGAAATGGGGTGATTTCGATGCTGCTGAGCGGAAGCTAGCGTCTGCTCTCGCAATGGCCACGGAAGAGCGGAAGCTCGAGATCAAAGCGATGCAGGACCGGTATCGATGGGTGCGTTTGCTGCGCGGCGTCGATATTACAAAGAAAAATCCGATCCTCTATACGCTCAATGGCTTCGGTGCGATGTTTTACGGGAAACGAGACTATGATCGCGAAACGCGATCGTATGTGACGAACCACTGGCTTACGTTTCTCTTTGTTCCCGTCTTTCCCTTTGGGGCATATAGGGTTACGGATGCCGACTTCCGGTCCTATTACATCCACGGGAAAGCTCCACTTCCAAATTTCCTCAAGCAGGCTCGCTGGGCGATCGCCGCAGCCGTGATCATACTCGTCCTTATGACGTTCATCGGCAGAGGGACCTCAACGAAGACAGTAGGAGCCGCTTCAACCATCGCCATCGCCTCTACGCGTAGCGAAGGCGGCCCAGAGGCGTCTCCTGAGAAATCTTCCGATGCGCGGCACTCCGAAAGAGACGATATCGAGCAAGAACGGGCAGTTCTCACCGTGCTCGCGCAATTACTCGATGATAGGAAAAGAAAACTGGACGGCGAAGACACGGAAATCCAAAAGCAGAACCGTTATCTGGCAAGCGTCAGGTCTTCCTATGCCAAGGAAAACGTCCCCGGCGGCGGCCAATCGACCTATCAGGCAGTGTGGGCCGGCTACGACCGCAAAGTTCAGAAGTACAACGCAGATCTCGCGGCATGGAAGACGGACTATGCGGTTTACAACGAGCGCGTCACCTCATTGAACGCACGACAATAAATACGGAATGGCTCCTAATGAAAGTCAAAACTCGGAAAAGGCCCGCCAAACGGCCAATTCAAAAATTGCAGCCTGCACCAAATTCTCCCACAGTCATCTGTGACGGATCGGTGAAAGTGCTGGCCCTGGAGTGCTGGCGGATCAAGAAGCTCATCCCTGAATTTGTGGGCAACCGAAAGCATTTCGTCCTGCAAACCAGCGTCGACAAAATGATCGACGCGCTCGCTGCGTTGGGCGTTGTGATCGATGATCCGGAGGGCTCTGAATTTCGGGATGGGATGACCCTGAACATAGCGGTATTTGATCTTTCCGACCAACTGGAAATAGGAAAACGCGTCGTGAGCGAGACTCTTTCGCCCAACATATATATCAACAACAAGTTGGCCAACGCTGCGCGCGTGATCGTGTCAGTGGGAAGAAAGGAAGGCTTGCATGGGGCGTAAAACGATCGATTTCGGTATAGATCTTGGCACCACCAACAGCGTGATTGCCTGTCTGGATCGCGGCGAGCTGGTAATTGTCAGAAACCAAGTCACGAACAGCGAAGTGACGCCTTCTGCGGTCAAGATGGACGCGCGCGGATCGGTGACGGTTGGCCAAAATGCGTACAACGAGCTGGAGTTCGATCCGGATAACGCAGTCGGCGAGTTCAAACGCTGGATGGGCAATCCGCAGGTGGACGGCTTCACGTTCAAGAAGGCTGGCAAGCGCCTGACGGCAGCGGAACTCAGCGCAGAGGTGCTTAAAAATCTGAAAGGTAGCGCAGCCACTCGTTTTGCAGGCGAACATCTCGATGCTGCAGTGATAACCGTTCCAGCGAACTTCCTTATCCCTGCGTGTGAAGACACCACGGCAGCGGCTAAGCTTGCCGGGATCGATCTGTGTCCGTTCATCCAGGAACCGGTTGCGGCTGCCATGGCGTACGGCTACCAGGCGGAGAGCCTATCTGGGAACCTCCTTGTCGTTGACCTTGGAGGCGGCACATTTGACACCAGCCTTTTGTCTGCTTGCGAGGGCAAGTTCGTCGTGCTGGGGCATGATGGTGATGCCAAGCTGGGTGGTAAGGACTTCGACTGGGCGCTCGTTGAAGTCATTGTCCGTCGTATACGGCAAGAATATGGAGACATTCCACTTTGCAGAAGCAATGATGCAGCGAAGCGGGCGATGGCGACACTTAAGTTCCGTGCCGAGGAGGCCAAGAAAATGCTATCCGCACTCCAAAAAGTGTCCATCGAGATAAGCCGTCTAGGTCCTCCCTTTGCGGAGATCGATACAGTCGTGGAATTGACCAGGGCGGACCTTGAACGGGCCACTGAACACCTCACCTCAAGGTGTATGTCGATCTCTACGCGATTGCTGGAGCAGTGCGGTGTGTCAAGCGATGGCCTGGCGAGCGTGCTGGTTGTGGGTGGCCAAACCCAGACTCCCTATTTTCGCGAGACCATCCTTGCCAGGTTCGGCAAAGCGGAGTGCAAGCTCGACCCGTTGACTGTCGTCGCCACGGGCGCCGCCCTTTACGCTTCTACACAACGGGTTCCTTCCCGTCTCACAAAAGCCGCAGCTCATCCCGGTTCGAAAATATCTCTAAAGATTGCCTATCGCGCCGTATCTTCCGATGCGGAAGCTGAAATAGGTCTAGCAATCTCGCCGGCCCTCTCCGGAACGATCGTGACTGTCTTTCGCGCGGATGGCGGATGGAACAGTGGCGCCATACCAATCCCAACTTCCGGAAACTTGTTTACGACGGTCGTCCTCAGGCCAAGACTGGTTAATTCCTTCGAGGTTCATCTGGAGGATCCACGAGGTTCTCGAATCATCGCGGACGATAGCTCCTTTAGCATCACCCAGGGGCTAATTGCTGATATGACTACATCTAAAACGCTTGCCGTTGCGCTTGCCAATAATGTGGCGGAAGTCCTGCTCCGCAAAGGGTCTCCTCTTCCAGCCAAGGGGTGCCATAGATATACGACCGCGCACGATGTCATCGCCGGGGATCCGAGGAGCGTTCTGAGAACTTACTTTCTGGAAGGGGACTACACAAGATCGGATCGGAACATAGCGATTGGCAGCATTGAGCTTCATGGCAGTGATTTGCGCAGGACACTTGGAGCAGGCGCGGAAGTTGAAATTCGATATCAGCTGGACCAATCCAAAAACCTTTCCGCTGAGGCGTTCTTCCCTGGGGTCAATGAAACCTGCGTGATGGTAAGGATGCGAAGTCTCCCCGAACTCCTGACAGCAGAAATCGAACTGGAACTGATAAAAGAAAAGGACCGCCTGGCGGATATCGAACGGGCCGCTGCCGAGAGCGTAGACCCCACGATTGGCCAGGAGATTCTGCTCATCGAGCGAGAAAAGCGGGCGGCAGCTGAGGATCCCGATGCACAGCAGAAAGCGCCCCTGCAACTCCTTGAGCTCAAAGCGGCGATCGATGAGATGGAAAGGCTTTATGAGTGGGATCTGCTCTCCACTGAACTGAACGACTTTCGCGACCCGGCGCGGAAGCTATCACAAGCGAGCGGCAGCGAGGACCAGGCGCGCGAAGTTGAAGAATCGATCCGCTCCGCTGAAGGCGCCCTATCCCGAAGAGACCTCGCCGTGATGAGAACTGCTATGGAAGAGCTCAAAAATGGTTATTGGACGATCGAGTGCGCCCGGGATGAGTTCTGGAAAGAACGACTTGCCTGGTTGAAGAAACAAACCAATTTCGTCGATTCTCTAGAAGCCGAGCGTCTCAAGGAGGCGGGGGCTGACGCAGTCGTAAGGAACGATATCGAATTACTCCAGACAATTGTCCGGAACCTCTACGCACTTTCGCCTTTGCGTCAGCAAGGCAAGCTGGACGAGCGATTCAAGAGAGCGGGTCTCGTCAGTACATTCTGAAACGAGGCGAGCGAAGAACGGTCCAAGTCCCAACGCCCGTTGCGCTTACTGATTTAGCCATTTAGAACAGCCTTGAATTCGCCCCTAGTAAGCCTGCCCCTGCTGCAGGGGCAGGCGAATCTGAAAGCACGTACTGCCAGGCTTCGATTGAACGGTAACAAAGCCCCGGTGCATGCGCACGATGCGGCTCACCGCGTCCAGGCCCAGGCCCAGGCCGCTTCCCGGAGCCTTGGTGGTAAAGAAGGGCTCGAAGATACGCCCCTGCAACTCCTGCGGAATCCCGGGACCGTTATCCCAGACCTCGATGAGCAGCATGTCGCCGGCAGTGCGGACCAGAAGCTTGATCTTCCCTTCGTCGTGAACCGCATCCAGAGCGTTCTCGATCAATGCCGTCCAGACCTGGTTAAGCTCCCTCCCGTAGACGCTTACGCACGGGAGGTGGGGCTCGTAATCGCGGATCACTTCCATATTGCGCAACCGGGAGGCGACCATGGCCAGAGTGTTTTCCAGACTTTGAGGGATGTCGACCTCCTGAATGGGCATCTGGTCCATATAGGAGTAATCCTTGATGGCCCGTATTAAATCGAAAATGCGCGCCGTGGAGTCCAGCATGGCCTCCGCGATTCTTTCCGTCCGCAGCGATGAGGTGAACTGCGACAACACCACGGCAATGGCGCCCGGGTCCAGATAGCCGGCGAGC
Organism: Acidobacteriaceae bacterium; assembly: GCA_049693715.1. Classification (GTDB taxonomy): domain Bacteria; phylum Acidobacteriota; class Terriglobia; order Terriglobales; family Acidobacteriaceae; genus PALSA-350. Next base: position 28,641 of record JBAVQC010000365.1, on the reverse strand, counting down.
GGTTCCAACTGCTCGGGCACCACACCAAACTCGGCCAGTTCCGGCGCGATATGCCAGGACTCCTGGATGTCATGCCTGTGCAGCCAGCTCACAATTTGATCTTCGCGATGGGTCTGCTCCGATTCGGCCGGCGTGCCCAGCCTTTTCGCTTCGGTCCGAACCTGATCCTCCCATGCCATGACCTTCCCGGTCTTCTCGGAGTCCAGACACAGACGTCCCAGATTGAAGCGTTCGTGTCCATACACTCGCAACTCTTCCAGAACCCCGGCGGCCGAGCGCTGCGCGGCGGAAGCCGGATTATTGAGTTCGTGAGCCAGGTTCCCAGCCAGTTTGCCAAGTGCATTCAGCTTTTCTGACTGCTGCTCCATACGGGTGACTTCGCGAACGCGGTCCAGAAGGACGGCGACGAATCGTTCGGTGAGCGCCGGAATCGTCTGGATCATCTCTGGAAAGAGCGATCGATCGAACTCCAGCCACCAGGTTGGGGCAGAGGTATATCCCAGTCCACCGTGGGCCTTCATACGGGAGTAGGGAAGCAGGCCGGTAATCGACCCGGAACGTCCTATGAACAGGGCAGCGGGTCCACCATGCTCCCGGCGCAAATAGATCTCGCCCTTAAGCAGGATGGTCATCTTGGTGGCAGGGTCGCCTTCATGAAAGACGATTGCCCCCGACTCCGCAAAGACCTCAGTGCCTCGGGTGGCCAGCCACTCATAATCGGCCTTCTCCAGATCGTGAATGGGGCCTATCTTCTTCAGGGCCTCTACCAGTTCCGGAACGCGCGCCGGGTCGTGGGGCGCGCGGTACGGAAGGGGAGCCGTGGTGAAACCTGGGATCGTAGCTTGGGTCGTCATGGCACCTCGCGGTGTTGCTTTTGATCTTAGCCGATGCGGTGTGGTTCCAGTTCCCCGAAACCGCTGCCGGCGTGGCGGGCTGCCGATGGCAGCATGGGGGAGGGGAGCGGCTGGCCTATTCCTCGCCCTGGGGTTCCGGCCTCACCTTGTTCTTGGGCATGGAATCAATCAGCCGTTCGATTTGGTCCACCGGGACAGGGGTCTTGTTGCTCAGCTTTTCCTCTCCATCTTTACCGATCAGGATCACCAGAAAATCAGACGGTTCGACCTTGAAGCGGTGACGCATCGCTGCCAGCTCATCCTCGCTAAGCCTGGCGGTTGGGACTTTGGAGCCCGGGATGGGCTGATTATGTCCCTCAGGCACGATGGGGACGTAGAGAACACTCCGGCTCTTGAGCTCGACTGCATGAGCCTTCAGTTGATCGAACTCCCTCACCAGCTGGGGATTGTCCAGACTCGGAGCGAATACCAGCAAGGGGCGGTAACAGCCCCGCATCGCCCGCAGGGTGTTCGGCTGGGCTGGACACCCCGCGCTGGGCTGTGGGTTCCGGGTTTGCCCAGTCATCGCAGCCAGGAAAAAGGCCGCGATCACAGCAAAAACGGAAAAACGCAATGCCGTCGGGAAGGGCATGCAGAGTAGACGCTAAAAAACGTGTAAGAGGTGCGTTAAAAACTCAAAAGGGTCGCCATCGTAACGGTCGTCCTGTCTTCCATGTTGAAGGGTACGGGCTTCTCACACACGCTCTAAAGCCCGTCCCTATGTTGGGTACTCAACGTACGTGCAAATCCCAGCTAGGCCCCCACAGGTTCAGCCAAGCGAGGCGCCGCGCCTGGACTGTCCACTGTGACCGTTACCGGATCGAGGAACGGCATGGCCGCGCGCAGTTTGCTTCCCACCTCCTCAATGGGGTGCTCCGCTTCCTTGCTGCGCATCTGGTCAAAGTGCTTGCGTCCGGTCTCGTTCTCCTTGATCCAGTTTTTGGCGAACGTGCCGTCCTGAATCTCGGTCAGTATCTTCTTCATCTCCGCGCGGGTGGCATCCGTAACCAGGCGCGGCCCAGCGGTATAGTCGCCGTACTCGGCGGTGTCGGAGATGGAGTAGCGCATGTAAGCCAGACCACCCCGGTACATAAGATCGACAATCAGCTTCAACTCATGCAGGCACTCGAAGTAGGCCACCTCTGGTTGGTAGCCGGCGTTCACCAGGGTCTCAAAGCCCGCCTTCACCAGCGCGCTCACGCCCCCGCACAACACAGTCTGCTCGCCGAAGAGGTCAGTTTCCGTCTCTTCGGTAAAGGTCGTTTCGAGAACCCCGGCGCGCGCACTACCGATAGCCTTGGCATACGAGAGCGCCAGGGCATGTGCCTTACCGGAAGCGTCCTGCTGCACCGCGATCAGGGCCGGAACACCGCCACCTTCCGTGAATACCTCGCGCACCCGGTGTCCCGGAGCCTTGGGAGCGACCATGCTTACGTCAATCTCTTTGCTGGGAACAATGGTGCCGTAACGGATATTAAAACCGTGTGCGAACATCAACGTCTTTCCCTTGCCCATGTGAGGAGCGATGTGCTCGTTGTAAATCGCTGCCTGCGAAGTATCGGGGGCGAGGATCATGATGACGTCGGCCCACTTGGCGGCATCTCCCACGGAGAGCACTTCGAGGCCGGCGCTCTTGGCCTTCTTGATGGACCGGCTGGTGGCCGGCAAGCCGACGCGCACATCGACGCCAGAGTCCTTGAGATTCAGCGAGTGGGCATGGCCCTGGGAGCCGTAGCCGATAATGGCTACTTTTTTTCCCTGGATCAGCGAAAGATCGGCATCCTGGTCGTGATAAGTCTTGGTCATTAATCTTTCCTTTGTGTACAGACGTAGTTACGGTTGTTGATGTGGCAGATCGCTATCGATGGGGAGGGTTTCTTCTTCCTCCGGCAGCGCATCCGCCATTGGCGCGCCTACCGCGCCGTTTTGTGATTCGACATCGCCCAGCGCCTCAAGTACGCGGCTGGTGTGGTGCCCACGGCGCATCACCATGCGCCCAGTACGGGAAATTTCAAGCACCCGGTCTTCGTTCTCGTTCAGCACCTGAAGCAGGCCCTCGATCTTGCTCTCGCTGCCGGTGATTTCGATCATCAGCGATCCCGGCGCGAGATCCACCACGCGTGCCCGGAATACGTTGACCAGTTCAAAGATATGCGACCGCGTCTTGGGCGTGGTCGCCACCTTGATCAAGGCCAGTTCGCGGCTCACCGAGGAGAAGCGGCCCACGTCATCCACCTGGATCACGTTCTCCAGTTTGTACAGCGACGCCATGATGCGGTGGCCGGCAGCCGGCGGAGCATCCGCGACCAGGGTCATGCGCGAGATGTTCGGACGCTCCGACCCACCCACAGTGACCGAGGAGATATTGATGTTTAACCGGCGGAACAGCGAAGCTACGCGGGTAAGCACACCAGGCTTGTCTTCCACGTAGGCGACGAATGTGTGCTGCATGGAAACCTTTCTAGACGTCCGACGCGGTTTCGATTAATGGATTGTTCGACGGGCGCCGGATCATCTCGTGCAGCGCTGCTCCCGGCGCGATCATCGGGTAAACAGTATCTTCCTGCTCCACCATGAAATTGATCAGGAAGGGGCCTCTGTGGCTGCGCGCCGCTTCCACCGTCTTCATGACTTCGGAGCGCTTGGTCACCGCAGCAGCCCGGATGCCGAAAGCATCCGCCAGCTTGACGAAGTCCGGCGAGAAGATCGGAGAGCACTCATAATTCTTTTCGTAAAAGGTCTCTTGCCACTGCCGGATCATGCCCAGGTAACCGTTGTTGATGATGGCGATATTAATATCCAACTTCTCCTGCACAATGGTCGCCAGCTCGGGACAGGTCATCTGAAAGCCGCCGTCTCCCGCGATAGCCCACACCTCCTTGCCCGGACAGGCAACCTTGGCGCCAATGGCGGCAGGCAAGGCAAAACCCATCGTCCCCAAACCGCCAGACGTGATGAGAGAGCGCGGCTGCTCATGCTTGTAGTATTGCGCTTCCCACATCTGGTGCTGGCCCACATCGGTCGTAACGACGGCATCGCCCGAGGTTGCATGCCACAGATCGCTGATCACGTGCGCGGCGTACAGATGACCGTTGTCGGGCAGGTTCTTGATATCGCGGACAGCCGCGTCCCCTTTCATGCGGTCGATTGCGTGCAGCCATGCCGCTCCGTCACGGGTACGAATCCGCGGTAAAAGCTGGTCCAGGGCCGTCGCCAGATCGCCAATTAACGACACCTGCACGGCGACGTTTTTGTTGATCTCGGAAGGGTCGATGTCGATATGAATTTTCTTCGCTTTGGGTGCGTAGGTCGCGAGCGATCCGGTGACCCGGTCATCGAAGCGCATGCCGCAGGCAATCAGCAAGTCTGCTTCCTGAATCGAGTGGTTGACCCAGGACTCACCATGCATGCCCATCATGCCCAGGTTGAGCTTGTGCGAAGCAGGGAAGCTGCCCAGCCCAAGCAGCGTACAAGCCACCGGAATCTGCGCCCGCTCGGCCAGCGCGCGTACCTGGCTCATCGCGCCCGATTGGATGATGCCGTGCCCGGCAAGAATCAAGGGGCGCTTCGCGGTGAGGATCAGCTCGGCTGCCTCAGCAATGCTCTCTTCAGCGACACTGAGCATCGGGTGGGCTCCGATTTTCTGTGGCGCCGCCGCGGCAAAATCGAACTCCGCCGTTGCCTGCTGCGCATCCTTGGTGATGTCGACCAGCACCGGCCCTCGGCGGCCCGAGTTGGCAACGCGGAACGCATCGCGCAGCACGGGGGCGATGTCTTCGGCACGAGTGACGACATAGTTATGCTTGGTCACCGGCAGTGTGATGCCGGTGATGTCCACTTCCTGGAACGCGTCGGTGCCCAGGACTTTGCTTCCCACCTGGCCCGTGATGCAGACCACCGGAATCGAGTCCAGCATCGCGGTGGCAATGCCGGTGACCATGTTGGTCGCGCCGGGGCCGGAGGTGGCGATGGCCACACCTACGCGGCCAGACGCCCGTGCATAGCCATCGGCCATGTGTACCGCACTCTGCTCATGGCGCACCAGGATGTGACGAATGGGAAACTTGCGCAACGCATCGTACGCCGGCAAAATCGCTCCGCCGGGATAGCCGAAAACCTCGCGTACTCCTTCCCCTTCGAGCGTTGCCCAGATAATTTCCGCCCCGGTGAGCCGGGTGTGTTCTTGCGTGCTCATATAGCTCCTTGGGTGGTAGCTGCATCCGCAGGCTTCGGCGTCAACCAAAACTCCGTGTCATGATGCTGCTCAAATTTCTCCAACGCACCGCCATGTTTGAGCGACAACCCAATGTCGTCCAGACCCAGCAGCAGGCACTCACGACGAAAGGGGTCGGTGGAGAAGGGAATCGAAAGGCCATGTTCATCGTGCAGCTTCTCGTCTTCGAGCGAAACCGTGAGCTTGTAACCAGGGATGGACGCGGCACGCTGCATCAGCGTCTGCACTTGCTCTTCGGGCAGAGTGATCAGCAGGATGCCATTCTTACCCGCGTTGGAATGAAAAATATCAGCGAAGGAAGATGCGATCACGCAGCGGAAGCCGTGGTCCGAAAGCGCCCATGCCGCATGTTCACGCGAGGATCCGCAGCCGAAGTTTTTGCCTGTGACGAGGATCTCTGCGTCCTTGTAACGCGGATGGTTCAAAACGAAATCCGGATGCGGTGCGCCGGCATCCGGCCCCTCCTGCACGCGACGCCAGTCAAAGAAAAGGAATTCGCCATAACCTGTCCGTTCAATCCGCTTGAGGAACTGCTTGGGAATGATCTGATCGGTGTCCACATTCTCGCGATCGAGCGGTGCGACCAGGCCTGTGTGTTTGCGAAATGGCTTCATTGGACTGACTCCACCGCCTGCGCGGCAACCGGGTTGAACTGCCATTTACGGACGTCGGTGAAGTGGCCGGAGACCGCGGCCGCTGCGGCCATCATGGGGCTCACCAGGTGAGTGCGCCCGCCGCGGCCCTGGCGTCCTTCAAAGTTACGATTGCTGGTGGAAGCGCAGCGCTCGCCAGGCGCGAGAATATCCGGATTCATTCCCAGGCACATGGAGCATCCGGGCTCGCGCCAATCAAAACCGGCGGCGCGAAAAACTTCGTCCAGTCCTTCTTCTTCCGCCTGCTTCTTCACCTGCTGCGATCCGGGGACCACCATCGCCCGCACCTGCGGATGAACGTGGTATCCATTGACTACCTTGGCCGCGGAGCGAAGATCTTCAATGCGGGCATTGGTGCACGAGCCGATGAACACGCGATCGATCGCCAGCTCTTCGATCGCCTTGCCAGGCTCCAGCGCCATGTATTCGAGGGCGCGTTCCCAGGCCCGGCGTTCTGCCGGAGAATGGCTGGCGGCGGGATCGGGCACACGTTCTGTGACCGGTACCACCATCCCGGGACTGGTCCCCCAGGTGACGAAGGGTGCGAGGTCTTCGGCACGCAGCACCAGTTCGCGATCGAACCGGGCGCCGGGATCGCTGGCCAGCGACTTCCACTCGGTCAGCGCACGATCCCAATCGGTGCCGGTAGGGCTGAAGCGCCGTCCTTTGAGATAGCGGAAGGTGGTTTCGTCGGGAGCGATCATGCCCGCTCGGGCGCCGGCCTCGATGCTCATGTTGCACAAAGTCATGCGGCCTTCCATGGAGAGAGCACGGATCGCCTGACCTGCATACTCGATCACGCAGCCGCTGGCGCCATCGGTTCCTATATGGCCGATGATCCCCAGCGCAATGTCTTTCGCTGTGACTGCCGGGCCGACTTCGCCATCCACCGTGATGCGGAAAGTTTTAGGCAGCGATTGCGGCAGGCACTGGGTAGCCAGAACATGCTCCACTTCCGAAGTGCCGATGCCGAAGGCCAGCGCGCCGAACGCGCCGTGAGTGCTGGTGTGGCTGTCGCCACAGACTATGGTCATGCCCGGCTTGGTCACGCCCAATTCCGGACCGATGACGTGTACGATCCCTTGCTCTGGTGACTGAACGTCGTAGAGAGGAATGCCGAACTCGGCGCAGTTCGCTCGCAGGGCGTCCATCTGTTTGGCCGCGATCGCATCTTCAATGATGAGCCGGTTAGCGGTCGTGGGTACGTTATGATCCACCGTCGCCACCGCCCGGTCCGGACGCCGCACGGTTCGCCCCGCCAGCCGCAACCCTTCAAACGCCTGCGGTGAAGTGACCTCATGCAACAGGTGCAGATCGATATAGAGCAGGGCCGGCTCCCCCTCGGGAGCCACCACCACATGCGATTCCCAAACCTTTTCAAACAGAGTTCTTGGACCGTGAGACATATTTTTTCCTTTGTTTCTGAAGGGTACGGGCTTCAGAGCATGTTTTTCGGTTCTCACACATGCTCTAAAGCCCCCGGGAGCATCAATCCTCAGCGGCTGAACTTGGTCAGCAGCCTAAAGGCCGTACCCTTCAAAAAGTTCTAGACCGCGTGCAAAGCCTGCTGCCGGTCAATCAGTTCGTTGAGCGTCTGGTGTACCAGCCTGCCCATCTCCTGGGTCGATACATGCTGGCCAGGCTGCCCCTCGCGCAACAGATCAGCAGTGCGGTACCCCTGTTCCAGAACCTTGCGCACTGCCAGTTCCACCGCCTGCGCATCATTTTCCAGATTGGCCGAGTGCCGCAACAGCATGGCGGCGGTAAGAATCGCGCCTAACGGATTGGCAATGCCTTTCCCCGCGATGTCCGGTGCGGAGCCGTGCACTGGCTCATACAGGTTGACTGCCCCACCAATGGTTGCCGAAGGCAACATGCCCAGCGACCCTGTGATGACCGCGGCTTCGTCACTCAGAATGTCTCCAAACAAATTCTCGGTAAGCACCACGTCGAAATTACGCGGAGTATTCATCAGGTGCATGGCGCAGGCATCGACGTAATGATGCTCCAGTGCGATCCCCGGATACTGCTGGGCAATCTCGATAACGGTTGCCCGCCACAACTGCGATACCTCGAGCACATTTGCCTTATCCACCGACGTGACTTTCTTGCGCCGATGTCCAGCCAGATCAAACGCGACACGCGCCACCCGGGCGACCTCGTCGCGGGTATAGCGCATGGTGTTCCATGCCGCTCCGCTCTCCCGATCCCAGGCCCGCGGCTCGCCAAAATAAAGGCCACCCAGCAGCTCGCGGACGAAAAGAATATCCGCCCCATCGGTCACTTCAGGGCGTAGCGGCGAGTTGGCGGACAAAGCCTTGTACGCAAACGAGGGGCGCAGATTAGCAAAGCCCCCCAGCGCCTGGCGCAGCTGCAACAGACCAGCTTCGGGCCGGCGATTCGGCGGCAGCCCATTGAATTCGTTGCTGCCCACCGCGCCCAGCAGCACGGCGTCGCTTTCGAGCGCAGCGTCGAGCGTGGCCGCGGGCAGAGGCGTGCCCGCCTGGCGAATGGCCTGGCCTCCAATGGGCATCTCGGTGAACTGGAAGTTATACCCACCGAACTCCGCCACTGAGGTCAGGATGCGTACCGCTTCGCGTGTGACTTCGGGACCTATCCCATCTCCCGCGCCGACCAGAACTTTTAATTTCATTCTTTACTCACCTCGGTTCAGATCTGTAACTCCGCTTCCGGCAACATGGTGTCAGCCGGTGGATGGTGCGCCGGGAGCAGGGATAGGAGGTCCTGGTCGAAAATAGCTTTTCTCCGATCGGCCAGTTCTGTGAAGCGGTGATAAACGGCGTCCAGATCGGCGGCGTCGAGGGTATATCCGAGTTCCTTGAGCCGATGCGCCAACGCCCGCCGGCCAGAATGCTTGCCCAGCACCATGCGGTTGGCGGGTACACCTACAGAAGTGGGGGTCATGATTTCGTAAGTTAACGGGTGGGCAAGCATACCGTGCTGGTGAATGCCTGCTTCGTGGGCGAAGGCATTGCTGCCCACGACAGCCTTGTTGGGCGCCGGCGCGAAGCTGATCACTTCCGCAAGCGATTGGCTGGTGGGGTAGAGCTGGTCCAGAACCAGGCCGTGCGCGTAGGGGAACTTGTCCGGGCGCACCAGCATGGCCGCGGCTACCTCTTCCAGAGCCGCATTCCCGGCCCGTTCGCCAATGCCGTTGATGGTGCACTCGATCTGCCGCACGCCTGCTTCCAGCGCCGCCAGGGTGTTGGCGACGGCCATGCCCAGATCGTTGTGGCAGTGGGAGGAAAGCGTGATCCCAGCCACCTCCGGAACCCGTTCGCGCAGGTTGCGGAAGATGGCGGCATACTCACTGGGAACACAGTAGCCCACGGTGTCCGGCAGATTAATCACCGTCGCGCCGGCTTGGATGGCCACGCGGACCACACTGCACAGAAACTCGGGGTCGGAGCGCGATGCGTCCTCGGGAGAGAACTCCACGTCGTCCACATAAGTGCGCGCCAGGCGCACTGCGTTCTCGGTCTGGTGCAGCGCCTCCGCCCGGGTGATCTTCAGCTTGTGCTCCAGGTGAATGTCCGAGCTGGCGAGGAACACGTGGATGCGGGAGCGGTCCGCTCCTTCCAAGGATCTCGCGGCGGCTTCGATATCCTCGCGCCGGGTACGGGCAAGGGAAGCAATGCGGGGACCGCGCACTTCGCGGCAGATGCTGTTGATAGCGGCAAGGTCGCCAGGAGAGGCAATCGCGAAGCCGGCCTCGATGATATCGACGCCCAGGGCTTCGAGCGCGTGCGCCATACGCAGCTTTTCCGGAATGGTCATGCTGCAGCCCGGGGACTGTTCGCCATCACGCAATGTGGTGTCGAAAAAGAACACTCGATCGAGGACTTGGTTTTGGCTCATCGAGGCGCCACCCTTCAAAAACTCTTCCATTATTGTCGCGGATCTTGCTCCATAGATCAAATTTATAATTCTTCTTAAAATCATCAACTATGCTTATAGTTGTGCAGGAAACCTGGCCTGTACGTAGCTAAAACTTATGGATATTCACCAGTTGGAGACATTTCTCGCAGTTGTCGAAGAGAAGGGATTCTCTCGCGCCGCCAAACGGCTGCACCGCACCCAGCCTGCGGTAAGCCAGGTGGTTCGCAAGCTCGAAGGGGACCTGGGCGAAGTACTTTTCGAGCGCAGCGCCAGGGACGGAGCCCTGACCGCTGCCGGCGAAGTCCTGTGCGACTACGCACGGAGAATGTTGGCCCTCCGGACAGAGGCCACAAGCGCGATGGAAGAGCTTAAATCGCTCGACCGCGGCCGCCTGCTGATCGCAGCCAACGAGTATACGTGTCTCTACCTGCTTCCAATTCTGGACCGTTTCCGGCGTCTCTGCCCGCAGATTGGGGTAAGCATTCAGCGCTCGCTGGCCAGCAGGATTCCTGACGAACTACTCGAGCGATCGGTAGAGATTGGTGTCCTCTCCTTCCGTCCGGAAGGGGATCTGTTCAAGTCCATCGCGGTTTACACCGATGAGCTCGCCCTGGTGGTCAACCCGGATCATCCTTTGGCGCGCGAGAAGGGGATAGCGATTGAAGACCTGGGCGCGGAGAGTTTCATTGCCCATAATGTGCCCTCACCCTTACGCCGGCAGGTAGTCTCGGCTTTCGAGAAACATAAAACCCCGCTGAACATGGGCATGGAGCTGCCCAGCCTGGAGGCGGTGAAACGCTTTGTGGCCATGGGCAATGGAGTGGCTCTGGTGCCGGGATTGACCGTAGGTCGCGAGCTGGCCAATGGAGAACTGGTCCAGATTCCGGTGGAAGCGCTGCGTTTTGAACGTCACCTGCGCCTGGTGCACCGCAAGCAGGCCAACCTTTCTCATGCGGCCCTGGCGTTTCTCAAGGTGGTGCGCTCGTTATCGCTGGAGCGCGGCTCGCCCTATGAGTTTCGCGTCGAACGGGCGGGTTGATGTGCGTGCACGCGCTGGGCGCAGGTACAATTGCCAAAGTGGATCACGGATTTCGGTTGCGCGCAGGCGAGAGGTTCAGGAACGAATGAAGAAAACGCTGTTGTTATTTCTGCTACTGCCCTTTCTGGCGGTGGCGAGTCAGGCCCAGGAAAGCCGTCAAGATGTGAGCGTGAGTGTAACCGGCATCTTCCCCCCGTTTATCACCGGCAATGATGTTCAACAGACCGGGACCTATGGATTAGGCGGCCTCGTCAGCTACCGCTACATGCTGACTCCGCGAAGCGGGCTCGAACTTAACTACCAGTACGCCCAGAACGCGCAGAAGTATTACACCAGCTTCAACAACGTGAGAGTGCATGACCGGGTCCAGGAGTTTTCCGGCGCCTACGTGCTCAACGCCAATTTCAAGAACTGGAATCCGTTCATCGAGGGGGGGCCGGCAGCCTACATCTTTTCACCCCTCGACGACGCCAGCACCACCCAGATCGATGTGAAGCAGCAAACCATCCTGGGAGCGGTTTACGGAGTCGGAGTCGCGTATGAGCTAAGCCCCAGCTTTGACATCCGAGCCGAGTATCGGGGGCAGCTCCTGAAAACCCCGAATTTCGGCCTCGATCCGCAGAAGACCGGTCGCTTCTACAACATCTACAACCCGGTGATCGGCATCGCCTACCACTTCTAGAAAAAGTCCGTGAGCTCCTGGAGACTGCAAAATGAAGTCCCGTAGAGCCTGCCCCGTTCGACAAGCTCAGGGCAGGCTCTGCGGGACTTCATTTCGAGATGATCGTCCCAGGCTGCTCTCAAAAAAAGATGGATATCCTGCCGTGGGACGATTGGAAGTTACTCGGCGCCTTTCGTCCCTAGAAAATCCGGTAAGCGATCCCGCTGCTGAATCCATCCGGGCTCAGAGAACTGTTCTGAAAATTAAACCAATGCTGATATTCATACTCAACCGCGCGCACTGTAAACCGGTGAAAGTGAATATCCAGCCCCGCCGCAGGTGCGATTAACAGGTATCCGCCGTGCCCGTAACTAAAGGGAAAATTAAACTGGCCATTGCCAATCATGAACTTCCCGTAGGGCTCCCAACGGTGAATGCGCCACCGGTATCTCGGGCCGATATTGTAGTTGTCCTGGTGAACCGAATAAGTCTGACTAAACCGGAGGAAGCGCACCTCGCCTTCCACGCCGATGTGGCTGCGCAGGTTCAAATCCAAAAAGCCGCCGATCCCGTAAAGACGGTTGACGCCGTAGTCAGGGCTGTAGTCGGAAAAGAATGCGCCTCCGACCAGGTGAGCCCCACCCCTGCCGGCAGCAACGACCTGTGCATGAAGGGAAGAGCTCGACCACAAGGAAAGCAGGAGGGAGAGAAAACTTACGAGCAGGTACCTTTTATTCATGCGCACCACGCAGAGGATCCCCTGAAAAAGTCAGAGGCGGGGTAGATGTCAGTCTACCCCGCCTCTGTCCTGCATTAACTCGAAGATATCCCTTTGGTAACCCCCTTCGCAGAGGTTTACTGTGGGCTGGGTTGGGTTGCCGACGCCTGCGCCGGAGCTGCGCTCTGCTGCGTATCGACTGCCGGAGGTGCAGCAGTATCTGCTGATCCGGCCGCCGGCGTAGGAGCTGCCGTGACGGGTGGCGCGTAACGGATTAAGCGGAAGAAGACCGGTGTTACCTCAAAGGGCATCTTATCCCGCGCGTTCAAGATGGGAGGGACCCTCGCGTTCAAGCGAATCACCTTGTCGTCCCACGCATCGATTTTCAGGTTGCTGCCCAACGGCAGGGCGGCGACTTGATCCAGCTTGTTCATATCGAGCTTCGGCCCCTTGGGAATCAGGGCATTCAGCCAGGGTTCCCCGGTGGCGCGCAGGAGCGAATCGCCCAGCCTCGGTGTGTTGAGGGCTGTCAGCTGCTTCGACCGTGCGTCCAGCTGCGACAAAAACAGGCCGGGCTGCGATAGCTGGTTGGCATACACAGAGTGGTTCAGCAGATCGATGGCCTTCTTGGCAGCCAGGTCGTTGTCTCCATCCGAGTGCGACATGTGGATGCGTTCAAAGGTCGCTTCGTCCGGGAACAGCAGGCGATCGTTGAATGCGTAACGCGTGTCAATATGGTGGCCCAGTACGATGTGTGCCAACTGGAAGGAAAGAACCGCAGCCAGATCTGCTTCGGTAGGCAGAACGTCAATCAAGCCCTTGCTGAGGATGATGGTGTTGCCGACGGCGAGCGACTCGAGCGGCGCAGTCAACAGAACACGGCAGTGAATCGCATCCGGGATCTGAATGTTGTTGCCGATGACGATGTTGTTAGCAACCTGCTCCAGGATCTTGTCGAAATCGCTGGGAGGTGCAAGCAAACCGGCCTGCACCAGGCGATCGAGGACGTTCTCTTCTGCCTGGGAGATCCATTGCCGCTGCGCTTGTAGCGGGCTGAGGTCCTGGTTGGCGTCACTCTGGTCCTGAACGTCGTCGATCTTGACCGACTCGTTGTCAGACTCGTGGGTGGGCAGCTTCAGGCTATAGCCCCAGATATAAGTCTGGGCCTTGAAGGATACCGGGTGCTCTGAGCTCTTCTGCGTCTCTTCAACGTAGACGCCGACGGGCAGCCAGAGACCGGGCTGGAGGTTTTCGCGCCAGCTGTCAAAGTGGAAGTAGCTGGAGCTGTCGTCGTCCTGGTTGCCACCGGTGTAGGTGCCGTTGAAGCGGACGATATTTCCGCCCTGGTCCTCAACCCAGATACGGCCGGTAAATCGGCCGCTGCCGGTGCCGGGCTTGGGGTGCACGTCGAACACCAGCGTGCGTACCGCACCCAGGAAATCGCGCCGCACATAAGTGAAGTCATAGTGCTGCTGGTCGAACGAGATCGGGTCCAGGAACATCATCTCCATAAAGCCGGCAGAGATGTACTGCAACTTGAACGCTTTGGTCAGGCCCGAGATATACTTCACCGACCCTTTGAACAGGCCCTTGCTGTTGTTCTGCTCGGAGTACGACGTGTCGCTGATCGACTTGCCGAAGTCGACTCGGCCCAGAAGATACTGATCCGATTCCGGCACCGCATACAAAACCTGGTCGGGTCTCATATTTTGGATATAGGTCTGCACCAGCGGAGAGTGCTTCTGGATCTGCTTGATGGTGACCTTTTCGGCCGCAATCGCTTTTTGCACCAGCGCGCTCTGTTCCGGCGACAGGGCCGTTGGGGGCTGATACTTGGTTTTGGCCTGAGCTGCAGACGCGGTGAGCGTAAGCAGCAGACTGGTGATCCAAACTCGACGCAGGGTCATTTCCTGGCTCCTGTAACCTTTGAACGATTTCTGAACGATTTCGAACTTCGCAGATCCTGTTACTTGAAATTCGTAGAACCTGGGCAATTACTGGCTAAGCCAGCTGGAAGGTCACGTGAATCAAGGTCGTGTGATCTACCGGGTGCCCATCTTTTTCTGCGGGCTTGAACCGGATTTGCTCGGCAACATGCTTTGCCGCCTCATCCAGACCATGCCCCAGGCCATTCACTACACGCAATACCTCTACCTGGCCACTGGCCAGGAAACGCACCTGCAAAGTAACCTCACCCTGGATCCGCAACTGAACGGCTTCCGGAGTGTATTGAGGATGCGGTTCTGAGATCACAACCGGCGGAACGAAAGCCGGTTCCGATGTTTTGATGGCCACGGTGGTGGGTGCGGGACCGGCTTGGGCGAATCCTGCCGATGCCACCGTGCCTGTACCACCTGGTTTGCCGGTGCCACCGACGATGCCGTTGGCGAATCCTGCCGATGCCACTTTGCCCATGTCGTGTCCGCCGGGAACGCCGTTGGCCACTCCAGCACCAAAGGACGTACCGGAAACAGCACCTTTACGTGCGGCGCCGGCGCCAGTTGCGGCACCAGGCGCGCTGTTGAAGTTGCCCACCGCCACCAGTGCAGATTTGGTGGAGTTGGGGTTCGTCTTGGCGCCAATCGGATCACCAAAACCGCCGGCCTTCACGTCCGGCTTGACCTGGTTGTTCGCTGTCTCCGTCGGTTTCGGGCTGGAGAACAGGCCGACCTTCGGTTGCGGCGGAGGCGCGACTGCCTTCGGGGGCGCCGGGGGAAGCTTGGGCTGCTCCTGGTCCAGCTTTACCGGTTTGGGAATCTCAGGCGGTGGCTGGATCTTCGGAATCGTAATCTTCGGCGGGGTGAGTTTCACCACCTCTGGTTGAGGCGGAGCAAACACCTTCACCTTGGGCACCACAATCTTCGGTGGCGGCGGAACTTCCTGAGGAAAGATCAGGGTCTCGTTATACTTTTGCTTCTCCACTTTGTGGATGGCGGCGGTGAACAGGACCAGCAGAGACATAATGATGATGTTCGTCACCATGCTGACCCCAAACGAGCCCCAACGGCCCTCTGGTTCGGGGAGAAGTCCAAAGGTGTCGCGATTCAGATGATCATTCGGCATAATTGAAATTCCCTAAATTCTCTCTAGTCGTACGGTGATGTGCGAGCCACCGCAGTGTTCAAAACGCAGGTAAAACACTCGTCCATTCAAACTGACGCACGCTCGAGATCAACCGCTTCAAAATCCCCGAGCTCATTGCTGAGAAACCTGCAGCCATTATCGACTTTTGCGCCGTCATTATCTCGGTACCAAAGTACTTGCGGATAAGCTCACGATAGACGAGATCTCGCGAGGATGCAGTAACCCAAAGGTGGAGCGATTGGGAACAGAAGTGTATGGGTAAGGTATGAGGACAGACATAGCGTTTTCAATCCTCGCTTCGGGGGCAGACCCAAAGCATCAAACCCCTTTTGGGGTGCGCTTTCGGTGCACTGCATCAGCGTCGCCCAGAAACCCCACAATGTGAATCGCAGCGAGTACTTTTCGTTGCTTGGCGGTGCGGCCTTTTATAGGCTCTGCACATAAGAGTACAAGAAGGGAATGTGAAGGCGTGAAGATTCTGGTGACGGGTGGAGCCGGCTATATCGGCGGAACGGTGACCCAGCTCCTGCTGGATCGCGGCCATGCGGTGGTGGTGTATGACAATCTGTGCCACGCCCGGCGTTCCATGGTCCCCGCGGGGGCTACGTTCGTTGAGGGTGATGTTGCTGACAGCAAAAGGCTTGGCGAGCTGTTTGCGGATGGCTCCTTTGCCGGAATGATGCACTTTGCCGCCCTCATCGAGGCTGGGGACAGCATGCGGGTGCCGGAAGTTTACTTTCGGAACAACGCGGCGTCGACCTTGAGTTTGCTCGAGGCGGCGGTAAAGAATAATTTACGGAAACTCGTTTTTTCCTCCACAGCCGCAGTTTATGGGGAGCCGGTGAGCACTCCCATCAAAGAGGACGCCGCCCTCATCCCCACCAATCCTTATGGCGAATCGAAGCTGCTGGTGGAGCAAATGCTTGCCTGGATGCACCGCATCCACGGATTGCGCTATGCCAGCTTGCGTTACTTCAATGTTGCCGGCGCCATTCCAGGCCGCGGGGAAGCGCATGAGCCGGAATCTCACTTGATTCCCCTTATTCTTGACGTGGCTCTAGGCCGCCGCGAGAGTATCAAAATCTTTGGCCAGGACTATCCCACGCCCGACGGTACCGCGGTCCGCGACTACATTCACGTGCAGGATCTGGCAGAGGCTCATTTACTCGCATTCGAGGCCCTCGATGCGCGCCCGCGCATGATCTACAACTTGGGTAATGGCCAGGGCTTTACTGTGCGCCAGGTCGTCGAGTCCGCCCGCCGTGTCACCGGGCACCCCATTCCTGTGGAGGAGTTACCTCGGCGCCCCGGCGATCCCGCGGTTTTGATTGCCAGCTCGGCAAAAATCGAACACGAGCTCGGTTGGAAGCCCAGGTTTCCCCAGCTCGACGACATTGTGCGCAGCGCCTGGCTATGGCATCAGCAGCGCTACCAACGTGCATCAGCCTGAGTACAATGCTCAAGGGCGGCCCGAGTATTTGTTTGGGATGCGACTCGAGTGTATCTCGTAACAGTTATTGAGCATGATCAGAGGAGCAGAAGCAATGGAATCCGGCACCATCAACCCCAACCTGGATTCGATGCTGCGCGAACACAGGGTCTTTCCCCCTCCCGCCGAGTTTGCTGCGCAGGCGCACGTCAAGAGTCTTGAAGAGTATGAGTCGCGCTATCGCCGTTCCATTGAGGATCCGGAAAGCTTCTGGGCGGAGATCGCGCGTGAGCTCCACTGGTTCACCCCGTGGACCCAGGTCCTGGACTGGCAACCTCCTGCGGCCAGGTGGTTTGTGGGGGGCAAGATCAACCTGTGCTACAACTGCGTCGATCGCCATGCCCTCAGCGACAAGAAGAACAAGGTCGCGATTTTGTGGGAGAGCGAGCCGGGCGAGACGCGCACGCTGACCTACGGCGAGCTTTATCTCGAAGTCCAGAAATTCGCCAATGTCCTGAAAGGCCTCGGCGTGCGCAAGGGTGACCGCGTCGCTGTGTACATGGGCATGACTCCTGAGTTGGCCATTGCGCTGCTGGCGTGCGCCCGCATAGGCGCCGTCCATTCCGTGATCTTTGGCGGATTTGCCTCCAATGCCTTGGTCGACCGAATCAACGACGCGTCCTGCGTTGCCGTGGTGACCCAGGATGGATCCTACCGCCGCGGGCAGGAGGTGCGGCTCAAGCCCATTGTCGATGAAGCCCTGAACAATTGTCCCTCGGTAAAGCATGTGGTCGTTTATCGCCGCACCGGCTCGGCAATCGACATGAAGCCAGGCCGCGATCAATGGTGGCACGATTTGGCAGCCAAAGCGCCGGCGGAATGCCCCGCCGAGCCGCTGGACGCAGAGGATCCGCTGTACATCCTCTACACTTCCGGCACCACGGGTAAGCCCAAAGGCCTGGTGCACACAACCGGTGGTTATTCGGTGCAAACCTACCTCACCAGCAAGCTGATCTTCGATCTGAAGCCGAACGATGTTTACTGGTGCACCGCCGATATTGGCTGGGTCACCGGACACTCCTATGTTGTGTACGGCATCCTGCAGAACGGCGTCACCACGTTGATGTACGAGGGCGCGCCCAATCATCCCGAACCGGATCGCTTGTGGAAGATTGTCGATGACCATAAAGTCACTGTTTTCTACACCGCGCCGACGGCCATCCGTGCCTGCATCAAGTGGGGCGATCAGTATCCATTGCGGCATTCGCTGGCCAGCCTGCGTTTGCTGGGCACGGTGGGCGAGCCGATCAATCCCGAGGCGTGGATATGGTATCGCGAGATGATCGGCAAGGGACGGTGTCCGATCGTCGATACCTGGTGGCAGACCGAAACGGGAGCCATCATGCTCGCGCCGATGCCTGGTGCGGTACCCACCAAGCCCGGCTCGGCGACTCGCCCCTTCTTCGGCATCCAGCCCGCCATTGTCGACCGCGAAGGAGAAACCGTGCCTGCAGGCAGCGGTGGCTTGCTGGTGATCCGCAGGCCGTGGCCCTCCATGGCGCGCACCATATTCAACGATCCCGATCGCTACGCCAAGACCTACTGGTCCGAAATTCCTGGTTGCTACTTCAGTGGGGACGGCGCCCGGGTGGACCAGGACGGCGACTACTGGTTGATGGGGCGGGTCGATGACGTTATCAACGTGAGCGGACACCGGCTGGGCACCATGGAAGTGGAATCCGCGCTGGTGGCTCACCCCAAGGTGGCTGAAGCTGCCGTCGTTGGCCGGCCGCACGACTTAAAAGGGCAGGCCATCGCCGCTTTTGTTTCGCTGGAAAGCAGTCATGAGCCGTCGCCGCAACTCAAAGAAGAACTGCGCGCATGGGTGGCCAAAGAAATCGGCTCGTTGGCCCGTCCGGATGACATCCGTTTCACCCAGGCGCTTCCCAAAACCCGCAGTGGCAAAATCATGCGCCGTCTACTTCGAGAGCTCGCAACCAGCGGCGAAATCAAAGGTGACACCACGACCCTTGAAGACTTCACCGTGATCGCCCAACTGCGCGGCTCGGAGGAATGAGGAAACATTTCCAGGAAGGGTTTTTGCTCGAGGGCGAAAGGCAGCCGGTTTCTCCCTTAGCTTTGGCTGTCTTCCTCAGGTACCACCTCAACCTCGACCTCAGCCTCATCCTTAGGCGCGAACAAATCCACCGTGAAATAAAACGTACTCCCCCGTCCCGGATTGCTTTGCACCCATATCCGGCCACCATGCTGATTCACGATGCCGCGGCACAAGGCCAGGCCCATCCCGGTACCGCCCTGCATCCGCGAATCCGAAGCGTCCGCCTGCTGGAAACGATCAAAAATCAAATCCAGCTTTTCCGGAGGAATACCCGATCCCTGGTCCTGCACCTCGAAGGTGACTTCCTTATCGCTGCTCGCACGCGCGGCCAAACGGATCTCGCCCCCCTTTTCAGAGAACTTGATCGCGTTGCGGATGAGATTGCCCAGTACCTGCAGGATGCGGTCACCATCCGCCCAAACATCGACCGGCTGCGCGTCGATGCGGAAGGTCAACCCCGCGCGGGCCGCACTCGATCGCTCCGGATCCATCGCGCGCCGTAACAAATCAATAGCATTCCATTCACTCTTGTGCAGCGGCAAACTGCCATTGCCGATGCGCTCAAAGTCGACAATGTCGTTCACCAGGCGAACCAACCGGTCGCAGTTGGCCAGTGCAATATCCAGCATGGGCCGAACCTTCTCCGGACGCTTTTCGAGTGCCCCGCTCGCCACCAGGCCTAGCGCGGCGCGCAGCGAAGTGAGCGGCGTGCGTAGCTCGTGGCTGACCGTGGCGATAAATTCGTCCTTCATCCGGTCCAGCCGGCGCCGCTCCGTAACATCTGTGAAGGCAACCACAATACCGTCCACCTGGCCGCTCTCCACGAGCGGGCATGCCACATATTCCACCGGCAGCGATTTCCCATCTTTCCGCCAGAACACATCGTCGTCGACATGCAGGGGCGTTTCCCGCTGCACGCTGCCAAAGATAGGAGACTCCTCTACCGGGTACGGTGTGCCGTCCGCACGCGAATGATGGATGAGCGCATGCACGTTTTGTCCCAGCAACTCCTGCGGGGAGTAGCCCAGCATCTCGGCTCCGCTGCGATTGATGAAGGTGAGCCGGCCTTCCATATCCATGCCCCAGATACCATCGCCCACCGAATCCAGAATCGATTCATGCCGCCGCGTCAGTGCATTCAGCTCTTCTTCCTTCTGCGTCTGCTCGGTGATGTCGATACCGTGGCTAAGCACAAAGGGTGGGGTACCCGCTAGCTGTAATAGCTTGTTGCGATAAGCGGCGATGCACAACTGGCCAGCTTTTCCGCGCAAATAAAAGCGTCCCTGGTGATCCTGATCCGGTGCTTGCTGCAGCGCTTCGAAGTATGCGTCGTAATCGGCCAGGTGATCGGTGTCGATATAGTTGCGCAGCGGCGTGCCGATCAGTTCCTCCGGCTCGAAGCCCAAAGTGGTCGCGGCGTGGGAGTTGATGGAGAGCAGCACACCGTTCAGGTCGTGGGTGCAAATAAAGCCCAGGCTGCTTTCCACTAACTGCCGGTAGCGTTCTTCGCTGGTGCGCAGAGCCGTTTCCGCTTCCCGCTGCTCGGTCACGTCTGCGCCCGTCATGATCACAAAACCAACTTCGTCCTGGGCATTCACCAGCGACGTGGCTGTCCAGGCAATCCGCCGCAGACCACCTGATTTGGTGCGCCAGTTAATCTCAAACGAGTGGGTTCCGTTGCCGGTGCGCACTTGTTCGAAGATGCGGATGGCGGTCTCGCGTTCCTCCGGTGGGAAAAGTTCTTCAGGAAACGCGCGGCCGGCCAGGTCGCCGAACGTGTAGCCGGAAATGGTTTCGCAGGCTCGATTGAAGCGCACGATGCGGCCCGCCGTATCGAATACCAGCACCAGCGCGCTGATGGTGTTAAGTACCGCGGAGACAAAGTTTCGTTCCACCGCAAGCGCCTGCTCGGAACGCTGGCGCGAGCGAACAACGCTCTCCTGCACATGGCCGGTAGCATAAAGCTCCAGACGCGTGCTGACCTGCCGGGCGAGTACCTGCAAATTTTCCAGGTTGCTGCGGCTGAAGGCATTGGCCTCAACAGAACAAACAGCAACCGTGCCCAAAATCATGCCGGAAGCAGAGAACACAGGAGCACCCGCGTAGGAACGGCATCGAATGCCATCGTCCAGCACAATGCCTGACGCCGCGAACCGGTGATCTTCCAGGGCATCTGTAATCAGGAGTGGCTTACCGTCAAGCAGAAGAAACTGGCACGCCGACCCGCTGCGGCGTATCTGGCGCGCCGCGAAACCAACCGTGGACTTGAACCACACCCGCGACCAGTCAAGAAAGCCGATGAACGCATACGGTGCACTGCAGATCGAAGCCGCCATGCGCGCGATCTCATCGAACGCGGGGTCGGGAAGCGTGTCAAGAATCTCGTATTGCAGAAGAGTCTTGAGCCGCTCGGTCTCGTCGTGCTGCACGGTTGCGGAACTTGAAAGCATCGGTATTCTCTGCATCCTTACGCTTCGAATCGTCAACTACCCGGGGGCAGGTAGAATGCAACGGAAAACACTCCGGGCATTCAACACAGGGGACATGCATTCGCCTGGGGGATGAGTGATACAGACTGGGTACATCCTAACCTGAGAGCCGTACTCCTGTATGTGGGAAGGCGCTGACAATCGACCGAACTTGCAGGATGAAGGTTACCTAGGTGGAAGGTTGGGCTTTTCGATTGATCAAACTCCCCGTAAAGTAATGGCCGCAGGTAACACAGCATGATGGAAACGGAACAAGTCGTAACCGGTGACGCTGCTTCGCTCCGCAGACATGCGGTCGCTGTTGCAGGCATGGTCCTTTATTGTCTGGGACTCTTAGCGGCTGCAATGCATGCGGTGCATATCGGGCTGCCGCTGCGGCTCAGTGGGCTGGCACTGTTAGCCTGGTCAGCCTGGCGGCGGCGTTCGTTGATGGCCTGGATCTTCTGGGCCATGATCGCAGGCGGTGAGTTAGGTGTGGATGCGCCGGCGCATGCCATCCGTCTGCGCGTATTCAGCGATATCTTCCTGCGCCTGATCAAGACCATCGTTGCCCCATTGATTCTGGGTACTCTGATTACCGGAATCGCTGCCCATGGCCAGATGCGCAGCCTGGGAAGAATGGGCCTGAGAGCGCTGATTTATTTTGAAGTTCTCACCACCATCGCCATGTTGGTGGGACTGGCGGCCATCAATATTACGCACGCCGGGGTAGGGCTAGCGGTTCCCGAGCAGCACATCACGAATATTCCCGCCGCGCAAGCGCCGCTCACCTGGGATGCGGTCTTACTGCACACCTTTCCCGAGAACATAGCCAAGGCCGTAGCCGACAACCAAATCCTGCAGGTAGCCGTCTTCGCCGTACTGTTTGGCGTGGCCATGGGCCGGTTGAGCGCCGAGCACCGTGCGCCGTTGCTGCGCGTCATTGAATCGCTGACCCACACCATGTTCGCCTTCACCAACATCGTGATGTATTACGCTCCGGTCGGTGTCGGCGCCGCCATGGCATACACCGTGGGGCAAATGGGACCGGGCGTACTGTTTCACCTCGGCCGTCTGCTGCTTACGCTCTACGCCGCGCTGCTGGCCTTTGGTTTGGTTGGCTTGTTGCCGGTCGCACTGATCGCAGGCGTGCCCATCCGGAGATTCTTGCGCGCGGTCGCTGAGCCGGCCACCATTGCCTTTGCCACCAGTACCTCGGAAGCGGCATTGCCGCGGGCCATGGAAGCGATGGAAGCCCTCGGTGTCCCTCGCAGAATCGTCGCCTTTGTCATTCCCGCCGGTTACAGCTTCAATCTCGACGGTTCCACCCTTTATCTCGCATTGGCATCGGTTTTTGTTGCCCAGGCTGCCGGTGTGCCCATGAGCTGGAAACAGCAGATCTTCATGGTCGCCACCCTCATGCTCACCAGCAAAGGGGTGGCGGGCGTGCCGCGTGCAACCCTGGTTGTGCTGCTGGCGACGGCGGCCATGTTCCATTTGCCGGAAGAACCGATCTTTGTGGTCCTCGGCATCGACGCCCTGATGGACATGGCACGGACCTGTGTCAATGTAGTGGGCAATTGCCTCGCCTCGGTGGTGATTGCTCGATGGGAGGGTGAATTTGCCCTGGAGGCGCCGGCCGTTGAGACCATGGATGCCCTGCCGTAAAGATAATGCCGGGTCCCGGCCAAGCTTGCTATACTACGTGGTCAAGAGCAGTTAGTCGCGCCTGCAGGCCCCACCCGGGGTCTTTTTTGATGGCGCGATGCAGAAAAAGGGTGGCAAGGGCGTACACGAGACAAAATGGGGAAATTACTCGATACGATTCACTCGCCGGCGGATATCAAGAGCTTTACCGTGCCCGAACTGGAGGCACTGGCTCAGGAGATACGCGAGCAGCTTATCCTCGTACTTTCAAAGACGGGCGGCCACCTGGGTCCGAACCTCGGCGTCGTAGAGCTGACGCTGGCTATGCACTACGTCTTCAACACCCCTTCTGACCGGTTTGTGTTCGATGTGAGCCACCAGGCCTATATTCACAAATTGCTCACCGGCCGGCGTACTCGTTTCAACACCATGCGCCAGCCTGGCGGCCTGAATGGCTTCACCCTGCGTACCGAAAGCGAACACGACAGCTATGGCGCAGGTCACGCCGGCACCGCCCTGTCCGCTGCGCTCGGCATGGCGGTAGCTCGCGATCTGGCCGGCACCAGGGAGAATGTGATCGCCTTTGCCGGCGATGCGGCGTTCACCAATGGCATAAGTTTTGAGGCGCTCAATAATATCGCCCAGCAAACCAAACGCCTGATCGTCGTGCTCAACGACAACGAATGGTCCATCGACCGCAATGTCGGCGCGATCGCCAATTACCTTCACAAGATCGTCACCAACGAGCGCTACACCAATCTGCACGATTCCGCGGCCCGCCTGCTCGAAAAACTGGGCGGCAAAACCGCCCGCCACATGGTTCGTAAGGCGGAGGAAGCGGCCAAGGGAATGCTCTGGCCCTCCATGCTCTTTGAGGAGTTTGGCCTAACGTATTACGGTCCTCTCGATGGCCACAACATCAGTCTCCTGATCGAGACATTTCAGTTCCTCAAGACCCAGGATCGCCCGGTGCTGCTGCACGCCATTACCCAGAAGGGACGCGGCTTCCAGCCGGCACTCGACAAGCAAAAGAAATTCCACGGACTCGGACCCTACGACCCGGATACCGGGGAGACCACGCCGGCTGGCCAGCGCACCTACTCCGAAGTGTTTGCCGACACCCTGGTCAAGCTGGCGGATGAGGACCCCAAGGTAGTGGCGATCACCGCGGCCATGCCCAACGGAACGGCACTGGATCTTTTCCGCCCTCATCATCCGCGCAGGTATTTTGATGTAGGCATTGCCGAGGAGCACGCGGTCATCTTCGCCGCCGGTCTGGCCACCATGGGTTTCCGTCCGGTTTGCGCCATCTACTCCACATTCCTGCAGCGTGCTTTTGATCCCATCGTGCACGATGTCTGTCTGCAGAATCTGCCCGTCGTCTTCTGCATGGATCGCGGCGGCCTTTCCGGGGATGACGGCCCCACCCATCACGGACTTTTTGACATCAGCTATCTGCGCGGCATTCCCAACATCATCCACATGATCCCCAAAGATGAGGATGAGCTCGCGGACATGATGTACACGGCCTTGCAGCAGCCTGGGCCAACAGCGGTGCGCTATCCGCGCGGTACAGGACCGGGAGCCACCGTCAAGGCTCACCCGGTGGCTCTACCCATCGGCAAAGCGGAAATTATCAATGACGGCGACGACGTGGCAATTTTCGGCCTGGGAGCCTTGATGCCCATGGCGCAGCAACTCGCCGCCGAGCTGCAGAAGCAGGGTTTCTCCGCGGCCCTGATCAACCCCCGTTTCGTGAAGCCGCTGGATCGCGATGTCCTGGCCGAGTACGCTCGCCGCGCGGGGGTCATCGTGACTTTCGAAGACCACGTTCTTATGGGTGGATTTGGAAGTGCCGTCCTGGAAGCTCTCAGCGATATGCAGATTGAAGCGTCGGTGGTGCGCATCGGCTGGCCCGACCGCTTTATCGAGCACGGCAAGGTGGACCAATTGCGGGCCAAACACGGCATCAGCGTGGAAGCCGCACTGGAAAAGCTGGCTCCTTACCTGCAACAAAAGACCCGCAAACGGCTGGTCGCCCGCTAGGGCAAAAAACCACCGCAGATCTCTCCGGGCCTCCGCACCAACAGAACCCACAGCATCCTTTGCCGGTGCTTGAAGATTTGCCGGATCGGCAAAGAAAGCAAACACCTGCTCCCTGGGGAAGGGAAGCCACTGTTCCGTCTGGAAATGGCGCCGCAGAGCATAACCTTACTAATAAAGCAGGCGCCCATGAGGGCGCCCGCTTTCGAGAACCAAGCCATCGAGCGATTAGTTAGGCATTAGAACCGTATCGACCACGTGGATCACACCGTTCGACTGAATCACGTTCGCAATTGTAACCGTAGAAGTTCCACCCTTCTCGTCGGTAAGAACCAGCTTGCCGCCGTCCATCATCGCCGTCAGCGTGCCGCCCTCAACCGTCGTCAGCGTAGCTTTACCGCCGCCCATCTTGATCTTCCTGGAAATGTCCTTCGAGGTCATTTTGCCCGCGACTACGTGGTAGGTAACGGATCTTCTTCAGGGTGATCAACATCCACTGCAAAACGGTGATCTGCACCAAAGTCGAACTAATCTTCTGCTGTGCGTTGAGGCTTTTTCACCGTCACTTCACATCACTGGTAGCCAATGCGGCTCATCCTGCTCATGGTGATGCGCTGCCAAAACCCGCGCCGCGCAGGGTGTATCATCGGCATGAATGCATGGTTGACAACTAACGGCGCTTTGACAACGCATTCCCATCCAGACCGCAATCGCTGGCTCATCGCAATTGGCGTCATTAAACTTCTGAAGGCGGTGCTCTTCGTCTCCATGGGGTTTGGCGTCATCAGGTTGTTGCACAAAGACATTGCCGACGTCTTGTTAAAGGCAGTAACCGCCCTGCGATTCGATCCCGAGAATCGTATCGTCAACGTTCTATTGGAAAAATCAGCCCTCCTGAGTCCCCACCGGCTCAAAGAGATCAGCTTCGCTATTTTTCTTTACGCCGCGCTGGACGTGATTGAAGGCACAGGACTGGTGCTGGAAAAAGTCTGGGCGGAATACTTCACCCTGATTCTGACCGGCTCTTTCCTGCCCTGGGAGCTGTACGAAATCTTCCGCCACGTCACGGTGCTCAAGGTCGTGCTCACGCTGCTCAACCTGGCCGTCTTTATCTACCTCGCCCACGTGGTCAATGAAAAGGTAAGAGCGCGCCAGCAGCCGTCCGAGCCGGTATTGGTTAAGAAGGATTCCGGCTCGTGATAACACTTAAGTGTTATGTCGCCTGCCCGAGTTTCGCTCACTTGACAAGTACATCTCGAGCAACCAGAATCAACAAAGTCAACACAGCCTGTTGTGCATAAAGAACCTCTAGAGCCAACCAGTTGTATTTTTCACTGACCTCACGCTAAACCCCCGCTTTCTCAACAATTTGCCGGAATTTCCTCTTTGACAGCCTCCCCCGCTGGGCTAAGATGTGGACAAAAGTGGTCGAAAGTGGAAACGAAGAAGCGATTTCGAGTGGTTCCAGCCACAAAGGTGAGAGTAACTGATGTTTCGTGGCAATCACCCAACTCGCGTCGACGAAAAAGGCCGCCTCAAGGTCCCCGCGGACTTCAAGCGTCTGCTGGACGAGCGATACGGCAAGTTCTTTTACATCACTAGTAAGGATGGGCGTTCGGCTGAGATTTATCCCTTGGCCGAGTGGCAAAAGATCGAGGAAAAGCTGGCCCAGATACCCAGCTTGAACCCGGCGAAGAAGAAGTTCCTGGATCGCGTGAACTACTACGGGCAGATGACGGACATCGATGCCCAGGGGCGGGTCTTGCTGCCCCAGATTTTGCGGGAAACGGCCAAGCTTTCCGGCGATGTTGTGGTTTTTGGAGTGCAGACATACCTCGAAGTGGAAAACCACGACGAGTTCAAGCGGCGGATGGAAGCGGAGCCTTTGACCGCGGACGATCTGCAGAGCTTGGCGAACTTTGGCATTTGAGGTAGCCCCCAAGGGGGAGCACATGGTACCGAGCAGCGAGCGGCATGTGCCGGTTCTTTTACAAGATGCGATCCGTTACTTAAACGTGCGTCCCGGCGGGACCTACGCGGATGCCACCCTGGGGTTTGCGGGGCATTCCGCAGCCATCGCCCGGGAGTTAGGCGGACAGGGCCGCTTGATCGGGTTCGATAGAGATCCCGATGCGCTGGAATTAGCGCGGGCCCGGTTTCAGGCTCTGAGCGAAGAGCTGGGCGAGCAGATGCCGCAATGGGAGCTCCACGGCGACCCATTTTCCGACATGAGCCGCCAGATCCCGGAAGCAAGCCTGGACGGCTTGCTGGCCGACTTTGGGGTCAGCTCCATGCAGCTGGACTCAGCGCACAGAGGATTTAGTTTTCAGGCGGACGGGCCACTCGACATGCGGATGGATCCGCGGAGGGGTGCGACCGCCGAACAAGTGGTAAACCAGGCCGACGAAAAAGTTCTCGCCGACCTGATTTACGAATTCGGAGAGGAAAGGAGATCGCGGAGATTTGCCAGAGCCATTGTCAGGGCGCGGCCGATCAAGACCACGGCACAACTGGCCAAAGTCTTATCGGCCGTCGCCCCGGCGATGAAATCTGAGCGAGGCCGCCATCCGATCCATCCCGCGACCAGGATCTTTCAGGCGCTCCGAATTTACGTAAATGCCGAGCTGGACGAGATACAGGCGCTGTTGCAAGCGGCGCCGAAGTTGCTCAAGCCCGGGGGAAGGCTGGTGGTGATCAGCTTTCACTCTCTCGAGGACCGGCTGGCGAAAGATGCTCTGCGCGAGGGCGCGCGGCAGGGAATTTTTGAGGTGTTTACCCGCAAGCCGGTGACGGCAAGCGAAGAAGAGACGGATCGCAACCCGCGGGCGCGCAGCGCTAAATTGCGCGCGGCAGAGAGAACCAGCAAACGGCAGGACTGAAGTGAGAAGTGGAACGGTAACGAAAATCGGACAGGCAGCATAGGGCGGAAAAATGGCAACCCAGACAATCCCGGCATACGAACTCAACCTAGGATCGCGGCGGTACAACCAGCAGGTCGCGGACCGGAATCTTCATCTATTCGCGGCCCAGCAGCGCGCCCGCCGAGGACCTACCCCCGAGGTCTTCTGCTGCAAGCGGATGGATAATTCTCGCCTGGTGAAGGCGGCAGATCCGGTCCGCGTACGCGAGATGCGTATCTTCACTGCGGCAATGACGGTGTTGTTTGTGATCGTAATGTTCTATGGTCTGCAGCACTTCAGCGCAATCGAATATGGCTACAAGGTCGAGGTGGAGAAGCAGCAGCGCAGCCTGCTCGAAGAACAGAACCGCGAGCTGCGGCTCGCCGAAGCGCAGCTTTGCGATCCGCATCGCATCGATCAAATGGCCCGCAAGCTAGGCCTGGATGCGCCCAAGCCCGGCCAGGTGGTGCGCGGCGAAGATCAATTTGATACCAACGCACCCGTGATGGCCCAAGCATCGCCTATGTCGTTTGGACGCTAAACAAAGAAACATTTCCAGGAAGGGTCCGCAGAACTGCAGATCCCTCGGCTTCGCTCGGGATGACAACAAGGAGAGGTTTGCGGTAATGAGAGGACCGTTGCCAAGGGAAAGGGCGTTGTTGAAGCAGATGACCCTTAGCAATGCCCTCTGCGTTAGCAACCGCCCTCCCCTTACAGCAACCGCCCTCCCCTTACAGCAACCGCCCTCCCCTTACAGCAAACCTCTCCCCTTACAGCAAACCTCTCCCCTTACAGCAAACCTCTCCCCTTACAGCAAACCTCTCCCCTTACAGCAAACCTCTCCCCTTACAGC
>JBAVQC010000364.1:0-3002 GCA_049693715.1 Acidobacteriaceae bacterium | reverse complement strand
ATAGAAATTCAGCAAAGTGCGGGATGCGATCAAGCACAGGGCGAACAGTTACCAGTCCATCATCTGCTCCATTTATATGTGCTCGGACACTTGACCAGGACCAGTCCTCGGCCCGCGCGACCAGCCGTGCCCGGACAGGATTCAAGCTGACATAACAAACCGCCGAAATCAGATGCGATTCGTCCATGGCCACCGACGCGAAACGGCTCTGAAACAGGTGCCCTGTCCAGCGGCCCCGTGCATTGATGAAATTGGTGTAGCGGCGATGCGCTTCGCCCACGGCACGGCCGAGCCCGTCGGCTTGCCGCGGATTCAGGATCAGGTGTACGTGGTTTGGCATCAGGCAGTAAGCCCAGACTTCCACATCCGCCTGCGCACCTGCTCCCCAAGAAGATCGCGGTAAATCTCCTGATCGCCATCTTCAAAGAAAACCGGTTCTCGCCGATTGCCACGCTGCGTCACGTGGTGCGGGAGACCGGATACCACCATGCGGGCCAAACGCGTCATGAGCGCAAACTTACCACGAACCAAATCCGAGGGAAATAGGTATCGTGTCGACGCATTGACCCACCAGGAAAGGTCCGCGGAACCGCAGATCCCTCCGCTCCCCCGGATTTCCTGTGGAGAGTTGCGGCTTCGGTCAACTGCATGTGGTTCTCTTTAAGGAGAACCACATACTTGGTCGCCGGTGAGAGCGGTGAAGTAGGAAATCCGGGTACGCTACGCTGCGGTCGGGATGACAAAGGGGAGAGTACACCTTCCATTTGCGATTAGTTGCTCGTGCGGTGAAACGGCAGATCCCTCCACGGCACGCCGGGACAGGTCGGCAGCGCCGATGTTGCCCGGTGTTGCTCCCAGGAGAACTTTTCCGTCAGAACGCGCACGATCTCCACGTCAATCTCATCCCAGGTGGCAATCACGTCTTCGCTCATTGCTTTTTCAAGCGCCAGCGTTGGCGTGCCGCGACCTTTCGCAAACTGAAGCGCGGAAATCCAGACGTTGGTGTCGATAACGACGATCACCCGTTAGACCGTACCTTGCGACGGCTCGGCTTTTCGGCACGCACCTCTCGAATGAGACGGGGCACATCGGCATCAGTGTAGCCCTTCGGATTGCGGCCTGCCGCATATTCGCCCAGCTCATCCAGCGTCGTTCGCGCCTGCTGCGCGGAGTACGTGCGGAAGGCTTCGCGGAATAGCTCGCTCATGGTGCGGCTGTCTCGCTGAGCCAGCGCCTCGGCCCTCTGTGCGAGTTCGGGCGGCAGGCTGATCGTGTAGACCTTCGATTTCCTCGCTGTAACAGTAGCCATAACCTAAAATATTACACTGTAATGGATTCAATTACAACACCATCTTCGCGGGATGCGTCATTGCCGCGAATCCGAAAAGACTCGTGCGTGTGCCTACGGCATCGGGTTGAGGCGTGACACGTCACCCCCAAATGGGATGCCACCAGTAAACCGGCCGAATCAGTGGCACGAAGCATTGTGTCGTCCCGGGGGGACTCGATTCACCAACCTCAGCCTACCCGGCACTCCCGTGCCGGGCTCCAGGTTGTACCGCACCTACGGCGCTCCCGGTTTCGCTCGCCACCTGTTGCAGCAAATGAAGATGAACAGAAGACCACTCCCGACAGTAAACAGGTATCACGTCGCCGGATTCCGGGAGTCATCTCATGTCACCGGATTCCGGGAGTCATCTCAGTTATTTATAAAATTCGATATTTTTGAGTCTTTTGTGACTTTTTTTGCGATTTGCAACTTTCAACGGGAGTCAACGTTTGCCGCTGAATTTAGCTCTCCTGGAATCACCCATGGAGTCAGGCATCCCTGAGAGTCTTTAGGCAGCGATTGAGGTTATTTATAAAATTCGATATTTTTAGGTCTTTTTTGCCGTTTTTGCGATTTACAGCTCAGCGGCGGTGGGCAGACCCGTCGTGTTCGCGGCGCTCTTCCTTCCGGCGCAGTTTCTCTTTTTCCCGGTCGAGGATCTGTTGCTGCACGGCTGCGCGGTACTCGAGCATGTAGGCGCGGCATCGGGATTGAGGCTCACGGGCGGCTTCCCGGTCCGTCATGGTTCCGGAGAGGACCAGGCGGGCATAGGCAATTTCCTGATCGGTGATGAGGTCGCTGACTTCATTTTTTGGCATAAGCGGCTCCTTCGAGGTTGAGAGATGTTCGGGCATTGCTGTGCGCAGAAGCAGGGGCATGGCTTATTTTTGGGCAGGGATCGGGTGTGGCACCGGACAGGGGTAAAGACTGTCCTTCGCTCGCGTTTAGGCCGTGGACTAGCGACAACTGCCGACTAGGAAACGGACGCGCGAGAATCTGATCCCTGCCGAAATCGTCTTTTCATGGATTAGATCCGGCGGCCGGGAGTTAAGTGTTGACGCGGGGACTTTTTTTAGGCCACTGGTTATCGTTTTCCGAGGTTACGTTTGGTCAGAGGTATCCAGAAGGGGCCAGGGGTAAAGACTTCGGCCAAGAGCAAGCATAGTTGCGCAATGAAGCGAAAGCATTGGAAGAATCCGTTTTTGGCCCATGTACGCCAAGGCGAGGGGCACCCGTCCTTGACCTCTGCCGAGGTTAGGACCGGCCCACCATCGTCTTCATCGGGATATTTACGCTTTCTGTATCACCGCGGCGTTCAGCGCCTGGCCTACGATCATCTGCGCTTCCTCTTCGATTTGTTCCAGGTGTTGTTGGCTGCGAAAGCTCTCGGCGTATATCTTGTAAATCTCCTCCGTCCCCGAAGGCCGCGCCGCGAACCACCCGCTCTCGGCGATCACTTTCACCCCACCGATGGCTTGCCCATCACCGGGCGCGTGGGTCAGGATCGTTTTGATCTTCTCCCCCGCCAGCGTCGGACTCTGAATTCTCTCTTTGCTCATCTTCGCCAGCATCGCCTTCTGCTGGGTGGTTGCGTGGGCGTCCGTCCGGTCATAGAACGGGTCGCCGTATTTCTGCGTGAGCTCGTGATAGATCTCGCCCGGGTCTTTCTTTA
>JBAVQC010000363.1:0-5379 GCA_049693715.1 Acidobacteriaceae bacterium | reverse complement strand
CAGATCCCTCGGCTTCCCCGGGATGACAAAAGGGAGAGGGCCGTTGTAAGGAGAGAACCGTTGTCAAGGGACACAGCGGTTGCTGGGGCTAGAAACCCACTACGCCCTTTCTTTAGTAATCCCCATTTCCTTACAAACAGCCCTCTCCTTTTTGTCATCCCGGGGAAGCCGAGGGATCTGCAGTTCTAAATCAGCAACTGATCTAAACCAAGGCACTACTCTCCCCTTTGTCATCCCGACCGAAGCGAAGCGTAGCGGAGGGACCTGCGGTTCCCCCCGGGCTCAAGAGATTCACAGGTACACTGAATGAACTTTGAAGGCTTCATCCCCCACGAGTTCACGCGTTTTGGCGGACTGGTGGACAATGACGATCCCACCGTGCTGCCCATGGGCGTTGCGGCTGTCTGCAAGAACTGCAGATTCCAACTCACCACCGTGGCCACAAGGTACGGACTACAAACCGCCCTCCAAAGCCCAAACCAGACGCCCATCTCCGGCCTCGCCTCGTTAATCTACACCCCGGAAAATCCAGGAGAAACCCTCTTTCAAGTCCCCATGGTATTCGATACAGACGGCTATCTACTGATCGAGAAACCCGCGGGCAGCGGCCGCCTGGCACGCGTGCAAGGTCCGCTGGTAAGCCAGCCCGCAAACGCGCACGCCATCATCTCCGAGGCATACAACCGGGCGCTGATCGCCTACTCCAACTTGAAGACACCCAAAGCTCCCATCAACGTCTACGGGCTCAGCACGCAACAGTTGGACCCGTACGGACAAAAGCCACTGGGGGCGCCCTGGTTGCCCTCCACAGCCTACTTGGCGGGTGAATACGTGCAACCCACCATGACCGGTGGCAACGGACACCTCTACCGCTGCATCGTTGCCGGCGCCACACTGGCAACCGAGCCGGCGTGGCCGCTCACAGAAAACGCGACGGTTACAGATGGTGGAGTCACCTGGCAGGAACTGACTCCCGTCCTGGTAAACCGGTTGCCCGCGCCCAACGGGCCGCAGCCCATCCGCGGCGCAGGCGCAGGAGCCTTCCCGGCCGGACGAGATGTCTACCTGCAGATGACCTACGTCAACCCCCAGGGAGAGTCCATCGCCTCCGCTCCCGGCATCCTGGTCAATACAAACGCAAATGACGGGGTCCAATTCACGGTGCCCGCCTTGTCCACTCTGGCAGGATGGATACGCGGTCTCACGTCCGCGTATCAACCGGCGTCTGTCAACGTGTACGAATCCGACGTACCCACCGGCGCGGCGGCGCCGTCGCCGGCAACCTTCGCCCAGGTAGGCAACTTCGCCCTGGGCGCAACCGTCACTGTGACCACCACAGCAGCCGGCGTCCCACCGCCGTCCTCGAACACC
Source organism: Acidobacteriaceae bacterium (assembly GCA_049693715.1). Taxonomy (GTDB): domain Bacteria; phylum Acidobacteriota; class Terriglobia; order Terriglobales; family Acidobacteriaceae; genus PALSA-350. The sequence goes on along the minus strand of JBAVQC010000363.1, from coordinate 4,008 downwards.
GCCAGGGTCACTCCGGGTGGACTGCAGCCGCCACCCACACCAACCGTAGAGCGCGCCTCTGGCTCGGGCGCCTTCCCTGCCGGGCGAGACGTCTACGTGATTGCCACCTTCGCCAACGCAGCCGGCGAGACCCTTCCTTCCCTGGCCGGATCGTTAATCGACACCGTCCTCGACGATGCCATCCAGGTCCCCATTCCCTCCACGCTGTACCAGATTACCGGCGTGAACTTATACCAGGCAGACGTCGCCACCGGAGCCCCGCCACCGGCCACCAACACCTACTCGCTTGCTGGATCCTTTCAGCCCCTCACCACCGCCACCCTCACCGCGACCGCCGGCGGGCCGGCCCCTCCCACCATCAATGGTTCCGGCCCCGGCGGCAACGTCGCACCCGACGCCGGCACCGGCCTGCGCTATGCCAGCATCGCCTTCACCAACCGCAACGGCAACCTCAGCCCCACCGTCACTTCCTTCACCGCGGTCAGCGTCGACGTACCGGGCGACCAACTCTACATGGCGAACATTCCCACTGGACCCGCGAACACCCTCAACCGGACCATTGGGTTCACGGTCGTGGACGGCACCAACGCGGGGCCTTTCTTCTACATTCCAACCAGCACGGTGAGCGCGGGTATTCCCATAACTGCCACCGTGATTGATGACAATACCACCACCACCGCCCTCTTCAACTTTACTGATGAGTTTTTAGAAGCCGAAACCTCCACCGACATGACCGACCGGCTGCGTTGCGTGCTGCCGCCCGCCGCGGTCGACGTCTACTATGCGCCCTCCATCGATCGCGTCGTACTCAGCGGGGTGGATGGCTACGGATCCGGCCACTACATCTCCCTGGCCGCAGACTCGGAGTCTTACTACGGCGATACCAGCCCCATCCAGGTAGCCAACGGCAACGGACAGCGCTGCATCTGTGTCCGCGAATTTCAAGGCACCCTCTTCTCCCTGAAAGAGCGCTCCGGCTTTACCATCTCGCCTACGGCCACCGACCCCTCCACCTGGTCAGTACAGCAGCGGTGGGAAGGTGTTGGCCCCTGCGGGCCGCGCGCGGTCTGCGTGACCAATGAGTTTCTCTTCTTCATCCACCGCAGTGGAGCCTATGCCTACGCACCCAGCGAACCACAACCGAAATTGATGACCAAAGAAATCCCCAGCCTCTGGTCAACCATCAACTGGGACTATCAGCATCTGATCTGGTGTTGCGTAGACGAGGAAAATAAAGAGATCCGCATCGGCGTCCCGGTGGGCGACGCGACTGTCCCCAACCAGACCCTGACCATGAACTACATGGAAGGCCTTTCAGGACCGATCCACTTCAGCCAATACGCCGGGCGGGAAGTGGCTATGGGCGCGGCCAGGAAATGGAGCCTCGATGATATCGCCGGGACAGTTGCCATCCGTTGCGAGCGCCAGTTGCCGGCGAACGCCTCTCCCTTTGGAGCCCTCCGCCAATCCCAGGTGTTGATTGGCTCCTCCGCTCCGGATGGCACGGTGCAAATGATCGCCACGGGAGTTTATAACGACAACGGCAGCGGGATCGAGTGCCAGTACGAAACCACCAGCACCCAGGACCTGCTGGAAGTTTCCATGCTGGGCGGGGTAAGCATCAACGCTCTCGGCGAGGGTTCCATGACTGTATCCGTAATCGTAGCAAGAAACTCAACCGACTCGCCGCCGCCCGCCAATAGCGAGGTCAAGCTGGCGCCCTTCCCCCTGACCCCGCAAAACTGGAAAGGCTACGATGGAGGCGCCCGGGGACAGAACGAGCGCTTCCGCATGCGCTTCACCAACGGATCCATGGCCAATGCCTGGTTTGCCCTCAAATATTGCAGTCTGTTTACGCGTCCGCTTTTCACCGGGAGAACCAGCAATGGCGCTTAGCGTAAACCTGGCGCAGATCAACTCCGCAGCCCGGGGAAACAGCGATCTGCGAGAGACGCTCACCGGCATTCATCTCGCCCTGCAGTCCCTGTATGCGCAGACGGGCACTACTCCGCTGACCAAGGTCGATGCCACCGCGGCTGCCTTCACCCCTCCCCCGGCAGCGTCCAGGCTCTCTGTGAGCGGAGCCAATGGAGGCTTCACCGTCTCCATCACCGCGGCGCAAAGTTCAAATAACGCGCCTATCTATCAGGAAATATCCAGCTCAGCCGTAGCCAATTTTGCCTCAGGCGTCACCGTCTACCCCATCAGCACCAACACCAGCTACGTGTTTCCTAACCCCGGCGCCATCCTCTACTGGCGCCTGCGCTCGAGTTATAACCAGCAAAACTGGAGCAGTTACACCGTTCAACCGGGAGCAGTCAGCTCCGGCCTGATAAGTTCGGTCGCCGCCGGCAGCAACCTATCCCTCAACCAATCGAACTACGCTACGGTGGACTCAGTGGCCGCCGGCAGCACGGCCACGGTGCGCGTCTACGGTTCCGGGGGAGTCGGCACCTCGTGGACCTCAATCCTTGGTAACGGTTCTAAAGTAATCGCAGCGGGCACGATCCTGAATGTCGCCTATGCCGCCAGCGGCTTCGTGGTATGGGATGGGCAGAAGTATCAACTGAAGCCCCAGTTGGCGCAGACCTTTCCCGATACCTGGGTGCCGGTAGGCAAGGTCTCCGTCATCGCCAACGCCAGTGGACTAGTCCTCCCGGTCATTCATGCCGTAGTCACCGGCGGCGTCATCGTCGCCTACCAGATCATCAACCCGGGCAACGGGCTCACCGCGGCGCCGGCGTTGACCATCACCGATAGCACGGGCAGCGGCGCAACCGCCACCGCCGTCGTCGTAGCCGGTGCCGTGACCCAAGTCACGCCGGGCAGCGCCGGCAGCGGCTATTCCGGCAGTCCCACGGTGACCGCCTCAGGTGGCGTCAGCGGCGGAGCCGCCGGCGGGGGCGGCGCCACCGGCGCCAACGGAGGGAGACTCTACGCTAATGTATAGCGTGCACCAGCAGTATCTTGACCTGGCAAGCGGCTTCCATGTGATCGAGCTGCGCGACGAGCGTGGCCATCGCCATCTGATCCAGCTTGCCGTGGGCCACGACGCCTGCCCCGCTTGCGGCGCGGTTCATCCCAAAAACAACCTGGGCAGCCTGGACCCGGCTGCCGCCGTCCGCCAGATTAGCCAGGCCCTGAATACGTCACAACAGCAGATGCTTGTCTACGCCGGCAAACACGGGCTCACCGTGAAATGAGGCACATCCAATTGCGTCAAGCCGCCCGTGACGACTGGCCGCGCATTCTCGAGCTGCACCGCGAGCACCAGGCCGCACAAGGCACCAACTACGAGCTGCCCTGGCTGTTTGGCCCGGCCATCGCCATCGCCCTGGTGGGCGTGGAAGAGAGTGGGACTATCCGGAACTGTATCTACGTAGAAACCATCGCGGAGTTGCGTTTTGTCGGTTGTGACCCCAAAGCCACCGCCTTCAGCCGCCGCGAGATTGAAGGGCTGAGTTATGTACTAAAGCTCCAGGGCTTTCGCTGGCTGGAGTGTTTTGTCCCCCGGCAATTGAAAAAGATGATCCAGAAACCGCTGCAGCGAGCGGGCTTCGACTGCGTCGATCACGAGCTCGCACACTTCGCCAAAGACCTGAGAGGAAAAAAATGATCCCGATCTCCTGCCACACGGCACTGGATAGATCCGAATGTGCGCCTTTCATTAAGGAAAGGCGCATGAAACGCAATTTCACCACCAACTTTCACAGGAGATCGGGATGAGCAGAGGCCAATCCACGCAAGCCTTCAACACCGCGTCCAACGAAAACGCAACCGACTTCGGCAACGCGCAGTCGGCCTTCGGTTCCACTCAAGACGCCATCGGCAATTACAACAACCAACTGGCAAAATTCGTCTCCGGCAACCCCTATACCCCGGGAGGCGAATTTGATCAGACCATCAACACCGGCCTCGCCAATGTATCCGACGCCGGCGCCAATTCACTCGCCGGCGCGCTGCAGGCGCAAGCTCGGCGCACCGGCCAGAACAGCGCCGCCGATGCAG
>JBAVQC010000362.1:0-7415 GCA_049693715.1 Acidobacteriaceae bacterium | reverse complement strand
TCGTGGACACGGATCACTTATCCACGCACGGCGCGATACTTTTCAGCGAATAGACAACCGCATCAGGAAAGCCGTATTTTCCGCTGATCTCTCCGATTCTGCCTAGTATCCGCTCCTTCCACAATGGCAGTCGTGGCTGGTGGAACTCTCCCATTTTCTCAGCCAAGCGGTCGCGCAGCGCGTCGGGCATTGGTTCGCCCTCCAGGGGATAGCCGCCGCCGGCCTTAGGCCAAATCGCGTATGTTGGACGCGAACAGATCTCGGCATCAAGCTTGTCTGGATGCGGATTTCGGTCCATCGAATAGAGACCTGGCGTTGTCTGCTCATGGGTGTACAAGTATTGACGGCCGGACAGCTCCACTGGATAGAAGTACCCTCCGACAGGGCCGTACACCGCCGCTCCCTTCGGTAGAGTTGTGTCGACAAACGCCTTAAGATCGCCGGTACTTCTTCGATTCCAGGTGAGAATTACAGACGCACTCTGCTCGACCTGTTGAAAAATCAGCAACAGCACGCAGACTCCAACCAGTGTGATGGTCACGAATCCGAGTTTTCTGTCTCGCTGAAAACTCCAATCGATCCAGCAAGTGAAGGCTACGAGAGCCGGCGGCAACCAAAACGGCGACTGACCAAGTGAGTTTGCCAACAACAGAAGCATGAGAAAAAGATTGATCGATGCGAAGAACGTCAGGAACAACTTAAGTGGAAGCTTCGTCGGGTAAGTGCGAGCGACCCGTTGTGAAATGACCTGATAGGTGAAGATCAAGAGAAATATGCAGAGCAGGACCACCAGCGTTTTGTGGTGGTGCAAATCAGGGTTCCAAAGCCCCTGCCCTACTAGGGGCGTGGCATTGATGGTATCCGCTCGCGTTGCCTTCCTTAGATACAGGTACCAGGAAACGGAGTTCTCTCCCCATGGCCAGAGCAGGATGGTCTGCGTCAGGGCAGCCACCGGGAACATGCAAATTGATCCCAGAAAAAACTTCTTTGAGACTCGACGAAAACTCAGCATGACCAGAAACGACGCAACCATTGCAGCCGAGACGAGGGTCAAAGCTCTTGGGCTTGAAGCGAGCGAAAAACCAACAAAAACTCCGCCCGTAGCGGAACGCCAAAGCAGGGCTTTACCATCATGCTCAACCCCACGAAGAAAGAAGAGCAGGCCAGTTAAAAATAGCCCGGCAGTCATCGCATCCCATCTGCCAGGGAATGGGGCCAGGGATCCGGAGAGCGCGGTAATTAATCCCGTGATAAATGCAGCCCACTTATCCCCCCCCGCCAAATTGACGAGCCTCATGGCAGCCCAGATGCCAAGGCCAACCCCGGCTATGCAGGCCATCCGCCACGCTGTGAGCGACAATCCGAAAAGGCGAATTAACGATGCTTCGACCTCAAAAGATACGGGACCGTAAAATTTTATAGGAGAACCCGTATGGGGATACTGAGCCAGAACACTCAAGATCGGCGGATGCGAACGGGCTATCGACCATCCAGTCGACACCGCAAAGATTTCGTCCTCCCACGCAGTTTGACGTTCGGTCGTGAGAGCTGAAACTGCAAGCGCCAAGACAACCGCGAACATGCCGGCTAAGTACAGCCATCTGTGTGCACGTCCATGAACCATTCGGCTATTCTTGAGTTCGCCCTGGACAATGGCTCTCAACGATTTCCCCCTCGGGCGTGGGTTCGCGAGCTGCGGATCCACGAATTTCCTCCAAATTCATGAGCATTCATCTCAAAAACGTAAGCAAAACGAATGACCAACACGATGTTCTACGACGCGCTGCGTAAGGCCTACGCCCACCATCAGGCGAGCCGGTGTTTCACGACAACCCGGGTACGCGTTAAGCTTTTCGGTCGATGCAGAGCTGATGGAACCACTTTTACCGGGGATCCCAATAAATCTAGACTCAGGAGAATGAAGAAAGCTCCCCAGAGCCGATTGATGCTGCCAAAAGGGGAGTAAAGAATATCCCAGACGAAGTTCACTAGAAAGTAACAGTAAAGAGGTGAAAGAGGCGGCCGGACAACCGTAATCCGTTGGATTGCGCGGATTACGAGAACCAAAATGTAAATCCAGAGTACCCCGCCAAGTATCCCCGACTCTACCCACGCCTGGGTGAGGTGAGAGTGCGTCGGTATACCGTGCCCTTCTGTATCTTCCGGCAGATCTGCGTCACTGTAGCCATTCTCATAAAGCAAATCCGCCTCCAGGTTGAGGTAGCGCTGGTCTGCCGCAAAAGAGCCGTGGCCCATAATGGGGTTGTCGCGAATCGCCTGAATGGCCACGAGCGTTTCCGGCCTTCCGCCAAACAGTACGCCAAGCTTGCCTTGGGATTGTGATTGGAATTTATCAGCTACATCCTCGCTAAAGAATCCCTGCTTGGCGGCAAACTTGATCGTTTGGCTCGCCAGAAACGCAGCACCACCCGCCATTGCCAGGAGCAAAATGGGTTTTAAAATTTTGGCCGTACTGGAAGATCGGTTGGCAGCTATGGTCCCATGGCGGTCAAAGATCGGTATCGTCAGAACCAGCGTCACAAGATCGACGACCATTTGCGACCGGAATGCAAACTTGAGATTCAATACGACAAGAACCAGATAGATAAAGATGCAGTGCCGGTATTTTTTTCTGGCGTAGTAGTAGGAGCAGCCCAGGAGGGAGAGGATCGTGACGGCCGCAGAGATTCCAAATTTCCACTCGGTCAGGAAATCCCCCTGGAAGCTCCTCGAGAGGATGAGCATCACCGATACAATACTCAATGCGAAGATAATCTTCCTTCGGATCTTGTTATTGATCAGAATCGCCAGGAGCATGAAATCGAAGGCAAAAAATACCACCCTGGCTACTCCCTTCAAGCGATTCGCGGGCGGCATTCCCAGATATATATCGCCCACGATCGTCCCTAGCAGCCAACCACCCGTCAAAATGTAAAACAAAACATATTCACGCTTGAATGCTCGACCGCCTTTAGCCAGGAGCAATACAGGAAGAAGCGGGAATAAAAGGATTTCATTGCCCGGAAGGGCACCGACTAGGTTGACACTAAATGCACCGGCGAGGCCCAGAAGGTAAATTCCCGAGTCGGTGAAAAAAGCTTCTCTGGAGGTCCAAAGCCGCTCTCGTCGCGGCCGCTGTCCGATCTGTCTGGCTGTCGCGCTGGGCATGGATGAACTCCGCCGTCCAAATCATTGAGGCGCTGCACGGCTGTGGCGCCAGTCTAATGCGTCTCTGGTTCAAGCTCCCCAGGTGCGCCTTCTTTCAAGTAGGGTATCAGGCACGGAACCGCATCGGGAGTTGCAACCTGGTAGCGCCAGGAAGTGCTCACCGCGGATCGTCAGCGTGTATAAAGATGGTTCGACTCGTGGCTAAAGGTGCTGCGCAGGCATAAGAAACCCCGAAGAGCGATAAAATGCCGATGATGAGGATCGTCTCTCAGCTGCTCCCTCGGCGCCTTCGTAATCAGCTAAGGCATGCCCTTGATTCTCTGTATTCGGAGCCGGTGCCGGACAAAGAGACAATAGGTGTCTTGTCGCAGTGGACGATCGTCACCCGAGGCCTGCACCGGGATGCTGTTATCTACAGCGGCGGCGTTGGCGAAGACATCACATTCGAGCAGGAATTAATTCGCAGGTTTGGGGTAAAGATTCACATATTCGATCCCGCTCCGGTCGCCGCGCGTACGGTCGCCTTGGCGAATGTTGACGGCCTTCTCTTCAAGCCCATAGGTTTAGCCGCATCCGCCATCGGAACCTTCTCCATTGGAGGTGGAGCAGATTCCAGCACGTGGCTGAAGGCCGGGGGAACCGAGACCCTTCCCTGCACCAGTCTTGCACGTGAGATTGAGATGAATGGGCATGACTCCATCGATCTGTTGAAAATCGATATCGAGGGCTTCGAGTACGAAGTGCTGGAAAGCTGCCTGAACGAACGCATCCCGATAAGGCAGATTTGCGTCGAGTTCCATGATTTCTTCGCGGAGATTCCCAAGGCGAAGACGAAACGGATGATACGGATCCTGGAATCTAACGGGTTCGATTTGATACATAGACACAGGCACGATCACACATTCCTGCGGCGCGGTACTGCCTAATCAGAAGCTGCTCCCAAGTGCATAGCAGCCGGTGAAAAGATCTTGAGACGAAAGAGTACTCGCAACCATCAGTTCGATCTGCTGCGCATATTTTTTGCAACACTGGTGCTGTTGTCGCACGCTCCCGAGATCACTGACGGCAATGCTTCGCGTGAGCTTCTTCACCGTTTAACCCACGCCCCGATGACGTTCGGAGTACTCGGCGTGGATGGGTTTTTTGTGCTCAGCGGATATCTGATCGTGCAGAGCTGGCTCGGCGATCCAGAGTTTTTTAACTTTCTCCGCAAACGTGTTCTACGCATCATTCCCGGCTATCTGGTGGCAGTTGTGCTCAGCACGGTAGCCGTGGGTTTGCTCGCTCCCGGAGCACCTCATTTTTTTCGCGGCCTCGATGTTCCGTTCCTCAAGAGCGTCGCTCTTCTGAGTTCGCCGGAGACGCCGCCAGTATTTCCCGGGCATCCCTATGCTATGGTGAACGGCGCGATGTGGACCATCGCTTACGAATTCCGATGCTACCTGCTGGTTGCGCTACTCGGGCTATGCGGCTTGCTCCGGCGGCCGACCCTGGTGCTCGTGGTTGCTACCCTCCTGCTGTCCTCGCTCTTGTATCCGGCGCCTTTTGCACGTCTGCACCGGCCGAGGCACATGGAAGCTTTCATAGGGCAGCCTGGCTTATCCTTCCGCTTAACCGCCGTTTTCCTGGTTGGCTGTTGCTTCTACCTGTTTCGCCATCATATTTCCTTCCGGCCAATGTTCGCCGCAATCGCCACTGTAACGATGGCAGTAGTCTTTGTCTTCGCACCCACCCGGGCCGAACTGGCCATGGTATTGTCCGGCGGCTACCTGATGTTTTACCTCGGCCAGATGCATCTGCCTTGGCTGTCGGGGATGACCCGATTCCCCGACATTTCCTACGGAATCTACCTATACGGATGGCCGGTTGAAAGCCTGTGGATATGGTTCCACCGAGGCTCACCCTGGATTGCATTTGCTGCATCGACAGTCATCTGCTTTGGCCTTGGCTGGTTGAGCTGGCACTTCATCGAGCGCCCCGCACTTACGTTGAAACGAAAAGTCACTGCACCGCTGACTGTCGCCTAACCCCACCTACTCGGTGCGCAACGCGCGCATCGGTTCCAGGCTTGCGGCGATGCGCGCCGGCAGGAGGGCGGCAACAAATGCCGCCGTGCACAGCACCAGCAGCGTCACCGACAGAATGACCGGGTCATAGGGCTTGACCCCAAACAACTGGCTCGCCATAGCGTGTCCGGCCAGGACTGCCACCGGAATCCCAATCGCCAGACCAATGCCCACCTGCAGGGAAGCTCCGCGCAGCAACAGCCCTAGCACGCTCGTGCGATCCGCCCCCAGCGCCATGCGGATACCGAGCTCTTCCTATTCGGGGGCTGACCGCCGGCGGCGGCCGCTCAACAGATACACCGCTGCGCGGAGCTCCAGCAACGGATCATCAGAAGCATCAATGCCGTCCACGCGCGGAATGGGGTCGAAGATAATCTGTTTCTGTTCATGAACTTCATCGAGCACCGGCTCGGTGAAAGACAGCTTGCCCAGCTCCACCAGCTTGCGGCTATCCGGCCATTGAATGGTCACATCGTTCACGGCGTCTCCGTCCTCCGCCAGTTGAGCCACCACCCGGAACTTGACCGGCTCATTGGCGATACGGTGTTCAATTTCGTCGAACAGATAATTCGGCCCTTTTGCCGCCGCAGCCGCTGCATCCAGATGATCGTTGCCGGCCTCCGGGAGAATACGGTAGCGCCCGTAACGGCTTGCGCCGTCCTTATTGATGAACTTCACGGCGGTCAGAGCAAAATATGTTTCCCGCGCGAAGCTGGAAGCCGGCGGCTTCGGCGTTTGCACAAAAGCCAGCGTTGCCGGGTGGGTGCCCAGGTATTTTTCCAGGGGCGAGCCGGGAATGTGAGTGAGGTCCGTCGCCGTAATGGCGGTCAGGAACTCCAGGAAGTCCTGCCCCGTTCGCGCCGGGAAACCATTGGTGGAATGCGCCACAATGTCGGTGTGCACGCGGTCGGCAAGATAAAAGCGGATCGCACAGCCCCGCGGATCGGCATTGGGATCGTTGTCCGGTATGACCGGAATGCCGGTGGAATTGGAGAAGCGCACAGTGCCGGGCGTGGATGGCCGGTTCAAGTGGGGTGCCTTGCTGAGCGAAGCTCCTTCCGGTGTGGGCGTAAAGGTTCCATTCAACATGATGCCTTTGGCGTGAGCCGGCCGAAAGCCAGGGTGGGCTCCGAACAGGGCCTCGAATTTCTGCAATATCTGGTTGCTCAGGGCAACGATCTTTTCGTCTGCGGGCAGCGGCATATGGTAATTCCTCCATGGTAGGTGGGCGTTGTTCTTACTCGGCAGTCCGTAGTGAGGGAACAGGCTTCCTGGCTCCAAGCGCCCAAAGTTCCCTCACTACGATGCAGCGCGGGGCGAATGGTCTCAACACAACGATAGGAAGCTTTGTTAAAGAGCAACTTGCTCAGCGGCCAAACCAAGGATGCGGGCCAAAGAGGGGCTCACGTAAACTCTTAAAGCCCTCTTTTCAATTTGTCTCAGCCACAACAATCATTTTCCGATACAGAAAGTCGAAAAGATCAAATTCAGGATGTCGTCGCTCGTGGTCTCATCCGGTGAGCGAGTCGAGATGGCGTAGCGCTCCGCACAAATCCAGCGTCAGTTCGGTCCGTCAGCCCCGGAGATTGTCATACTCGATCGCGGTGCCTTCGTCCCTCCAACCCTCGTTTCCCACCCACAGGACGTCCCCGAACCCACAACCTGATGTCCCAAATGACGCGGTGCAGGGGACTCTATCTGCGCTTTAGAAGTTCAATTTGCTTCTGCAGGCTCTGAATCTTGAGATCCGACTGCGCGCGCGTGGAGCGCAGTTCCTCACCAAAGGTATCTTGTTGCCGCCGGAATTCCTCAGTCAGCTTATCTACCCGCGTTTTCTCACCCGCAAGCTCCTTTGCTGATACGTGGGCATGCCAGGCATGAAAAAAGACACTTCCCCCCAAAATAATGAGCGCGACGAGCAGCTCTACGAAGCGCAGCCTCAGTGCCTCGTACCATTGCTGCGGCTTTGATCGAGGCACAACAAGCGAATTTTGGTTGGCCGACCTCACTTCTGACCAAATGATCGCGTACGGCCTTAGCGCAAAGTAAAGCGCTACAGCCGCGACCCACACGGGCGAGCTCACAAAGGAAGGATCGTCGGAGCCCTTCGTGGCCACGACACCCAAGCCAGCAAAGAGTACGGCGACGACTGTAAACACGAGCGTCAGGAAGGTATCAATC
>JBAVQC010000361.1:0-1964 GCA_049693715.1 Acidobacteriaceae bacterium | reverse complement strand
CGCGGTGATCGATGTCTTGCATGATGGCGTCTCCGTGGGTTGGAACCAGTTCGACGAAGCGCCCGGAAAACAGAAGCCCCGCCTGATCTGGCGGGGCTTCTGTTGAAGTGGTTTGCTGCTCAAAACGCACTATCCAGTTGACCCGCCATTGCTGGTGGTCGTGGTAGTGAGCACGTGCGTCGTTGAGACCGTTGACATAGAGGAATAAATATAAGAATCGCGGGTTGATGTCAAGGCTATCGAAAACCGGCGGTCAGAAATAGCCCGTGGCCACCCCGGAAGGGGATTTGGCGGCTAGACGGGACTCGCATGCGACAATCCAAATAAATACGAGCCAAGCAGGGCGGCATGACCTCGAATCCCTGCACGGAAGGACGTGTGTGAAGGTTCCCCAAAGTGTTGTAGTGGCATCGCTCTTCGTCTCTCTTGCGGTCTACCCTGCGTGGCCGCAGAGCAGCGATATGGTTCAGGCGGGCAGCGATATTCCAGCCAAATGGCAGAAGCCCGAACCAGACTATGACTACGTGAAGCGGGACGTGATGATCCCGATGCGCGACGGGGTTAAGTTGCACACCCTCATCGTCATCCCCAAGGGCGCTCACAATCTCCCCATGCTGCTGGAGCGCACGCCCTACGATGCCGGCTCCTTCGCAAAAACAGATAGCCCTCATCTCAAAGACGCCGTCCGGACGGCTAACCGGGAATGGGTCGAGGACGGCTACATCCTCGTCTACCAGGACATTCGCGGGAAGTACGGCTCCGAGGGCGACTATGTCATGACCCGTCCCCCGATAGGACCTCTGAACCCGACCAAGACAGACGACACCACCGACGCGTGGGACACCGTGGATTGGTTGAGCAAAAACGTTCCCGAATCCAATCTGCGGATCGGCATGATTGGTTCCTCCTACGATGGGTGGACTGTGACCATGGCCCTTCTGGGGCCACATCCCGCGCTCAAGGTCGCTGCGCCCGAAAGCCCGATGATCGACGGCTGGATGGGCGACGACTGGTTCCACTACGGCGCGTTCCGCCAGGTGAACCTCGACTACTTCACCGAGCAGACGAGCAAGACCGGCGAAGGAGTTCCCGTTCCGCGTTGGGCCGCGGACGATTATCAGAATTTTCTGGATGCCGGTTCCGCGGGCAACTGGGCGGAGAAGAACGGCTTTCAGCAGCTCGGTTTTTGGAACCGCCTCTCGGCGCATCCCGCGTACGATGCTTTCTGGCAAGGGCAGGCGCTCGATAAACTGGTGGCCGCCCATCCATCTACCATTCCCACCATGTGGCTGCAGGGCCTGTGGGACCAGGAGGATATGTATGGCGCCATCTACACCTGGGAGGCCCTCAAAGCCAAAGGGATGATGGCCAATAACCATCTGGTGATGGGGCCGTGGTATCACAGCCAGGTGAATGGTGCGGCGGCAAACCTGGGCCCTCTCAAGTGGAAGGGCGACACGGCTGCGGACTTCCGCAGAACCGTCCTCATTCCCTTCTTTGATACTTACCTGAAAGATCGCAAGCCGGAGGGGCCGACCCCGCACGTCCTTATCTATAACCCCTCGGAGAATCATTGGGAGAAGTTCTCTGACTGGCCCGGCGCAACGGAGCAGCATCTCACCCCCCTCTATCTGCAGACCAGGAACGGTCTGGCCTTTCAGGCGGCAGCGGCAGGCGAGGACAGCTACGTTTCCGACCCGGCTAAACCTGTGCCCTTTATAGAGGTTCCCTCATCGTTCAACGATGAACCACGGTGGAGAACCTGGCTTGTCCAGGATCAACGCTTTGTTTCCACTCGCACGGATGTCCTCTCCTACCAGACTTCGCTGCTGACGGAGCCGGTGCGGATTGAGGGGGCTCCCATCGCGGATATTTTTGCCAGGACCACCGGCACAGATGCGGATTTCGTGGTCAAAGTCATTGACGTGTATCCGCCCACAGTGCCCGAGCAGCCCGAGATGGGC
>JBAVQC010000360.1:0-2059 GCA_049693715.1 Acidobacteriaceae bacterium | reverse complement strand
GTATCGTACTGGTCGATCAGGGCGTCGATGCCATCGTGCCGGAGGCGGTCTGCAAACGCGAGAACTCGAACAACCCCGCGCTTCTACCGTGAGTCCATGCTCGACCTCACCCCGGAGAGAAACATGGTTGACCTCGGGTGCTCAAGGGTCAGGAAGTCCCTTCCTTAAGCAGGCAACCTTCGTCCACCATGTAGGATGGGGAATTATGCAGATCGAAGAAGCCCGTGAAATGGTCAACGTCGCTACTAAATTCCTGACTGCCCAGGATCCGACCGCCAAAGATATCCGGCTGGAGCAAATAGAGCAGCGCGATGGTGAGTTCTCTATCGTGCTGTCCTATCCCGAGCAGGTATCGGTTGGGGGGGTTGTGGCCTACCTTGGCACCTATCCGAGGGTGTACAAGGAGGTGGTAGTCACGAGGAACGCGAAAGAGGTAATGGCTCTCAGGATTTGGAAATAACCGTGACCTATGTGGACGCGATGATTGCGCGGTACCAATCGAAAGGGTTGCTGCTTGACTCAAATCTGCTGCTTCTCCAGCTCGTAGGATCGATTGAGCCCGCCCTTATTGGACGCGCAAAGCTTTCTGCCTTCGACATCGATCAGTTTCGGCTGCTGGTGCGCCTGATCTCCATGTTCCGGCGGCAGGTAACAACCGCCCATGTCCTGGCCGAAGTCAGCAATCTTGTGAATGATTTCCATGAGGCGGGAAAGTTGGCGATCTGGACCGCCTTCGTTCAGCATCTTGAGGTGGTCGAGGAGCAGTCACTTTCGAGCTATGTGGTAGCCCGTCGCCCGGAATTCCGCTATCTGGGCCTTACCGATACAGCGCTGAGCACGCTGGCTCAAGGGTTTCTGGTCGTCAGCAATGATGGCCGCATGGTGAATCAACTGAGAGCGATCAAGCTGGACGCATTGAAGTGGGTCGAAATCTTAGGGATTTAAGTCTAGGAAGTTGACTTTGGCCCTTGAAAGTCAAGGTCGACGTGGGAGTGCCATGAATCCCAGTGGCGGCGGCGAGCTGCTTCTGGGTCCACTCGCGTTCCCCCGCCTGAGCTGCGCCGCAAGCGGCAGCACCGAAGCCACCGGCGAGGCATAGGAAAGCGGCGAAGGCGTAATTTTCACTGCTATACGGGCCAGCCAGTTTCTCGATGATGGCTCACGACCGCCGCGCCGCTCGTTTTCTCAGACAGTTTTCTTTTCGTTTCAGGAGTCTGGTCGACCACCAAGCATTTGAGTTCGGCGACGACGTTGTATTTGCGAAAGACGTAATCGGCGCTGCGTGCAGTCGCCTCTTCCGGCACAACCTCGCCGCCAAAGTATTCAACAAATGCTTTGAATTCAGCCTCGAATGTCGATTTCGGCATGGGGAAAGTATAGCCGGGGAAATCGGGCTCGCCGAACTGGAGGAGGAAGCCGTACCGGGCGCGGGGAATCACCAAGGAGGCGGTCGCCGAGAAGGAAGCCGAAGGTCTTTACCAGGGGCTTCGCGCCACTGCGGTACTACCGGCAAACTGAGGCCCGGCGCACCGTTCAGGAGCCCACTCCTCTATCATTGTCGAGTTCAAGGGGGCCAGGGTCATGGACCATTCCGCGATTGAGGCGATCGACCGGTTGGCGCAAAAATACCAGAATTTTGGCAAGCAGATGCGTTTGCGGCACCTGAGCCCCGATTGCTACGAGCTACTCCAGAAGGCAAAGTCGATGGTCGAAGTGAACTTGTTTGAAGATCCCCGTTATCACGTTGCAGATAATCAGCTGAGCTGACTGAACGGGAATTCCCATCTGCCCCAGCCTTAACCTCGGTCGACAAGCCAACACATCCGCGAGCCGGTAAGACACTACGGGCCAGCAGTTGACCCTTCCAGCTCAGGAGGACTATAACGATGGGCGGGCCCGTGAGCCCCGGCTCGCCGGCTCATTTTTGTTTTCCGCCGGCGCCCGAGAAATCTGAGTGGGGGTAGTTGGCGATGATTCCGCCGGCCTTTGAGTACGTCAGACCGAAAACTCTTCCTGAAGCGATCGCTTTTCTGCAGCAGTATGGGGACGACGCCAAGAT
>JBAVQC010000359.1:0-6115 GCA_049693715.1 Acidobacteriaceae bacterium | reverse complement strand
CGGCCCAGCACGACCAAGCCGCCGCAGTAGAATGTTCCCCAGGTGTCAGCCCGGGCAGATTTAGCTTGCCTGCCCGGGCTTCCGACTTATTTCAGAAAATGTTCGGGTAATCTCCAGTCGTCCCCGTTCTGCAAGCTCAGGGCAGGCTCTGCGGGACTCGTTTTCGGGAGCCTGTAAAGCCGCAATCATAGCCTTCGAAGCACACATTGCGGTGCGGTAAAAAACACTCTTTTTTGCTTTACGAAGAGCAAAAATTGCTGCGGCAAGGTTCCTATCGTGCTGTGGAAAAAACTGTGGAAAGCTGAGGGGTGTTTTTGGGCAGCGGCCGCCCGCTTTCCGCAGGATCCATGGGGAGCGTTGTTGATCGTCCCTTAAATCTTTTGGAGTGATAGACTTGGGTCGCAAATAGGGAGAATTGCGCCATTGGGCGCCAGGTGTTTTTGCAACGGGTACGATTCACAGCTTTCCACAAAACAGGGTTAGGCGTGACTAAGGTAACCGCGAACCGCTCTTATTTACTTGAATCCTCGCCCACTTTCAAAACCGCCAGAAACGCCTCCTGCGGAATGTCAACTTTACCGATGCGTTTCATACGTTTTTTACCTTCTTTTTGCTTCTCCAGAAGTTTGCGTTTGCGGCTGATGTCTCCCCCATAGCACTTGGCGATTACGTTCTTACGCAAGGGGGCGACGGTTTCGCGGGAGACGATTTTGGCTCCGATGGCCGCCTGAATGGCGACCTCAAACATCTGCCGCGGGATGAGCTCGCGCATTTTCGAAACCAGTGCGCGTCCGCGCTCGTAGGCAAAGTCGCGATGCACAATGATCGAGAGCGCATCGACGGGTTCGCCGGAGACCAAAATGTCCAGCTTGACCATGGGAGATTCCCACATACCGGCAAGCTGGTAATCTAGCGACGCATAGCCGCGCGATACCGACTTCAGACGGTCGTAGAAATCCAATACGATTTCGTTCAGGGGCAGCTCATAGGTCAGCATCACGCGCGTGGGAGTTACATATTCGAAGTTTTTCTGCCGGCCGCGTTTCTCTTCCACCAGTTTAAGAATGCCGCCCACATACTCTTCGCTGGTCAGGATCGTGGCATTGATGACGGGCTCTTCGATCTTCGCAATGTCGCTTGGGTCGGGCCAGCGGGAAGGGTTCTCCACTTCGATGACGGACCCGCCTGTAAGGCTGATTTTGTAGCGCACACCCGGAGCGGTGGTAATGAGGTCGAGGTTAAACTCGCGCTCCAGACGCTCCTGAATAATCTCCATGTGCAGCAGGCCGAGGAAGCCACAGCGGAATCCGAACCCCAGGGCGACCGAACTCTCGGGCTCAAAGAAAAACGAGGAGTCATTGAGGCGCAGCTTCTCGAGCGCATCACGCAGCAGCGTGTGCTCATGCGAGTCCACGGTATAGAGCCCGGCAAACACCATGGACTGGATGTCTTTGAATCCGGGCAGCGGGACGGCAGCGGGGCGCGCATCGTCGGTGACGGTGTCACCGATCTTGGTGTCGGCGACATTCTTGATGGTGGCGGAGAAAAAGCCAACTTCTCCGGCAGACAGCTGCTCGATCTCCACCGGCTTCGGGGTGAGGACGCCCACGGCCTCCACATCGAATACCCGTCCATTCGACATAAGCCGGATCTTCATGCCCTTGCTTAGAACCCCATTGATCACACGAGCCAACACAATCACGCCGCGATACGGATCGAAATGGCAATCGAAGATCAGGGCCTGCAGGGGGGCTTCCGCATCACCGTCCGGCGGCGGCAGGCGGCGCACGATCGCCTCCAGCACATCGGGGACACCGAGGCCCGTTTTGGCACTGACCGGGAGGGCATCGGTGGCATCCAGTCCTACAGTAGACTCGATCATTTCCTGGGTTCGCAAAACATCCGCACTGGGGAGATCGATCTTGTTGATCACCGGGATCATGTCCAGGCCGTTATTGATGGCCAGGTAGGCATTGGCGAGAGTTTGGGCCTCGACGCCCTGGGAAGCGTCCACCACTAAAAGCGCTCCCTCACAGCAGGCCAGGGAGCGCGAAACCTCATAGGAGAAGTCGACGTGGCCGGGGGTGTCGAGAAGATTCAACTGGTACATTTCACCATCTTTAGCGAGGTAGTTCATACGCACGGCATGGGCCTTGATGGTGATGCCGCGCTCCCGTTCGAGATCCATCGCGTCGAGCACCTGGGCCTGCATTTCGCGCGCGGTCAGGGAGCCAGTTAGTTCGAGCAGCCGGTCGGAAAGCGTGGATTTGCCGTGGTCGATATGGGCAATGATGGCGAAATTGCGGATGTGCTTGCTGTCCATGAAAAGGGGTGCCGGCCGGCGGGCAACTCAGTTGGTAAATGAGAGGAAGGTCTCTCCCCCGATCTTATCATTCACAGCGCAGGGGTCCGGGCAATACAATCAAGGACAGCGACATGGCGCCAGCAGGCTCTGAACCGACCGTCTTTGCCTCTCCCGCAGGGCGGAATGCGTCCGGTCACGCCGCAAGAGGATCGATTAGACCACAGAAATAACTTGTGGCATGGGCTCAACGAAGGGCTTGAATAGTGGAGGATTGATTATCGCTCCCAGAACTTTCCTGCTGGCGCTCGCCGCGGCTCCCCTGCTGCTCACCGGATGTGTGCCGGAGACCGGTGTAGCCAAGGGGACGGCGAAACCGCCCCAGGCTACGGCTCCTACCCTTAAGCCCTCCGCGCCCGCGGCCCCGGCAAATGCACTGGCAACACCCCCCGTCACCCCAGCCAGCCCTAAGATTCAGGCGGTGATCGACGCAGTCGCGGTGGCTTACCAGAGTGGTGTGGCGAATTACCACGCGGGCAAACTACAAACCGCCAAAGCCGACTTCGATCGCGCCGTAGACCTGATGCTGAGCAGCGATTTCGATCTGCGCAACGAAGGTCAGCTACGCGATGAGTTCGACCGTGTGATCGATGCGGTGAATACGCTGGAGATGGAGGCGCTCAAGCAAGGGAACGGGTTTGCCCCCAAGCTTGAACCGGCTCCGGTCGACATTGCCAACGATGTAACTTTCCCCGTCGACCCGACGGTTAAGGCTCAGGCAATCGCAGAACTCAAGACCACGCAGTCCGATCTGCCGCTGGTGATCAACGATCCTGTGGCCGGCTTCATCAGCTATTTTTCTTCCAAGGGGCGGGGGACGCTGATGCGTTCGTTGGAACGCGCGGGCCGTTATCAAGCCATGATCGCGGCGGTGTTGGCGGAGGAGAAGGTTCCCCAGGATTTGATATACCAGGCGGTCGCCGAGTCCGGCTTTCAGCCGCAAGCGGTGAATCGTTCGGGGGCAGGGGGCATGTGGCAGTTCATGCCTTACGGTGTCTACGGTCTCAACCGCAATGGCTGGTACGACGAGCGCTTCGATCCGGAAAAATCGACCCACGCCTATGCCCGCTACATGAAGCTGCTGTACTCCCAATTGGGCGATTGGTACCTGGCCATGGCAGCGTACGACTGGGGCCCAGGCAATGTACAGAAGGCCGTGGAGCGGACCGGCTATGCGGATTTCTGGGAGCTTTACCGCCGCAATGCGCTACCCCAGGAGACCAAAAATTACGTTCCCATCATCATCGCCGCCGCGATCATGGCCAAGAACCCACAGCAGTATGGGCTGCAGTCGCTCACACCGGACCCAGCCCTGGTCACGGACACGGTCACGGTTGACTACAGTGTCGACCTGCGCCTGGTCTCGGACCTGGTCGAGGCCCCGGTGCAGGAGATCGGCGACCTCAATCCCAGTCTGCTGAGAATGAACACACCTGCCGATGCTCCGTTTGAACTGCATCTGCCTGTGGGCAGCAAAGATCTGTACCAGAAACGCATCGCCGAAATTCCTGTAGACAAGCGCAATCAATGGCGGTTTCACAAAGTGGTTTCCGGGGACACGCTGGTAACGGTGGCTCGCGATTACCACGTAACTCCCGCAGAGATTGCATTTGTGAACCAATTGGACGCCGGGGAGGACCTTTCCTCATCCGACTCGCTGATCATTCCGGTGCCCCCTGCCCCCTCGAGCAGAGGCCGGCTCACGCTTTACAAGGTGGAGCACGGCGACACGCTGGTGACCGTGGCCGATCGCTTCAACATCACGGTGCAACAGCTTCGCCGCTGGAATCATCTGAGCGCGGCGCATCTGGAACCCGGCCGGCGGGTGTATGTGGCGGAGCCGGCGCGCGTGACCCGCAGCAGCAGATCGAGCGCCAAGCATAGAGTGAGTGCGGCCACCAAGAGCAAACCGCCGGCGCGCACATCGTCCGCGACACGTGCGACGGCGAAGAATGGAAAAGAAACTTAATTCTTACTTGCGTTCATTGGCATCCCGTTGCATGCTGTTGCTATAATCCGCGCCGCAGGCAAGTATGATGGAAAGTGGTTCTCTGCGATCCGAATCCGTAGCAACCAAAGCCTTGGAGGCATAAGAATGCAGGACGAACTTAAACTGTACGCACACGCTGAAAATGAGTTTGAAGCCGAGGCCGACGAATACCCGGATGAGCTGGAGGATGGGTTCGATGACGATGAAGAGGAAGAAGAGGTAAGCGTGATCGTCTCGTCGACTCCTGTGATCGCTGAGCAGCTTCCGCCACCCCCGGCCACTCCGCCGGCACCAGCCAAGAAGGTTCCAGCGAAAAAAGCAGCGGCAAAGAAGACCGTTGCTCCGCCTCCAGCGGTTAAGAAAGCGGCAAAAGCTCCGGCCAAAAAGGCCGCCACAAAATCTGCCGCGAAGAAGAGCACCAAAGGCGCGAAAAGCGGCAGAAAGGCTGCGAAAGCGGCCGGCATCAAGAAGAACGCCAGCAGTAAAAAATCTACCAACAAACGAGGTATTCCTTTGGCAGTTAAGAAAGCAGCAACCAAGAAGTCGGCGGCTAAGAAGGCTCCGGCGAAGAAGGCAGCAAAGAAGGCTCCGGCGAAGAAGTCGGCGAAGAAGAAGTCGGCCAAAAAGAAGTCGGCGAAGAAGTAGATTTTTAAAGAAAGACAGGCAAGCAAAAGAGCCCGGCTGCGTGCCGGGCGTTTTTGCGTCTGAGGGGTTTCTTAATTTTTTTTTAGGTGTTGGGGCGACGAGAGTGGTGTGAACCTACGCCGGGTTACATCCTGGACGTCTCTATTTCTTTTCGTAGCCGGTCAGCGCTGCCAGTACCTGTTCGCTGTGTTGCTGTGGGTTCACGGCGGTCCACACCTGGACGATCTTGCCATGGGGATCGATGAGGAAGGTGTTGCGCTTCGCAATCTTGATGCCCAGGTGATCGCCCATGGAGCCGTATTGGGCTACGACGGTCTTGTCCTGGTCGCTCAGCAGCTTGAAGCTGAGGCCTTCCTTGGCACAAAATTCCTTGTGGCTGTCAGTCGAGTCGACGCTTACACCGACCACGACGGCATCCAGTTGTTGATATTTGGAAATGTCCTGCTGAAAGTTGTGGGCTTCTATGGTGCAACCGGTGGTCATGTCCTTGGGATAGAAATAGAGCACGACCCACTTGCCGCGAAAACTGTCGAGGCTGATTTTGGAACCGTCCTGCGAGGGGAGGGTAAAGTTGGGGGCCACCTGGCCGGCTTGCGGCAGTGCGGTATCGGCCGCGCGTCCGCGGATGCTTAAGGCAGCGCCGGCTACCAGAACCAGCAGGACGGCGACAAAGGCTACACTCGTTGTTTTCACAGGAATCTCCGCAATGGTTGGATTTCAGGCGCAACTAATTAGACCGCTTTCACCTTCGCGTGTCCAGCCAGCGCAAGGCTAGACCGCAACGATCGCGATGGCGCCTACGGCCGCCACCTGCCGGACCGTATCCAGGTCGAAGATCAGGGTTCGACCCGCCTCAATCGAGAGGCAGGTGGCCCCGGCCAGGCGCATCACCTCAATGGTCCTGGGCCCGATGACCGGCACGTCGAAACGCATGTCCTGCTTCGGCTTGGCCACCTTGACCACGCTTAGCCTGCGCTCAAGAGTGGAGCCTGATGTAGAAGGCTCGCCTTCGGCTTCCAGAGAGCGCAGGATGGCGCCGGCGCGTTCGATGGTGGCATCGGTACCTTCCATGGCCTCGACCGCGACACAGGCCTGCCCAGCCACTACCACGGTCTGTC
>JBAVQC010000358.1:0-3610 GCA_049693715.1 Acidobacteriaceae bacterium | reverse complement strand
AACGCGTCGTTCAGCGCCAGCGCGTGACGACGTCGAAACGCGCTCAGAGTCCAGTTGTCCACCCGCGCGCCACCGGCCAGATAACGTAGCGCAAGATCTTCCACCAGCCGCTGCGATAAGCGCCGCGCAGAAGTCATCCCCGTCGCGTACGCATACAGCCATACACTCAGCATCAGCTCCGGCGCATACAACATGCCGCCTTCATGGCTGTAACTCTTGGTAAATGCCTTCAGGTCAAGCTGGCCCACCACCTTGCGGATAAAAAAACAAAGATGGTCCGATCCCAGTTCCTCGGCTACGTGCGGTGGAACCAGATACCCTTGTTCGGGTGAATAAGGATAAAAACGTGACATGAACCCTTATCACCTGACAATCTCAAAAATACAAGTCACCAGGGCGGTTCTCACGCAGACTCTTCAGCCCCGCCCCGCCGTCTTACTAACTGACAGGAACGGCCTAGCCGCTGAGGGATCAAATCCAGATTAACCGCAAGGGCTAGTCATCAGAACCTAAGCAGGGCAGCGGCTCTTCTGCATAGCTCCCAGCTTCGTCGATTACCTGCGCCCGGTTACCTGTTAGATATGAGGCACCCGGGGCCCGTATGATAGAATCGCCGCTGAACTACGGCGGCTCCCAACGAATCCTGACGAATGGCGGCAGATAGAATCGCTTTATCACGCTGCGCTCGAGACGAGCGGCGAGTCCAGGCGCGCGCTTTTGCTGGAGTCCGACCCGGAGATAAGGCGTGCAGTCGAGGCACTCCTCCAGCATGGAAGTTCGGGCAACGGTCTTCTGGATCGGCCTGCCTGGGAGCACACCAACGCCGCTCTCGATCCACCCCTGCTGCAGTGGCTCCCCGGCGACCAAATCGGCCCCTACCGCGTGGATGCCAAGATCGGCGCCGGAGGCATGGGCGAGGTGTACCGTGCGACCGATGCACGCCTGAATCGCACCGTCGCAATCAAGGTATCCGCTGCCCAGTTCTCCGCGCGCTTCGAGCGGGAAGCCAAAAGCATCGCCGCCCTGAACCATCCCAACATCTGCCAGATTTACGATATCGGGCCCAACTACCTGGTGATGGAGTACGTCGATGGGCCGGCCGTTTTCTCGACAGGGTATGAGCCGATTCCTCAGGACAAGGTACTACGCCTGGCTACACAAATCGTCTCCGCGATCGAAGCTGCGCACGCCAAGGGCATTGTTCACCGTGACCTCAAGCCGGCGAATATTCTGCTAAGCGCGGCCGGTACCGTAAAACTTCTCGATTTCGGACTGGCGAAGCAAAGCACGGAAAGCTCTTCGGGGCTAACCCTAGCGTTGCAATCCACTCAGTCAGGAATGATTCTCGGCACGCCCGCCTACATGTCTCCGGAGCAGGCGGAGGGCAAGCCGACTGACGCGCGCTCCGATATCTTCTCCTTTGGCGCCATCCTCTACGAGATGCTCGCCGGTGTCCGTGCCTTTCCCGGAGCGTCCGCAGCCTCTGCATTGGGAGCGCTTCTTCACAGGAATCCCAATCCGCTGCATCCACCTTCCGCGCTCACCGCAATCGTCTTAAAGTGTCTGGCAAAGCCTCCCGGCGACCGTTTCCAGAGTGCGACCGAACTTCGTCTCGCTCTGGAAGCAGCCGCGGCCACCGGCGCTTCCACGAGCGCCGCGCCAGGAAAGCCGGCTTCGAAACAGGCCTGGCTCGCTCGGACCATCATAGGAGTTCTGCTGCTAGCCATCGCGATCGGCCTCGGCATTTATCTGAAAAGTAGGAAAACGCAGGCAGGGAAAATCGATTCCATCGCCGTTCTGCCGTTCGATATGCAGAGCAAGGATCCCGATGCCGACTACATCTCCGACGGAATTGCAGAAAGTATCAATAACAGTCTCGCGCGCCTGCCCGGCCTTAAAGTCGTTCCCAACAGCGTCGCTTCCCGATACAAAGGCAAGGCTGCGGATTTTCAGAAGATTGGCGAAGGCCTAGGCGTGCAGGCGATTCTCTCCGGCCGCGTCGTGCAGCGTGACGACGACCTTTCCATTGACATTGAACTCGATGACGTTGGCAACGGAAAGCAGCTCTGGGGCCAGCAATATACGCGTAAGGCCGCGGATCTCCTCATGGTGCAGAACGACATCGCGCGCGAGGTTTCGCAGCGGCTGCGGTCGCAGCTCTCCGCAGCCGATCGGCAAAAGCTGACGTTAGGTTCCACAACGAATCCAGATGCTTATCAGCTCTACCTCAAAGGCCAGTACTACTCGAGTAAGTACACCAAAGATGGCTTCGCTAAAGGTATCGACTACCTCAACCAGGCCATCGCACTCGACCCGAACTATGCTCAGGCTTACAGCGCACTGGCCTGGAACTACATCAATCAGGATGACTGGTTTATTACTCCCCGCGAGGCCGGCCCCAGAGCGAGAGAGCTTGCTAATAAGGCCATCGCTTTAGACGAAACGGATGCGGAGGCGCACGTCGTTCTGGCCATCGAGAACCAATGGTACGAATGGGATTGGGCCGCCGCGGAACGGGAGTTCAAGCGGGCCATTGAGCTGGATCCCGATAACCGCAGTGACGCGCACGGATATTATTCCTGGTTTCTGCCTTCAATGGGCCGCAACGATGAGGCAGTCAGCCAGGCTCGACTGCTTCTTCAAGAAGATCCCCTTTCGACGGGAGGCAACGGAAATCTCGGATCGGTCCTCGTTTTCACGCATCGCTGGGACGAGGCGATTCAGGAACTGCGCTATGCCATTGATCTTGATCCCAACTACTGGTTCGACTACAACTTTCTCGGTCGCGCCTATGAGGCGAAAGGAAGATTGCCTGAGGCTATCGAAACCTTCAAGCATGGGCTGACATTAGAGGGGAACACAGAACTTTGGGCGGGCCTTGGTCATGCTTACGCGGCATCGGGAGACAAGGGCGAAGCGTACAAGGTTCTTGACAAACTGAAGGAGATCTCGACCCACCGCTACGTCGCTCCTTACAACGTCGCCGTGATCTATGCCGGGCTTGGAGATAAGGATGCGGCCTTCGACTGGCTCAACCGCGCCTATAACCAGCGCTCCTACCTACTGGCGGCTTACCTGAAAACGGATTCCCGTCTGGACAACCTGCGTTCCGACCCACGCTTTCATGACCTTCAACGAAAGATGAATCTGCCTTAGTCACGGCCGATACTTGCACATGAAAGTTGTCTCTCAAAAGGCTAAAAACGGCAACGCCACAAAGGTAGATTTGCATATACCGCTCAACCTATTACGGGCGGGGGTTAGTTTAGCCTATTTTATTCCTCAGGACCTGGAGCGCACGTTTGGCCGTAATGCCGAAAATGAAAGGATTAAAACGCTTTTCGGTAAGGTCGGCAGCAAAGACATTGATGTTCTTCTGGCCGAACTCGAAGGGACGACCATCACGGTGGATGACAATACGACTATCTCGTTTGAGGCTCGCTCTTAGATGCTACACGGGCAGATGCGTCCATCCAGATAAAGGGCCTCAGTGCGCCGCAGCGGTAGGTTGATCAACATCCATCGTCATCTTCGTCATGCCTGTATAAGCCACTTCAAAGAACTGTTTATTGGCTTGGACGGTGTACCCTTTTGCATCCGTCGTAACGTG
>JBAVQC010000357.1:0-14155 GCA_049693715.1 Acidobacteriaceae bacterium | reverse complement strand
TGAGGTACCTGGCCTTTTTTCCCCATGCGGGTTTTCGCCGGTTTTCACAAAGGCGTTTCCGGGCTTGTGTCGCTGTCTTTTGCTTGTCGCTCTTTGGCCGGATTTCGCTTCTACCCATTGAACCGTTTATGGCGCCCAACATCCACGACGAGTTTAGCTATCTATTGGCGAGCGACACGTTTGCGCATGGCCGGCTGACGAATCCGACGCCTCCGTTCTGGCATCACTTCGAAGGCTTCTATGTGCTGATGCAGCCGACGTTCCAGTCGAGGTTTGGCGCAGCCCAGCCTTTGTTCATGGCGTTGGGGCAAGGTGTGACGGGCACGCCGAGAACCGGGATTTTGCTGAGCATGGCGCTGGCCGCCGCCAGCTTGTGCTGGATGCTCGAAGCCTACCTGCCCGCGGAATGGGCCTTGCTGGGCGGGCTGCTGGCGGTGGTTCGCATCAGCTGGTTCAGCTATTTCGGCAATGCGTACTGGGGAGGGTCAGTTGCAATTCTCGGCGGTTGCCTGTTGTTCGGGGCGGCAGCCAGGGTGGCGCGCAAGGCGAAGGCGCGGGACGGAGTGCTGATGGCACTCGGGTTGCTGCTGCTGGCAAATTCGCGCCCTTTTGAAGGCGCTCTCATTTCGCTGCCTGTCTGCCTCTACACGGTTTGGATTCTCGTTCGCAAACGGACGAAGGCCGGCGTGTGGATTCCGGGCATGGCTGTGCTGCTGGCGGGGGCCGCATGTACCGTCTACTACTTTCACCGCGTGACCGGGCACTTCGCCTTTCCATGGACGGTTTATTGGCGGCAGTGGAGCATTTGCCCGCCCTTTCTGTTGGGCAAACCGAACGATTCCGTTCACTACCAGTTCACAGATCAACTTATCTACAACCGCGATCATGAGATGTTGCCTTATCTGACTTCCCGAACCCCGGGTGACTTTCTCGCGGAAGTCATGGTCAAAGCTATCTATCAATGGACCTTCTTTTTCTTTCCCGCCTTGACACTGACACTGATCGGCTTAATCCCGACATGGCGTGCCCGGAAATCAAAAGTGTTGGTATATACACTTGTCTTCGGGTGCCTGGGCTTTTTGTGCGAGACGTGGCTGCAGGCACACTATGTCGCGGTAGCTTCCGGCATTGTGTATCTCATATTGTTGAACGGCCTGCGCTGGATGCGCGTGCTGGCTCGCGAGAACGCCGCATGGCTTAAGTTGCTGCGCGGCACGTTGGCAGCCGTTGTGGTCATGCTCTTCATCCGCCTGATGGTAGTGCCCGGAAATACTTTTCCGCCTAGCTGGGCTTCGCAGGCCGGCGATATTCCCGGTTACCGGGACATTACCCGGATTATGGACGCGAAGCCGGGCAGGCAACTGGTGATGGTCCGCTATGGTGCTGATCATTTTTGGGGATATAGCTGGATCAACAACGGTTACGATATTCCGACCCAGCACGTGATCTGGGCACGAGATACGGAACCTGGAGAGTCGAATCTGCCGTTGTTGTGCAGGTTCGCGGATCGCCAAGTATGGTTGCTGATTCCACCGGAAAGGGAGTTCATGCCGCCACCGGACCGGACTGCTCCCTGGAATGGCGCGGCAGCGGAACGGTTTTTGCAGCCGTATCCTGGGTTCCATACGACGGATTGCGCCCTGCGGCAGAGGTAGAGAAGATACGCTATTGGAAAATGCCGACCGCGGAGGCGCCGCCGGAAGCGCTCGAGTTGCTGAGATCGATGTCGATGGTTCCGGACCCGCCCAGCATCAACTGGTCAGCCACGATACTGCCGACTACGAAGGTGGCTCTTCCGGCCCCATTGAACTGGACCAGATCGGCATAACTGTTGTTATGAAAATAAAACACGCCGGCGAAGGTCAGCGATGCGCCCGCGCCGATCAAGGTGTTGTTATAAGTATTGGAGTGGGCGGAAAAGAAGAGCAACCCGCGCGTTCCAGTAGAAGAATAAGTGTCGGAACTGGGAGCGCCCACGTAGGTTCCCGCTGCGGTGCACTGAGATACCAGCAGATTGCCGGTAAGAGAAGCCGGAAGACTGCTGGGGGTGGTGGTGCCGGAACAATCCAGATAATAAGACGAAACGGGGGTAATGACAGGGGAGGCTGCTCCCGAGCCCCCGGCGAAAACGGGCCCTCCGCTGAGGAAGTAGAACATGACGCCTTGGCTGGAGGGCTGGGTTCCGACCCACGCATTGCGTAGCGTGGTGGATGATCCGACTTTGAGGTTTCCGTTCAGGTAGTAAACGCCGGGCATGAAAATTGCCACATCGTTGGCAAAGCCGGCGAGACTGGTGGTGTCGATACCGTTGGGGTAATAACCCGGGTTAAACTCCAGGCAGCTGCCATAGATAGATCCAGAGTTGAAAGGATACGAGGGGCTATACGTCAAGTAGTGCTGGAAAGGATTGGTGTTTGGGCAACTGTCTGTCCCGCTCGCCACCCACGTTCCATAGATATAGCCGTAGGTGGGGTCGGACGGCGGTGTGTAACCCTGGGCTATGGTAGCCACGGGAGTCGCGGCCTCGGCCACCTTTGCCGAAGGCAGCGTGGGAGCGGCAACGGCGGCATAGGGATCGGAAGCGACGGCTACTGGGCTCTTCCACTGCGCGTGCGTGGTGTTGTTGAGGATGTAAGACCCGCCGCAAAACTGGTTGGTCGAGGGTCCCCCGACAACGGCCAGATTTCCGCCCTGTCCCGACGGCCCGGCAACGCTGGTATCGATAGGAAAGCCGGAGCCCCCACTGCAATAGACGGCGTTGTCGGGGGCATTCGATGAGGGAGAGCCATTGGCGGACGAGTTTACCTGGATGCTGGTCTGGGGTCCCCCCACGATGACAATGTGCGAGCCGCCGGACAGGTCAAAAGCCGAGTTCAAGGTAGGGTGGAGGATGAGGATAGGCGCGGACGCACTCCCGGATTTCACGCCGCAGGTGCAGGATGCTCCGAGTGCCAGCGACTTGATCCCGACCAGCCCCATAAACCAGGTGAAGGGCTTCTCCTGCACGACGACGTTGAGAAACGGGTAGGTGGTTCCGGCGCCCGCAGTAACGCCGGTCACTGAGCTGGGGAAGGTCCAGTTGACGGCAACTGCGCCCCCGGCTGTGCCCGAGCCCCATCCGGCAGCGGAAGTGGTCGCAGTGTAGCCATTGAAACCGGCATATTGGCAGAGAGCGGCGGCGGACGACGAGGCGCAGTCGCCTGGGGTGCCGACGGTAAAGCCAGGGCTGCTGGTGATGGTGCCGTTGTTGAGGGCAAACATGTCCATGACGCCGGCGACACAAGCGGCGTCGGCGGCCGATTGCGCGGCCTGGCGGCGAAACCACATGTTGGAGAGGTCGACGGCGAAACCCACAGAGGCGAGCAGGAATGTGCCCAGGATGACGAGCAGGAATACCGATGCCTGGCCGGACTGGCTATGCAGCCGTCGCCAGCCGTTATAGGAAGCGGAGAAGGAAACAGGAGATCTCTGCATTGCGCTACCCCGGATTTCCTGTAAAAGTTGGTGGTGTTGTCGAACATCGTGCGCCTTTCCTTGAGAGAAAGGCGCATACGCGGCCTTGTCCAGTGCCGCGAGGCAGGAAATCCGGGTACGCTCCGGTCCCGAAACGATCGTGGGGTTTCATGTCCGTCATGACAGCATCCTTGCGGTTAGTACAAGATTTCTCCCTGAGAGGTGAAGGTCACGACGTTGGCCAGGCCGGGGAGATTGATATAGGGAACATAGGTGTAGGCTACTTTGACCGCGACCGGGTTGCCCGGGGCTGCGGTGCTGTTCGTATAACTCACGGTAACGGTCATGGCGGACAGGTTATGCAGAGAGGCAGACGCGGCAGCATTCACGACTGCCTGGACATTCGAGTAAGGTGACTGATTGGTGCAGGCAGTATCCGGCCCGCTGCAGATGGTGCTGTCAACTCCATGCAGAATCGCGTACCGGACCCCTTCCTGGGCTGCATCGTTCAGCACGCTGCAGGTATAGGTGAACATGGAGAGCTCGAACAGCCAGAAGACGAGGGAGGTAGCCACCAGCAAGGAGATCAGCATCTCCAACGTGGCCTGTCCATGCCGGCGGCGGGCCATGCTTGCCATACGGGCAACATTCATTGCATGGCCCTCATTTCGATCGTGCGATGGAAGGTACGGAGGGGGAAGATGGACACGGGCATAGGGACGGGTGGGGTGACGGTGTAGACGACATCGACGCGGTTCAACTGGAACTTGGGCGATTCAGGGTCCACATCGGGAGTGCCGGTGACGGCGCCCGCCCCGGTGCTCGGGGAGGTGCATTGGGTGGTGTTATTGGAGGTGTTTACGCCGACAGCACTGGAGCAAACCTGGATAGAAACGTTGGCGGTTGAGGCGCCGGAGAGTCCGATGCTGGCGATGGCGAGGGTGGAAACGCGGGCGGCGCTTGGCTCAGCGGCCTGGGCGGGCGATGAGGTTCCCTGGATGGAATACTCCATTGCGTTGCGGGCGGCGGAGTTCAGCGAGGTGGCGACGAGAAAGAAGAAGCCGAAGTCCACGGCGTAGCAGACCAGGATGGTAAAGATGGGAATCATGAGCGCGACCTCAATCAGGCTCTGACCTTCCTCTTTTTGCCATAGACGGAACCGAGTGCGTGCCATTGCGAAACTCGACCTGGGCATGAGAAACACGCTTTCTCTCTTCACCTTTTACTTTGTGTTTCTTTGTGCACGCGAAGGCAGGCCGGGTGTAAGAGAACGATTCATACTATTAATTGCTCCGAGCCGACTTGCAAGCGACATAACTTCTTATCGGCAACAAGTCGTTCAACCATTAGTATCCCAACGGGCTTGCATCAAGACCATTCTTTCTCACTTACTGTGTTAGTTTCGAGCGCTAACACGCGATTGACCTGACCCATGACATAGTCATGACCTATGTAAGTATCTCTCTTTAGTCCTGGGGAAGATTAGGTTGACATTGCGCCTGGTTAAATACAACATGCAGCTAGATAGCAGGTGTTCTTGCTATTCGATCCCACAAGGAGAACGGCAATGAAGAATCTGAAGAGCATCGTATCTGGTTTTGTCGCTGATGAGAGCGGCCAGGATCTTATCGAATATGCACTGGTAGCGGCATTGATCGCCTTAGGCGCCACGGCGGCAATGAACACTCTGGCGGGCACGATCAGCACCGCCTTTACGACAGTCGGATCGAAGCTGACGAGCAACGTATAGCTCGAATAACCAGTAGCTCAGATAACAAGGCGGCTGTGAGGCAATGCCAGCAGAGTGCGATCAGCGAGACGCAAGCAGACTAGCCACGGGGACAGGCCGGGGAAGCGGGCTCATGAACGACGTCAAGCGGCTCTGTTCCGATCTGCTGCGGGATGAGTCTGGCCAGGATCTTATCGAGTATGCGCTGGTTGCAGCGTTAATCGGATTGGGCGCCACGGCTGCGATGAAGAGCTTGGCGACCTCGATCGGAACGCCTTCGGCAGCGTTGGCACCAAGCTGAGCAGCGGTATCTGACACTGCCGGTTTACGCGCATGAGCCAGGCTTATCGGTAACTTGCACGGATGCAGATCGAATCAAATTGCTGACCTGAGAGTGTTTCGTGGGAAAACTGAATACTGAGTTTGCGTACGCGGCTTGTTCCCTTTTGTGCGCTTTGGTGGGCGCGGCGTATGACGTGATAGAACGCCGGATCCCGAACGCTTTTACGCTGCCCGCGATGTTGTTCGGCCTGCTGGTGCACTTCAGCCTGGGGGGTTGGCGGCAGTTGGGCACGGCGGCGGCAGGCGGCCTGTTTTGCGGCCTGATTTTCCTGTTGTTTCATCTCGCGGGCGGCATGGGCGGGGGAGACGTGAAGCTCATCACCGCGGCAGGATGCAGTGCGGGGCTTTCGCTGATTGGGCCACTGCTGATCCTGACATCGCTCGCGGGCGGAGTGATGGCAGTCGGCCTGGCCCTGTACCATCGCCGCCTCAAGCAGACGATGCATAACCTGTGCATGCTTGCGGTTCATCACCGGACCGCAGGGCTGGCGCCACACCCGGAATTCAACCTCGACAATGAGCAAGCGCTTCGCTTGCCGTATGCAGTGGCGATCGCCGCCGGGAGCGCGCTTAGCCTTTGCCTGTTGCTGGTGCGGAGGTGAGGCGATGAAGGCAAAGCGCCTGCTGACCGCGCTGTTGTTCGCGGTGCTGGTCTCGGGTCTGTTCACCTTTTGGCTGAGCCGGCGGGTGGCCAAGGCGGCCCGTGTGGAGGCTCCGCACAGGCAACTCTATGTCGCCGTTGCCAAGGCGCTGGACGCGGGCGAACTACTCAAACCGGGGAACCTGCAATTACTGGAATGGTCCGGACCGGCGCCGCTTGCCGGCGGCTTCAGCAAGATTACAGATGTCACGGGCAGAGTGGTGCTTTATCCGTTGCCGAAGGGCGAACCTATTTTGGAACGGCAATTGGCTGCGGCGGGATCTGGAGCCGGCTTGACTGCCAAGATTCCATCCGGCATGCGGGCCATTTCCGTTCGCTCCGATGAGGTGGTGGGAGTGGCAGGCTTTCTGCTGCCCGGCACCCATGTCGACGTGCTCGTGACCTATCACTCGACGGCCACGCCGGAGCCACAGACGCTGACCGCGTTGCAGGACGTGGTGGTGCTGGCCGCGGGGCAGCAGATTCAGCCCCAGGCCGATGGCAAGCCAATCAGCGTGAATGTGGTCACCCTGCTGCTGAAGCCGGAAGACGCGGAAAAATTAGTGTTGGCAACCAGCCTGGGAGGGATTTATTTCGTACTCAGAAACGGCGGCGACGAGGAGCAGGCAATCGGTCAGCCGGTTGGGCTGAGCCAGCTTGCGGGGTCGTCCGCCGCTGCGCCCGGCCCGGCCCACCTTGGAACCGTGAAGCCCAAGTACAAAGGGCCGCTCAAGCCCGTTTACGAAGTGGAGACCATCCTGGGAGATAAGAAAGTGTTCAATGGCTTTCGCTGAGGCGCGCATGAGCGGTTGCGGGCGTGCGGCTTGTCGTGCGCTGGCTTGGGTTGTGCTGGCGAGCGCCGGCCGGGCGCAGGCCCCACCGGCAATTCCAAACCTAACGGTCCCTCCTGCTGCTGCCGCACCGGAGCGGGCGGCGCACGATGTGATTTTGCCCGACGCCACGACCACGCTCAGCAGTTCGACCCGCACTGCGAGCCAGTCTCTGCACGTGCTGGTGGGGCGGTCGATTTTTATCAAGAGCGTGACCCGGCTGAAACGGGTGTACGTGGGCAATCCGTTGGCGGTTGATTCTTTCACCTCGACCCCCACCCAGATCGTGGTTACGGCGAAAGCGCCCGGGGTGAGCAGCCTTATTTTGTGGGATGAATGGGGGCAGTCGGCGACCTATTTGATTTATTCCGACCTGGATGTGGAGAGTCTGGAAAAGCAGATTCGCGCCGCACTGCCGAATGACGTTGTCAAGGTAGAGGGGGAAGAGGACCGGGTTGCTCTCTCCGGTACGGTGTCCAACGATGCCTCTGCCGAGGCCGCGGTGAAGCTGGCCGCTCTTTACTCGAAGAATGTGGTCAATTCTGTGATCGTGGCCCAGCCGCACACGAGCCAGGTAAAGCTGCAGGTGGAGATAATCGAGGTCGACCGGTCGAAGTTAGACCAGTTTGGGATTAACTTGTTCACCGAGGGAAAGAACCAAGGCAACGCCACCACGGGGCAGTTTCCTTCGACGCAAACCTACACGCCTGGAAGCGGCACGGCTCCGGCAACGCTCACGAACAGCAATCCTCTCAACCTGTCGTTCTTCCGTTTCGGCACCAACTTCGGGTTGACGCTGCAGGATCTTCAGGACAGACAGATCGCGCAAATCCTTGCCGAGCCGTCGATCACTACGTTGAGCGGACTGAAGGCATCGTTTCTTGCCGGGGGGGAGTTTCCCTTCCCGGTGGTGCAGGGTTCCTCTGGAGGGCTTACGTCGATCACGATTCAGTTCCGGCCCTACGGAGTGAAATTGGATTTTACTCCGGTGGTCAATAGCGATGGGACCATTCAGTTGAAAGTGGCTCCGGAAGTTAGCGCGCTCGATTACACCAACGCGGTGACTATCTCCGGTTACACCATTCCCGCCATCTCCACGCGGAGGGCGGAGACCCAGGTAGAGCTGCGGGATGGACAGAGTTTCGCCATCTCCGGCCTGCTCGACCGCCGCACCACGGATATTTTCAACAAGATACCGGGGATCGGGGATGTTCCGATTCTGGGCCAGTTGTTTCGCTCAAAAAATGTCACCCACTCGATTGTGGAGCTAATGGTAATCGTGACGCCTACTATTGTGGATCCGCTGCACCATCCGGTTGCGCCCACTCCTCCGCAACTGCCGGTGCCCACGCTTGACCCCAAGCAATTCGACGAGAAGTCGGGCAAGCTGACGGGGGCGACAAAACCAGGGACAGGTGGCAAACAGTGACCCAGAACCGACCGGATGGTCTGCAAGTAGCGTTGTTAACCGTGCACCTGGAAGCGGAGGCGGCAGAGCTGATTCACAAGTCTGCCGCGCGTATGGCTTGGGCGCTGGTTTATGTGAATTACGATAACTACTTTTCGACCGCCAAGCTTCCTGCGCTTACCCAGCGGGCCATTGAAGCCCAAGGCTGCGTGGCGGTGGTGGACTTCGATAAAGACCCGGAGCTGGCGATCGCGACAGCGGAATGCCTGCGCCACAGTTTTTACCACAAGATCGCGATCTTTGCTCTCTCGTCCACGACCGATCCCGACCGGTTGCTGGGCGCGATGCGCGCGGGGTACAGCGAATTTCTGGGTAAGCCGTTCAACAGCGACGAATTCATCGACGCACTCACTCGGCTCGACTATCGCTGGACCGCCAACGTAGGCCGTCCGGCTAATTCGGGACAGATTCTGTCGTTCTTCGGCGCCAAGGGCGGCGTCGGCACCACCACCCTGGCAGTCCATCTGGCCATGTACCTGGTTCGGGGACAGGGCAAGAAGGTGCTGCTGATCGACAATCACGCCCAGTTAGGCCACGTTGTCCTATACCTGGGCATGGACGGAAGCAATCATCACTTCTATGACCTGGTGCGAAATGTCAGCCGGCTGGACCAGGAATTGCTGCGCGGTTTCATCGCCACCCACTCGAGTGGGCTGGATGTTCTCTCCTCACCCGACGTGTACGGCGGCTCCTGGAAGACGGACGCGGACTCGGTGGAGCGGACGCTTGAATTCCTGAGCACGCAATACGATTTTGTGCTGCTGGATTGCGAGGCGTCGTTCGAGGACATCAACCTGGCGGTGGTGGCTTATTCCAACCGGATCTACCTGGTCGCGACTCCGGAAATCGGGGCTATTCGCGATCTGTCGCGCTATGTGGACGGACTGATTCAGAATGAGCAGGCGACCAAGAAGCTACAGGTGATCATCAATCGCTTCTCCTCGCACGAGGCGGTGACGCTGGAGCAGATCGAACGGGCGATCCATCTGCCGATCGCGCTCAAGATCTCGAATAACTATGGCGAGTTGGTTCGATCCATCAATGTCGGCGAACCGCTGGCGTTGGACAGCAAGTCCGACTTTTCCGCGCAGATGACGAAGTGGGCTACATCCTTGGTAAAGCCGGCTACACCGGCGGCTGCTGAGCCGGCAAAAAAGAAGTTTGCCCTGTGGTAGGAAAACGCGCGATTGAGGCTGGAGGAGGTTCAGGATGAGTCACGCAACTAGCGAGGAAAGAAGCGGGGGAAGAGGCGTCGACCAGACGCGGGTAGTGCCCGCCATCGTGGGTGGGGCAAGACCGGTGGCGCTGAAAATCCAGCAGGAAATCAAGAGCACGGTGCACGAGGGGCTGATCAAACGGCTCGACCTCGAAAAGATCACCCAAATGCACGAGAACCCGGCGTCGCGACAGCAATTGGTGGCGGTGATTCAACAACTGATCAGCGAGCAGAACACTCCGCTCTCGGGCGCGGAGCGGGACCGGCTGACGCAGGAAGTGCTGGATGAAGTGTTCGGCCTGGGTCCGTTGGAACCGTTGCTTAAGGACCCGACGGTGAACGACATTCTGGTTAACACCTACACCACGGTGTATGTCGAACGCCGCGGGGTGCTGGAGAAGACCGCAGTCACCTTCAAGGACGACCGGCACCTGATGCACGTGATCGACAAGATTGTTTCCGCCGTGGGCAGGCGGGTGGACGAATCCTCCCCTATGGTGGATGCCCGTCTGAAGGACGGTTCGCGGGTCAACGTGATTATTCCGCCGCTGGCGGTGGACGGACCGATTCTTTCGATTCGCAAGTTTGGGAGCAAACCACTGACAGCAGAGGACCTGTTGCGCAACAAGGCGCTGACCGAAGCGATGCTGGAGGTGCTGAAAGGGGCGGTGCAGGCGCGGCTGAACATCATCGTCTCCGGGGGCACGGGCGCGGGCAAGACTACTTTACTGAATGTGCTGTCGGGCTTTATCGACGAACGCGAGCGCATCGTCACGATTGAAGATTCGGCGGAAATGCAAGTGAAGCACGAGCACGTGGTGCGGCTGGAGTGCCGGCCTCCGAATGTAGAAGGAAGCGGGGCAGTGAAGCAGAGAGAACTGGTGATCAACGCGCTTCGCATGCGGCCTGACCGGATTGTGTTGGGCGAAGTTCGCGGCGAAGAGTGTATGGACATGCTGCAGGCGATGAACACCGGCCACGACGGTTCCCTGACCACGGTCCATGCCAACACGCCGCGGGATGCGCTGGCGCGGTTGGAAACCATGGCCATGATGGGAAGCGTCAGCCTGCCGGAAAAAGCAATTCGGGCGCAGATTGCGTCGGCGGTTCATGTGATTGTGCAAATAGCCCGGATGAGCGACGGTTCGCGGCGGGTTACGCACGTGACCGAACTGACGGGAGCGTTCAGTGATGTGATCAGCATGCAGGAGATCTTTCTGTTTGAGCGGGAAGGGCTGGGGCCCAATGGGAGGGTGAAGGGACGTTTTCGCTCCACCGGCATCGTGCCAAAATTTACCGACAAGTTGAAAGCTGCCGGCATTCCGCTGCCCACCGGTCTGCTCGATTACTCGGTGGAAGTGTAGGAGGGAGAGAGATGGCGCTTGCGGTTCTGATGTTTCTGGTGATTCTGGCAGCGACCTTTGGGTTGGTGATCGCGATGACGCGGCAGTCGGCGCAGGAGAAGACGATCGCGCAGCGGATGGCCTCGATCCAAAAATTGCAGAAGGACAAGGCCGGGGCCCAGGAGAACGAGCAATTGCTCAAGCAGGCCAGAGCCGGCAGGTTTGTCTGGATGGAGGAAATGATCGCGCCCTACCCCTGGGCACAGACCATGCAGAAGCGCATTGCCCAGGCGGGCAGCTCGACGACGGTTGCTAATTTGATCCTGGCCAGTGTGGGTATGTTTATCACGGGATACGTGATTGCGTGGATTTTCGCGCCCCTGCTTGTGATCGATATGCCTGCCGGGGTAGCGCTGGGCTGGCTGCCGTACGGCATTCTTTCCTTCCAGCGAGGACGCAGAATCGGCGCGTTCAACGCGGTTCTGCCCGAGTCCATTGATATGTTGGCGCGAGCGCTGCGTGCCGGTCATTCCGTGGCCAGTGCGATGGGAATGCTGGCGGAGAATGCGCCGGAGCCGGCGGCTTCCGAATTCAACGAGATCTTCAAACAGCAGAACCTCGGCTTGTCGATGCGCGACGTATTGATGCAACTTCTGGATCGCGTTCCCTCGAGCGATCTGCGCGTTCTCGTAACCGCCATTCTGGTGCAGAGGGACACCGGGGGCAATCTGGCTGAGATTCTGGACCGGACTGTCTTTGTGATTCGGGAGCGGCTGCGCATTCAGGGCGAAATTCAGGTGCAGACGGCCCAGGGAAGACTTACGGGATGGATTCTGATTGCGCTGCCGGTGGTGATGCTGTTGCTGCTGAACCTGTTGAATCCGGGATACTCCAGTATTATGCTCAGCGATCCATTCGGCCGCAAGTTGATCTACTTCAGCGTCGGGATGCTGGTGATGGGCGCTCTGATCATTCGCCACATCGTGAACGGGATCGAGGTTTAGGGTGGAGATGAGCCAGATCTTTTACATCGCAGTGATGTTTACCGTCTTTCTCTTTCTTGCCCTGCTGCTTGCTCCGGCGATCCTGAGACCCTCGCCTGCGGCCAGGCGGATGCTGGAGATGGTGCAAAGTACTCGCCCGGACGAGAGAAGGATCGGCACTAAGGAGCGGGTACAAGGCACGATCGTATCCATCGCCAAGGGCCTCCAGGCGCGGCTGGGGCTCACCGAGGATGAAAAGACCAAACAACAGTTGTTGAGCGCGGGGGTGAGAGGCAGTCGAAGCATGACCGCATACGCCGCCAGCCGCTTTATTGGACCTGTGATCGGGCTAGTTTGCGGAAGCCTGGTGCGCACCAACACGGTGTTCTGGGCGTTGACACTGGCCGCCGTCTTCTATCTTGTACCCGACATGTGGCTGCGAGCAAAGATCAGGCAGCGGAGAGAACGAATCAGGAAAAGCCTTCCCGATGCGCTCGATCTGCTGGTGATCTGCGTAGAGGCGGGCCTGGGTTTGGATCAGGCCATGCTGCGG
Organism: Acidobacteriaceae bacterium; assembly: GCA_049693715.1. Lineage (GTDB taxonomy): Bacteria > Acidobacteriota > Terriglobia > Terriglobales > Acidobacteriaceae > PALSA-350. The sequence continues at coordinate 1,598 of JBAVQC010000357.1, read as the reverse complement.
GTAGGACAGGAGCTGATCATCAGCCATCCGGACCTTCACCACGAGTTCATGCAGGTTAATTTTGAGCAACTTGCAGGAAAGCCTCGGTTGGAGGCATGGAAGAGCGCGGCGGAGCGCACGCAGATTCCGGAATTCTCGCTGTTTGTCAGCATGTTGACGCAGGCTGACCGGTTCGGGACTCCCATTGTGAGAGCACTGAGCAGGTTTGGTGACGAGATCCGCCAGAAAAGGCGGCAGCGGGCGGAAGAGAAGGCGGCGAAGACCAAAGTAAAAATACTTTTCCCGCTGGTGCTGTTTATCTTCCCGTGCATCTTCATTGTTCTCCTCGCGCCCGCGGTTTTGAATATTGCGAAGAATATGCAGTCGTTCAAATAGCTTGCCGGCGCGGGCAAAGGGAACAGTGATGGTTCCTTAACGAGTCTACGGGTTGGCAGGAGATTTCTTGCAGAAAGGAGGAACCGTCCAATGGATACGACAACATTGATTCGAATCGTTGCGGGTATTTTGGCAGTGGTTGTGCTTGCCTTCGTGATATACCGCAGGAAGCAGGCCAAGGCCTAATCACGAGAGCGCCGGCTGAGAAGGTGAGAAGCGCTTTCCGGAACGCTCTTTCGATTTGCCTGAAGGTTCCACCCGGCGGGGACGTTGCGGTCCCCGCCAAGGGGGCCCCGTGCCGTTCCTGGCTCAGCTCGCTCGAGAAGATTCTGGATTCATGCCGCATAGCGGCACCGGGCTATATCATCGCTTGAACCAATTTCACGGTGAGCTGGGTAGTAGAACTTCCAAGCCTTTGAGGAGAGACGGGTATGAAAAACCTAACATGGCTTATGTTGCTACTGGGGATCCTGAGCTTATCTTCCGGATCGTCCAGAGCCTGGGCGCAAAGTGGGATTACTGCGCAGAACGGCCGGAATGTCACGTGTGCTTCCGATGACGGGAAGCGCCATCTATGCCGGGTCGATACCAGCCGCGGAGTAACGATGACGAACCAACGCAGCGGGTCGCCCTGTGTTCAGGGGCAAACATGGGGCTACGCACGCTCGGGAATTTGGGTAGACCGTGGCTGCCGTGCCGATTTTTACCTGGCAAGCAACTATCGACCCGGACCCGGTCCTGGCGGACCCGGTTATGGGGGCGGCGGGCAAACAATTACCTGCTCGTCCAATAACGGCAAGCGCAACTACTGCTCAGCAGACACCAGCCGCGGGGTGCGGCTCACGAACCAACGAAGCGGTTCCCCTTGTGTGCAGGGCCAAACCTGGGGCTACGACAACCGGGGCATCTGGGTGGACCGTGGCTGCCGGGCAGACTTTGTGACGCGGCGCTAAACAGCTTCGGGGCAGTGGTCCATACAGAGGACCGCTGCCCCGAAGAATTGCGGGCAAATCGAAGTTCGTCCTTTAGCTGCAGGGCTTGCCCGCATCCGCGTGGGCGCCTTTCGCCTTGGCGTCAGCTTCGGTCATGTAGGCACCGGCCTTGGTGGTGCCGTAATACTTGGTGCCGTAGCAGTGGTAGACCTTGGTGGAAGTGTTGAGCCAGACCATACCAGGTCCACCGCCGGGTGCAGGAGTGGTCGATGCCGCGGTCTTTGTTTTCGC
>JBAVQC010000356.1:0-3651 GCA_049693715.1 Acidobacteriaceae bacterium | reverse complement strand
TCGCATCACAGAAAGTTGTTGAGTTGATGCGCCGTTCCTCTATCCAGGCCGCGACGACGGCACAATGCTCTAGACTATAAGCAGAAGATCGGGACTTCCTGTGCGCCTTTTTACCCGCTACATCTGGCATGAAGTGCTGTCGCACGCCTTTCTTGGCGGTGCGCTGTTTACCTTCATCCTGTTCATGAAGTATCTCGGGCAACTGCTGGAAATGGCGGCGCGCAACAGTGCTTCACTCGGTAGCGTGGCCAAGATTTTTCTGTTCTTGCTGCCGAACACTCTCAGCTTCACCATCCCCATGGCTGTGCTGGTCGGTGTTTTGCTCGGTCTAAGCCGGCTGGCCGCCGATAGCGAGATTACCGCCATGCGGGCGGTCGGCATCGGCGTCTGGTTCTTTGTCCGGGTCGTCTCGGCGATCGCGATCGTCGGCTGGGGTATATCCCTGGCGGATTCGCTTTATATCGCTCCCAAGGCGACCGCGGCCCTGTTGAGGATCGAAAGCTCGCTCAAAGATCAACAGGCTTCCTTTGAAGTAGAGCCGCGCGTCTTCTATGAGGACTTCAAAAATTATGTCCTGTACGTGCAGGATATTCGCGCCGGCACAGGAGCCTCACGATGGCAGCGCGTCTTCCTGGCCGACCTCAGTGATCCCGTCGCGCCCAAGGTGACTACAGCCGAAGAAGCCGTGGTTGCAGACAACGGAGCGCACACCATCCTTATGCGCCTGCGCAATGGAACCGAACACGACATGGTGAGCAGCAACGGGGCGCCCCAATACCAGGTGTCGACTTTCGTGGAATCGGAGCTCCCGCTGACCATCGGCACCCAGGAAGATGCGCACATCGGCCGCGCCGACACGCCCATTCTCGCGATGGACAATCACGTGCTTTATGAGCACACCAAAGGACCTGGCGGCAGACCTTATCTGATCGAACTGCATAAGCGGTTCGCCTACCCGGCCGCCTGCCTGGTTTTGATGCTCATCGGTATTCCACTCGGCCTTGCCTCAAGGAGAGGCGGCAAGAGTGCGGGCTTTGTGGTGACCATCGCGCTGGTCTTCATTTACTACTTCCTTTCCAACACCGGCATTCAGCTCGCCCGTGAGGGTAAGGTCTCGGTATTTGCCGGGGTATGGGCCGCCAACCTACTCTTCGCTTTCTTCGGCTTGCTGTTGCTGCGGCAAATGGCGGTCGGGGGGTCGGCCGGCACGCAATTGGCTGCAGTGGTCAACAAGTTCAAAAACTCGGAGTTGCTGAGCGCAAGAAATAAAAAACGCAATGAGGAGGAGCGCAACCCTCATGAGCGCGGACGCTTTCCGCTCATCCTCGACGATTATGTGTTGCGCGAGTTTCTGACCACGTTTGCCCTGGTCATGTCGAGCTTCGTTTTGTTGATGCTGGTCTTTACCTTTTTTGAGTTGATGGGCGACATCATCCGCAACCGAACTCCGCTGGTCACGGTCGGCGAATATCTCATCAACCTCACACCCAGCATGATCTACAACATTGCCCCTTTGGGAGTGCTGGTGGCAGTCCTGGTCACGTTTGGCGTGCTCACCCGAACCAATGAATTTACCGCCATGAAGGCTACCGGCATCAGCCTGTACCGGGTGATGGTGCCCATCCTGGTGGTATCGGCGATGATCGCGGTTGCCCTTTTCCTTTTTGACGAGTCGTACCTGCCCAGCGCGAATCGCCGGCAGGAGGCGCTGCGCAGCGTGATCAAGAACAGACCGGCGCAAACCTTTCTCCGCCCCGACCAGAAGTGGATCTTCGGCCGGCAGGAGCCGGGCAAGCCGGGGCGCATCTTCTACTACCAGTTCTTCGATCCGGATCAGAACCGGTTTGCCAATCTGACCGTCTTCGAATTCAACCCGGAGAATTTCTCTCTCTCGCGCCGCATCTTTGCCTCCAGCGCGTACTGGGACTCGCACCTGCAGCAATGGGTTTTCGAACATGGATGGGAGCGCCGGTTCGATGGCGAAGCGGTCAGCAGCTTTAGCCAATTCAGTGTGGATAGCTATCCGGAAATCACTGAGCAGCCGCAATATTTCAAGAAGGAAGACCTGCAATCCAAGGAGATGACCTTCGGTCAGCTGCAGCGCTACATCCGCGACCTGAAGCAAAGCGGCTTCGACACCAAGCACCTCAGTGTGCAGCTCAACGTCAAGTTGGCCTATCCGCTGGTGACGCTGGTGATGGCGGTGCTGGCGATTCCTTTCGCGCTGTCCATGGGCAAGCGCGGATCGTTGACTGGTATCGCGACAGCGATCGGCGTAGCCATCGCCTACTGGGTAGTGAATCTTACGTTCGACGCCCTGGGCGACATTAATTTCCTGCCCGCCTTGCTGGCGGCCTGGTCGCCAGACCTGCTGTTCGCCCTGGCTGGAGCTTACCTGCTGCTGCGCACGCCTACCTGAGGCGTTTAGAATAACGAGAGCATGCTTGCCACGCTCCGGCCTCTATTCCCCTACCTGCGCCGCTATCGCCGCGACTTCGTCTGGGGCGGATTGGCGGTGGTGATCTCGAATGCCATCTGGATCTTTTTTCCCCAGGTCATCCGCATTGCCATTGATGACCTGAACCAGGGCGTCACCCGTCAGAAAATTTTCCTTTATGCCGGGCTGCTGGTGGCGATCTCCGCCGCCAAAGGCGTCTTTCTCTTTCTTACGCGTTGGATCATCATCGGCATTTCCCGCGAGATCGAGTTCGATCTGCGCAATGACCTGTTCCGCCACCTGGAGCGGCAGCCGGCTGCTTACTTCCACGAGCACCGGACAGGTGACATCATGGCCCGGATGACCAACGACTTGAACGCTGTGCGCCAGTTGCTGGGGCCGGCCATCATGTACAGCGCCAACACTGTCCTGTTTTCGATCGGCGCGTTATATTTTCTGCTTCGCATCAGCCCCCGGCTGACCCTGGTAGCGCTGCTTCCACTACCCCTGGCCAGCATCCTGGTACAGGTGTTGGGGCGCAAAATTCATGAGCGCTTCGAGCGCATTCAGGCCATGTACTCGGAGATATCCGCGCAGGCGCAGGAGAATTTTTCCGGCGCCCGTCTGGTGCGGGCATTCGCCCAGGAAGAAGCTCAGATTGCGGCCTTTGAAAAGTCCAACAAAGAGAATATCCGGCGCGGGCTGCGCCTGGTTCAGCTCATGGGCATGCTGTGGCCCACACTCGAGTTCGTGCTTGGACTTGCCATGGCCATCACCCTGCTGGTGGGCGGCCACGAGGTGCTGACCCACCGCATCACCATCGGCGGTTTTGTCGCTTTCAATACCTATATGGTCATGCTCACGTGGCCCGTGATCGCCCTAGGCTGGGTGGTAAACCTGTGGCAGCGGGGCACGGCTTCCGTGGTGCGCATCAATGAGCTGCTGTCAGATAAGCCCACGATTGACGACGCCGAGGCCGACGCCGGCATCCCCGCCGGCCTGGCACTGCACGGCGACATCGAGTTTCGCAATTTGAACTTTTCCTACTCCGGCGCCGACTCCGGCCGCTCTGAGGTGTTGCACTCCGTATCGCTTCGCATTCCGGCGGGTAGCAGTCTTGCGATCGTTGGGCCGACCGGTTCAGGAAAATCGACGCTGGTGAATCTGATCCCGCGCCTTTACGATGCAGCCCCGGGAGCGGTTCTGATCGACGG
>JBAVQC010000355.1:0-3458 GCA_049693715.1 Acidobacteriaceae bacterium | reverse complement strand
GCTGAAGGTTGCCCGGCGGGCGTCGCAGCCTATTTCCAGCCGTCCCCTTCGACAAGCTCAGGGCAGGCTCTACGAGACTGGTCACCCCTTTCGAATCCAACCCAGGACTAGCGTCCTGGCTAAGTTCAGCCGTCCCTCCGGGACTGAGTGCTGAAGCCCGTAGCCTTCGATCGAGACAGCTCTCTTCTGGCTTTAGGCTTGTCGACGTTCTTTGACAGGTCGACGGGCTTGTTGATTGGTTGAAGCCCCTCACGTCCGGGGCATTGGCGCAACTTCCGTTTCCTCTGTATAAGGGAGATAAGTGAAAGGAAATCGCGTGACACAAGCAAAGGAAACCCGGGACAAAGGCGATCTTCGCAAGCTCCCCATGATGCCCATTCGGGACATGGTGATCTTTCCTTACATGATGACGCCCTTTGTTGTGGGGCGTGAGTCCAGCGTGCGAGCGCTCGAAGAGGCGCTTACCGGGGACCGCAAGATTTTTCTGGCGACTCAGCACGATGCAGGCATCGATGAGCCGCGGCCGGAAGACATCTATTCCGTGGGAACCATTGGCAACATTGTCCAGAGCGTCAAGATGCCGGACGGCAACATCAAGGTGCTGGTCGAAGGGCTAGAGCGGGCCAAGGCTGTGGAAATGAACGACTCCGATGGCTTTTTCGTAGCCACGGTGCGCGTCGCCAACCGGCAGCTCGAAGTGAATCCGCAAATTGAGACAGTGATGCAGCGCGTCACTTCCCTGTTTGAACAGTACGTCAAGCTGCAGCAATCCCTGAACTACGAAACCATGATCGCCGCGGTCCGCATGGATGAGCCGGCCAAGCTTTCCGACACCATTGCCGCCAACCTGCAGCTCTCCATCGAGGAGAAGCAGGAACTGCTCGATATCTTCGACCCCAGTGAGCGCCTGTCCCGCGTCGCGGACGTGCTGGATATCGAAATCGAGAAGCTGAACATGGATCGCAGCGTGCAAAGCCGGGTGAAGCGGCAGATGGAGCGCGCCCAGAAAGAGTACTACCTCAACGAGAAGATCAAGGCCATCCAGAAGGAACTGGGGCGCGGTGAGAAAAGTGAGTTTGATGAACTGCGCAAGAAGATCGACAGCGCTGGTATGCCCAAGGACGTCTTCGACAAAGCAATCCAGGAACTAAAGAAGCTGGAAGCCATGCCGCCGATGTCGGCTGAGTCGACCGTTTCCAGAAACTACCTGGACTGGCTTCTGGCCGTGCCGTGGAAGAAGCGAAGCAAGGAAACGCGCAGCATCGATCATGCCGAAAAAGTATTGAACGCGGACCATTACGGCCTGGAAAAGATCAAAGAACGCATCCTTGAGTTTCTGGCCGTCCGCCAGCTGGTGAAAAACCCCAAGGGATCGATCCTGTGCTTTGTCGGGCCTCCCGGCGTAGGCAAGACCTCTCTGGGAATGTCGATTGCCAAGGCCACCGGCCGCAAGTTCGTGCGCATGTCTCTGGGCGGAGTACGTGACGAGGCGGAGATTCGTGGCCACCGCCGAACTTACATCGGAGCGCTCCCCGGACAGATTATTCAGTCCATGAAGAAGGCGGGAACCAAGAACCCGGTCTTCATGCTGGACGAAGTCGACAAGATGGCTTCCGACCTGCGCGGAGACCCTGCGTCGGCACTGCTCGAGGTACTCGACCCGGAGCAGAACGGGAGTTTCCAGGACCACTACCTCGACGTGGAATATGACCTGTCGCAGGTGCTGTTCGTGGCAACTGCCAACGTGCTGCATACCATCCCGGCCCCGCTCCAGGATCGCATGGAGATCCTGCGCCTGCACGGCTACACCGAGGCGGAAAAGCTCGAGATTGCCAAGCAGTACCTGGTCAAGAAGCAGCGCGAAAACACCGGGCTCAGCGATAGGAACGCGGTCTTCAGCGATGCCGCCCTGGTGGACATGATCCGCGGCTACACGCGCGAAGCGGGCGTCCGCAACCTGGAACGCGAAATCGGCAACGTATGCCGCAAGGTGGCGCGCAGGGTTGTCCGCAACGGAGCCAAGCACCGGGAAGAAATCAGCGATACCAACCTCAACGACTTTCTGGGAGTGGCCAAGTTCCGCGACTCTCAGTTGCACGAGACCAGCGAAGTCGGCCTGGTGACCGGCCTTGCCTGGACTGAGGTGGGTGGCAGCATCCTCTCGACCGAAGTGCAGGTACTGGACGGCAAGGGCAAGTTGACCTTGACCGGGCAGTTGGGCGACGTGATGCAGGAGTCCGCGCAGGCCGCGCTTTCCTATATCCGCAGCCGGGCGCAGCACCTGGGCTTGCCGAAAGACTTTTATCGCAACCTGGACATTCACGTGCACGTGCCGGAGGGAGCCATTCCCAAAGACGGCCCGTCCGCCGGGATCACCATCGCCACAGCCCTAGCCAGCGCGTTGGCCAAGGTCCGGGTGCGGCGCGATATTGCCATGACCGGCGAAATCACCTTGCGAGGCAAGGTTCTTCCCATTGGGGGATTGAAAGAGAAGCTACTGGCGGCTCATCGTGCCGGTATCTTTGAGGCCATTCTGCCCCGGGGCAATGAAAAGGACCTCGCCGACCTTCCGGAGAACCTGCGCAGCGTGATGAAGCTGCACTTCGTCGATCAAATGGACGAGGTGCTGAAGATTGCGCTGGAGGGTCCGTTGCCGGAATTGCGCGAGGAGACTCCCGAGGCGCTAGCTGCGGTGAAGCCACCGGTTGCCGCCGATCAGCCGCGCGCACAGTAGTCCGTGCAACTGGTCACGAAGTTTCTGCTTTCGGCCATGTCGCCGGACCAATTCCCTACCGCGGCGGCCCCGGAATTTGCTTTCCTGGGCCGCTCCAATGTCGGCAAGTCCAGCCTGATTAACGGCCTGCTGGGGGAAAAAGCGGCGAAGGTTTCCGCCTCGCCGGGCCGTACCCGGTCGATCAACTTTTTTGCCCTGTCGGATTCAGCTACGGCACGGGTGCCCCGGCTCCTCTTTGCCGATTTGCCGGGGTATGGGTACGCCAAGATCTCCAAGTCCATCTCCGCGGAGTGGCCTAAGTTCATCAATCCCTATCTTGAAGAGCGGCCTAACTTGGTGCTCTGTATCTGCCTGGTGGACAGCAATATTCCGGTGCAGGCCAGCGATCAGCAATTGATCGCTTCGCTCAAAGGAATAGGCCGCGGGTTTATGGTGGTGGGGACGAAAGCAGACCGTCTTTCCGGTAATGAGCGCACCAAGGCTTTGACGCGGCTCAGGGAGGGTTTAGGACTCAGCGAGATTCTGTTGTGTTCCTCAAAGACGGGGTTGGGAATAAAAGACCTGTGGGCACAGATTTTGTCTCGCGCCGACGGTTTGGGCTAGGGAGAAGAAAAACCGCAGGTCCCTCCGCTACGCTTCGGGATGACAAAAAGGGGATGGTTGTTGTGAAGGAGAGGGCGGTTGCCAAAGGACAGGGTGGTTGTCAGCTGTCAAAGGACAGGGT
>JBAVQC010000354.1:0-3788 GCA_049693715.1 Acidobacteriaceae bacterium | reverse complement strand
CAGACCTTCAAACACTACTTAATCTGTTTATTTGCAATAAAATCCTTAAATTTTGATGCAATAAATACAACTATTTTTACAATTAAGAACAAATGGAATTCTGAAATTCAAAAGGATATAAATAAATAGAGAAGTATGGCAAGTAAAAAATAGATTTTCCTATCCAAAGACTTTAACTTTTAATGTAACAAGAATTGGTTAAACATAAACAAAGAAAAGTAAGAACATATGTAATCAAATTTCTTCAATACTGGCATCATTCCCATCATTGTTCTCATTATCATCATTGTCCTCTTCTGTTTCATTTGTTGCCCTTTGGTCCTTTCTTTTTAAAACCTGCTTTGTGTGATGAAATAACATTGCATGTATAAACCAATCAAAGTTGCCAGGAGTCATGCGTTTGAGAATTGATTCAAATCCACCTAACCATGAATTTAATTGTTCACAAGCCTGTGTGTTAAAGGCCCGTTTGTAAACAGGGTTGCCTTTATTATCCCATTCTAACACAACAAGATTTGGAGCAGAACCATCTTGTGGAGTGGGATTACACCATTTTTGGCACAAAAGATCTGTAGCTCGGTGGTTGTTGTAGTGATAAGAGTCAACAATAAATCGACTGGTTTGTTTCCATCTGTTCCAAGATCCAGTTGTAATACTTCTTCGAAGCAACATACAAGCTTTGTCAATACATATATAACTTGGTCTAGATTCATCTGTTGGATAAACTGACTCCAGCCAGTTTAAAATATTTGTAGTTGATTCCGACTTTGCAAATTTGGTCCATGCAATCACAACCCCACAAGGTGCACAAATAGTTTCAACACAATAAAATCGAGCAGGACCAAAAAAATGTTTACTTTGTGGAGGGTCAGCATCAGGATTCTCTTGATCATGAGGTTGAACAACTCTTTCTCGTCCTGGCTGCCAAGGCAAGTTTTCATTTGTTCCTCGCAAGGCTCTTTTGACTCCTGTTAAATTCTGACGACTGTGACTCTCTACATATTTTTTCCATTGATTTTTGTGTTCTTCACAAGCTTGAGTGCCAGCCACTTTGGTATTTGTACAGTCACGCACACGACAGTTTGCACCATATTCTATTTCATGATGAGTACAAAATGATCCTCCACGTGCATTTGCAAGAACAGCTGTGCAATTATCATAAGCACAATGTGTGGGTCCCATTACAATTCCATCCATAACAATCATTTTGACAGGAGCATGCTCTACTGATGCTAATCCACTATCAGCTTCAGAATTAATAGCTGCATGATCCATGTCATCTGCGGCATTCTTGTATTTCTGAGTACATTCTGAACAAGAATGTCCATAGGCAGCCCGAATCATTCCATTTTCACCCAAGTATGTAAAAGCCTCTTGTGTAACTTCATCAATAGACAGATTATCAGATAACTCCAGATCAACTTTACAATCAAAACTAATTTCCCTTAAAGATTCTTGAACAAAAGATTGCCAGATCTGACGACGAGTGAAATTGAAGTCAGATGACCCAAAGCTATTATTCCAATATTCTGTGTAGGCTGCAGCCGATGCATGAAAACTATACATCCCATTTATAACACCATTGGCAAATTGTCGATCCACCCAAGTACTTTGACCAACTTTTAAATATTGAGCTGATGTAAGATAAACTCTTTTCCATTGATCATTATCAGCCAAAAACCGCTCATGATCAGCAGAATAAGTTGTGTTACATCCAGGACATTTTCCTGTCAGTACCTGGACATCACGACAAATTTTATTCTGTTTGATTAAGGTTACTCTTGGTATATCTCTTTCTTTAGTAGACTGGATCAAAGAACGAGGTTTACATTGTGCAGAAAGACACACAACTGCATTTGGACAAATTACATGAACAGGCTGAATATATTCATGTGAAACAGGTTGTAGTTTTCCAGTAAATTCATCATCATCATCAAAGGGGCTCAACTTCAAAGTTTTAGCCAGTCCATCTAGCATAACTGCAAGTGAAGTGACTAGATCATCATCACTCTCAGGTCTATCATTCTTTTTGAAAATCTTTGTAGCATCTCCTGGCAAGCGAGATTTTACTCCTTTTGCCAATGCTTTAATCCAAGCAGTTGTTTTTGTAGCATGCTCTTCTTGAAACATCCGTTTTTGCTGACGCCCATGCAAACTGAGTAATTCTGAATTCTCAGTAATTGAAAATAAAATCAGCAGGACTGTTGCCAGAGAAACTTTAGAACTAAAATTTGTTGTTACAAAGTCATTAAAGACTTTGAAAGCTATATCTGGAAAGGCACGTTCCTGTGTTCCATGCATAGACATGGCCGTCACAGAAGGCAGGAAACAAATCCACAATGCAATAGACCAAGGCATTGTCAACCAGGTATTAAATGCTGAAACCAAAGCATAAAAAATTGTTCCCAAGTAGAAGCCACTGATATAATCATGAATTTATAAATTTCCAAATATCACGGTATATTCAAACCCTACTTACTGCTTCTTATGAGACCTTTTAGAAGATTCAGCTTTCTTTTCAGCTTTCTTCTCCTTTCCCTTTCCCTTCTTTCTTTCAATCCAGCGCTCTACATCTGGCTTGGTATAAAAAGCTTTCTCTTCACCAAATAAATCATCGCCTGAGAGACAATCCTCTCTCTGCATCAACCACTCTAACATATCTGGATATTTCCCTGCTTCAGTAAAAAGCGGATGAAAGTCATCGTAGAACTGTGATTTGGACATGCACAGTTCAATAATCGTCAAACGAAGAGGCTTCTTGCCTGGCCAAGACTTTTCGTTTTGAAGACGAGTATATGCCTTGTTAATCTCCTGATACTTTGCAAAGGCATGCAAAATACCCTTCTCAGATAGAGACCCACGAACACAGAGATCTTCCTTCATGTCTAATGCCTTTATCAACTCTTCACGAGTCATCAGCATCCTCTTAGCCATGGAGACTGGCCCCTCTAAAGCTGAGCTAGCTAAAGTGTGAGTAGTCGAAATCGCCATGTTATCAAAAGAGCTCTAATAAATTTCATGAGATTATAATATAAATACCAATTTACGAAACTTACGGCAAGAACGTGGGTAACATATCCACCTTTGTTTTTCGTCCATACTAGATCCTCATCCAACTCCATCGCCATATTATACCTGCCTTTGATATTCCAAAGTCCATCATCATCTTGAGTGTAAATGCGTTGGTTATGATCTAAAATCATCAGTAAACTTCATAAATAAAATGTATAATCAAACAGGCTTACTTTTGATCGGTGAAAATTTACCAGAAATCGCTTTCAACACAGGTTTGACTGTCGAGACCACCTCATGCTTAAAGGAAGCGGAAGGCTTAGCTTCAAAGTTGACATCTGCTGGATTCTGATTAGAAAAATATAACAGTACTTTTCCCTCAGCAGATCCAATGGTATTGTCCATGGCGACATCCTCTGCATCAGCAAAGTTAAAAACATTGCCAAGTGCATGTCCACGAGAAAATCCACCAGTGACTCGGGAAGAGCCTTCGAGACGGAGAGGACGAATAGGACTATTAGTTGGGCTAATCATCTCAGCATCTAATTTAACAACATAAATATAAAACTATAGATGATAATAAACAAACACACCAGAAGTAGATGGTCTCTTCTCTTTCTTTTCCCTCTTATCCTCTCCCACATCTCCAGCAGTATCTTTCACAAGTCATGAACATATGATATAATATATTATACCAGCCATAAAAAACGCACTGTGGTTAGGAGTGACTGGTCCTTCCGCATCCATTTCATTTTCCGCATCTCCAGCATCATCTT
>JBAVQC010000353.1:0-7738 GCA_049693715.1 Acidobacteriaceae bacterium | reverse complement strand
GGACTCTTCGAATAAAAATCAAACGGGCGCAAAGTAAAGTCATGCCACATGGTCGGCATCTGCGGCCAATCTTCCGGCCGCGGCACATGATGAAATGCCATCGTGTACCACGCGACAATATCCGTGTTCATGATGCTGCGATTTTGTTTTACCCAAACCGGCAACCCATCCTCGCCCTTGCTCCCGGATACATAAACCCCGGCCGCATATCGCTCCTTAGGGCTATAAGGAGTCACCCAGAGCTGATGGTCCGAGAACCCGGCCCGCTTCTGTGGCCAGTCATCCTTTGACAGTAATGAAACCCCAGTCAATCCCGGCATGATCTCGAAGCTGGTCGGATAACCCAGATCGTTCTTCGCCGTAGAGCTGGTGAACCGCCACATCGCCGGATGGTCCATGCTGATGTTCTGCATCGCCAGGCCCTCGGTGGAAATGCAGTCGGGCTTCATCGCCCATATAGTCTTGCGGGCGCTCGTAGCAGGCAGCTTGTACTGCACCAGCTTGTCCACCATGAAGCTGTTCTGCGGCCCATCCACGTCCAGATCCAGCCGGAAAGAGAAGAAATGGTCGTGATCCACACCATCGGTGTAGGGTGCGACCAGGTGGCCAAACGCTACCGTTTCGCCCTCAGCATCCTTGCCCATGATGTCGCTCGACATATTGTCCGACGCCACCTTGTCTTTCACCGGCTTTACTTCGAGCTCACCGGTGGCGCCTACCGCAACCGTAATCGAGCCTTCCTGCTCAAACCGCCAGTCGAGGATGTAGTCATAGTTACCCACGACCGCGATGCTGCGGAACACCAGCTCCCGTCCGGGCCTGCCGATGGGTCCATCGTTCTCCCAATGCCGCCACGCCGGATCGCCCAGCGTCCTCTCGAACATGCACGCCAACTGCGGCCGAATAAACGGAGTCCCGTTCTCGTGAAAGAACGTGCCGCTGAAGTAAGTTGCATAGTCGGGGCAATCCACGCCCTTCTGCAAAGGCTTGGGAATACCCAACCCGGTATTCATGAAGTATTCGCCGGAGTCCAGAAACACATGCGAATTCCACGTCTCCTCCGGATCCATATAAGGCACATACATCTCCGACAGCGAGCCCTCATACAAGACCGACCGCCGCTTCCCCTGGTAATCCAGCGCGGCCACATTGATCACCGGGCCACTCCGCGGATCCACGCGAAAACGGAAATGCCAGTTCTGCCAGTTCACTTCTCCATCCTTGATGGTGAAGCCGGGACCCTCCGGTTGTGTAATCAGGATGGGCTTGGTCCCTGCCGCCGCGGGACCGCCGTCGGCGTCGTAAACCTCGCTGACCGGCGGCATCGGCGCCGCTCCGTAATCCGTGAACCGGGTCAATTTCTTGGTGGTCATATCGACGGTAAAGAAGATGCCGCCTACTTCGCGATCTTCCATCCCGTTCTCCGAGTCAATGTTGTACTCACACCCGCCCCATCCGATGCGGCGGCCATCCTGCTCCGGCAGGGCAATGTATCCACCAGGCGTCGCATAGCAGGTGATCAAATTCAGGTCAGTGATGCCGCGCTTCTTCAGAGCATCCACAATGCGTGGATCATGCTTGATGGCATCGTTCACTTCCTGCTCTTCCGTGCTGGTGTAGGGAGCCTGCGCGCCCTTCAGCTCTGCAAACGATTCCACCTTGGCGGTCGAGATATTCACCAGCGCGGCATAGGAGTGGCCTTTGTAATACAGCACCACGTCTGCCTTGCGCTCGATCGGGTCGCCCGGCTTCCAGCCCAGCACGTACTGCTTGTCCGGCTCGTGCAACAACACGCTCGCGAAGAGGGTCTTTTCCTCAGCATGGCCGCCATCACGAATCGCTTTATAAACCACCCAGTATTCCGCAGGTGTCAGCGCATCCAGCGGATGGTGAACGGCCGGGGCCAGGGCGACAGCAGGCAAGGTGAAGAGGAGTGTGGTGAGGCAGGTGAGAGCGGAGAGACGTACCAGCGAGCGATATAAAGACACTTCGGACTAACCTCCGGAAACAAGGGGGCAGGGAGCCGCTCCCTCCAGAAACACCGCGTCCTTCCCGTTGGGAAGGAACGACGAACAGATGGAGCCTAAGCTGAAAGCAAATGCAGACTACGGGCCGAATGCGAGACTGAGAGCCGGATTACTTGAGTTACACCAGGCCCACGCGGGCACGTTGCGCGAGGGTAAGTCCAGGCAATTTCTTTACTGCGAGTCCCATGAGTGGAACCGCGAGTTAGCGACAGGGCTATCGCGAAGATGAACCAACCATAGCGAAGCAGGCAATCAAAGTCAACGAATATTCATCCACCGCAGCATGATCCATGTGACTCTTCATGGCGAACGCTATGTCCATTGGCTTCGCCGGGCAGATCCATCGCCGGGTTGGCAGCAAAGAAGTTATTCGGTTTCAATATAAAGCCCGCGTATTCCACAGGCATGACGGGAAAGTCTTCCGGCCGGCAAACATGGCTGACGCCGAAGCTATGCCACACCACAATATCCTCATTCTCGATCGACCGGTTTTGCTGCACCCACTCGGGCAAGCCATCGCCCCCCGCATGCTGGTTGGGATAGTTCCCAGTGGCATACTTTTCGTCATCGGCAAAGCGCGTGACCCACAGGTGCTTGCTCGCGAAACCGCCCCGCTTGGCAATGCTGCTGCCTGGCTGCGCCAACAGCACCGGGCTCGCCTGTGCCACCAATTTGTATCCAGGATGCTTACCCAACGCGTTGCAGTGATTGGGATTGATAATCTTCCAGAATCGCCCCGTCCGCCCATCCGCCTCGCGGCACGCGTCTAGCTCCCGGCTCAGCGTACGGGCCGTGACGTCAAACACATTCCCATACGGATTGTCCGTCCCATAAGGCCGCGGATGATATTCATGCTCGGTCACACTATTGCCTTCGCCATCGACCATCATGTGCAGCCGGGCGCAGAAAAAGTGCTGGTGATTCGGTCCGCCCAACCCCTCGGCCACCATGCCCCCGTAGGGATAGTCCATACCAGGAGCAATCGCCGCCGTCTGGATAATCCCCGTTAGCTTCACTTCCAACTGGATCGACCCATCCTGGTAAAGGTACCAATAGAATCCGTAATCGTAGTTACCCACGGTAGCGAAGAAGCTGATCACCAATCGCCTCGACCGCCGCACCTGGTGCATCCCGGTGCGAAAGTCGAAGTGTTTCCAGAGAATCCCGTAGTCTTCCTCGTGCATGCACACGGCATTCTTCATCACCGTGATTGCTCCCTCGTCCTCCACCATGGGAACATCAAAGTAGTGGATCAGCCCCAGGCAATCGCACCCCAGCTCGAGCGAGTTAGCCAGCTTACCCAGCCCATATTCGCCGCAATCAAAAGCATTCTTCCAGAAGTGACTGGTTGTCGGATCGCCATACGGAACCACCATCTCCGTCACGCTCGCCCGGTAGACCAGCGGCCGCGAGTCGAACCCTAGCTGGTGCAGCACCAGGCCCTCGCGCGCAGTGAACCCCACCCGGAAGCTCCACTTCTGCCACTTCACCTCCCAACCCTCAACCGAAAAGCTGGGTCCCTCGGGCTGTGAAATATGCAGGGGCTTCAGGTCTTCGCGCGGCGTACCCAGCGATGCGGGATCGTAGTTATGTTTCGTTTTAGGGACGGGAATTACCACCTCATCGTCCACCAACTCCAGTACCCGCTTGGCGATCAGGTCGACTACCGCGACCACGCCTTCGATGGGGTGGGAGTAGGCGTTATCCGTAAGCGCGCCGCGATAGTAGCTCACCGCACGCACCACGCGCTTTCCCTGCTCGAGAGGGAACCCAAAGTTTCCAGCCGAAAACGGATCCACCTGCACCAGCTTGATATCTTCATCGGTGAGTCCGCGCCGCTTCACTGCAGTGCGCCAGCGCTCATCTGCCTTCACGATGCGGTCGCAATTAAAAAAGTCCTCCACCAGAACCGGAGGCTGCCCAAAAGGAGCTGTCTCGGTGTGATGCTGCACCCACGAAACCACGGTTCCAAGGGTAAGGTTCACCACCGCCTCATGCGCCTCGCCATTCGTGGCATTGAAGATCATCAGGAACGCAGACCGTTCGAACGAATCTCCAGCCCGATACCCAAGCACGTCTGCCTTAGCCGGCTCATGCAAATGGACCATAGCGAAGCGGCACTCGGAGCCCAGTCCCTTGCTCGCCTTGACCACCGCGCAAGCCTTCTGGATCTCCTCCACGCTCAAAGGATCCAGCGGATGCCCATGATTACCCGAAGGCATCTGCGAATTCTCAACCACCGGTGTAAACGCTGCAACACTCATCTCTAATCCTCCGCTGCAAACTGCGTCCGTGTACGAATGACACCCTCTCCCCGACAACATAATCCTGGCATCATGCTCGCATGTCCGCCAATTCTTATTATTGCCATTCGCGCCACTTGTTGATAACTTACGCCAACGGCCACGTCGCCGCGGCTTTCTCGGACCCCTTACAGGACCTCTCCAGCAAACCGCAGGTGACGCGAAACATGCAGCCGTTCACGCACTCCAGGATCCGGGCCAATCTCCTCGAGCCCATTCTCGAAGCCATCCGCGCGCAAAGTCACGATCCAGCAGGCCATCTCCACGATCACACCTTGCCCCAGGCAACAGGAGAGCCTGCACCCAGGCCCTGCACGATCTGGCGTGGGAGAGCAGGGAACCGGAGACCTTCGCCGGCCAGGTCAACCACCCGATCGCCCGCCGTCTCGGTTCCGGCCCATTGAGCTTATCCTCCATATCCCAGGAACTCGTGGGCTATGCTGAGACTGCTGTGCTTTCTCGCGCCTTCAAAGTCTGGACCGGCGCTTCCCCTCGCGCCTTCATTCGGAGGGAGCGCCATGCGGCCGCTGCCCACCGGTAAAAAACCGGGCCTGGACCGGGTACTGGGGCGCCGCGACCTGGTGTTGCTCTTTGTGGTGGCCGTGGCCAACCTGAACCTGATCCCAGCCATCTCCGCTTCGGGACCAGTGACACTGTGGCTGTGGCTATTGGCGCTCGCCTGCTTCTTCTGGCCGCAGGGCGCGGCCGTCACCGAGTTAGCCCAGAAGTGGCCCGGCGAAGGGGGCATCTATCTCTGGGCGAAGCGCAGCTTTGGAGAAGAGCACGGCTTTCTCGCCGGCTGGTGTTACTGGCTTTCGAACGTCGTCTATCTGCCCACGGTTGTGCTTTCTTGTGTCGGCGTAGCCGTCTATGTGGCCGGACCAAAAATCCAGAGGCTTGCAGACAGCCACGCCTTCACCGGCGTCGCCTCGCTGCTCATCATTTTCTTCCTGCTCGTCTTGAACATCCGTGGACTTTCTCTGGGCAAGTGGATCAGCAATCTCGGCGCCCTGGGCACCATCGGCGGCGCGGCCATAATCTGCCTGCTGGCGATCCTCACCCTGCATCACAACGGAAGCGCCCTGCACCTGACCGATCTGCGGACAGGATTCCACGACTGGCGTCTCTTCGCCGCCTTCGGCACTATCTGCTACAGCCTTATTGGTCTTGACCTGGCTTCCATCATGGGTGATGAGATCCGCGATCCCCGCCGCAACTTGCCCATCTCCATCCTCCTCGGAGGACTCATCGCGGGCTTTATCTATTTCGGCACCACCCTATCGATGCTCATTGCCATGCCGCAAAAGGAAATTGGAGTGCTTTCCGGCGTGTTGCAAGCCATTAACGTCATGAGTTCGCGCACTGGGCTCATGGGCGTGGTCGCCCCGCTGGCCCTGCTTGAATGTATCGCCATCCTGGGAACCGCTTCCGCCTGGTTCAGCGGCGCGGCCCGCCTGCCTTTCGTCGCCGGGGTCGATCGCTATCTGCCCCCGATCATCGGCCGCGTGCATCCCCGCTATCACACGCCGTATGTGAGCCTGATCCTTTTCGCCGTCTTATCCTCTTTGCTGATTGGATCCAGCTTCTTAGGTGTCTCCGTAGGCGATGCTTATCTGACCATGTTGGACCTGGCCGTGATCCTCCAACTAGTTCCCTCAGCGTACATGTTCCTGGCCCTCCTCAAGCACACCTGGAGCAAGGGAGCCGTCCTCAACGCCAACCAAGCCTATCTGACGGCCAACGCCGTATCGGGCCTGGTTGTCACGTTTGTCGGTCTCATTGTGGCCTTCATCCCGTCGCGTCAAGTCAACTCGATATGGATCTTTGAAGGCAAACTCATCGCCGCCTGCCTCATTGTCTTTGGCGCGGCCTTATTCTTCTATCAGCGTGCCTTGCGCAGAGCGCGCACCGCGCCGGATCCCGACTTGATCCCCGGAGTCGAATACGGCTCCTGAGCCCTTCCTGCAATGTCCGGGATGTCTTCTTCAGGTATCTTCCCCCCTGGACGGGTGCCCCTCGTTCGCCAAGGCGTACGTGGGCCGGCAAAGACGGGCGAAGCCCACGAACGCCTTAGGACGGACACCAAATCTGCTTGGCGAAAATAGCACCTACAGGAAACGTCCGCCACCAACAGATGGACTACGAACCACCAATAGCAATGGAGGTACGTCGCGGCCGCCATCTTCACCGCTACGAGCAACCCGCGGCCCTCGCGGCGAATCAAGCACAGAGGCTGTCGTAACGATCCCATTTCGGCTCACGATTGTCATCGAGCCGGTTCGCACCCCCCCAGCTTTTGGCCCTCGTTGTGTGTAGCTGTGCGTACCTACCAAAACCACGAGGAATAAACGATGAATGCAAAAATACTTCTGGCGTTATTAGCCACGCTCCCCCCTTCATCCGTCGTAGCCCTGGGCCAGCAAGCCGCACCCCCCGCCGTCAGCTATCAGTCGATCAACCTGGGGACCCCGCTCGGCGGTACGTTCGCCACCGGCCAGAGCCTGAGCCTGGGAGGGTTCGTAGCCGGCTATTCCACCCTGCCGGGTGACGCCACGCAGCACGTTTTTCTCTGGCTCCCAAACGGGACCAAAGACCTCGGCACTTTTGGCGGCCCGAGCAGCGTTCTGTACGCCGGCATCTCGGGGTTTTCGGAAACCGCCACCAAGGATCCGCTGGCGCAGGATTTTTGTGGGACCGGCACCCACCTTGTCTGTTCGGCATTCACCGTGGTGAACCTGGCTGAGGTCGCGCTGCCGACACTTGGCGGCGCCTCCGCCATCGCCTATAACAACAACGATCTTGGACAAGTGGTCGGCGTGTCTCTCGTCGCCGCTCATGATCCAAGTTGCCTGTCCGGTGGTCAACCCCAGCCGCCGTTTTTCGACATCCAGCAGGCGCTGCCTGCGGTTTGGCAAAATGGCAAAGTCAGCACCCTTCCGCTCCCTGCAGGCGACTCGAATGGAAGCGCATATGCCAACAACGATGTCGGTCAGATCGTTGGTACCTCAGGCGACTGCGTCAGCAATCCGAATGCTCACGCCCTGCTTTGGCAAAATGGCCAAATCACCAACCTCGGCAATCTTGGCGGGGCCAGCTTTAACCAGCCCGCAGCCATCAACAACCTGGGGCAAATCACCGGCGGCTCCGATCTTGCCGGGGATCTTATCCAGCATGCTTTCCTTTGGCAAAAGGGAGTGATGACGGATCTGGGTACCCTTTCGGGCGATACTTTCAGTTTCGGTACTTCTATCAATAATCTGGGTCAGATCGTCGGATTCTCGTGCGACGTGAATTTCAGTTGCCGCGCCTTCCTTTGGCAGAACGGCAGCATGGTCGACCTGAACACCCTCAACTCCTCGGGCTCCTCCTTGTTCCTGAACTACGCAGGGGCTATTGACGATATAGGGG
>JBAVQC010000352.1:0-8541 GCA_049693715.1 Acidobacteriaceae bacterium | reverse complement strand
GGCGGAGGTGGTGCGACCGGAGCCGCAGCCCGAGGCGGAGGAGCCGGGGCGGGTGTAGGAACCGGAGGCGGTGGCGGTGGGACACTGGCGACCGGCAGGACTGGCTTCAAGGCATTGTTGACCTGGGCCAAGTTCCAACGCCGAGCGAATGAGTTGCGAATGATCTCAGCGAACGGCGCCGGGATACGATTGATCTGCGCATCCGTGGCCGTAAGCCCCTTCCGCTGGGTGAAGGCGTGGAAGAGGGTGGTTCCAATCCCAGCTACGTCGTCCCCCTGTCCCGCCGCGGACAGGTGCAGGCAATCACTGCGCAACTTTACTGTCTCCTGGGTGGCCAGCACGCTGGCAGCTTCCACGCGGCCATGCGACATACCCTTTTGATGGATCGCCGTGAGCCCGCCCACCAGGGCTTCGGCGACTTCACGGCCCTCGTCCGCGGTCAACGCCTGGCCCTGCAGCACATCGGAAAGGCTTTGCTCGATGGGCTCCATGAGCGCATAAACCACCAGGGTGTTATCGACCCTCACTTGTCCAACTTTGGTAATGCTGACCAGGTTGGGATGATTGAGGTGTTGCGCAGCTTCCAGGCGCGCGACCACCTCATCCGCGTCCGTCAGCGCCTCGGTAAGGCTGATGGTAGCTGGGACGGGCCGAGGATCTGACGTCTCGGTCTCAAACCATGCGGTACGGCCTTCGGATCGCACCAGGCGCCGCAAGGGATAAACCCCATCGATTACTTGTCCTTCCAACTCGTTCCAGAACTGCATAGCGTCCTTGTGTCCCGAAAAGTGAGGATATATGAGGGTAACGTGAAGATAGGCTCTGCCAGGTCAAAGCGAGCTGTTGACTCCAAAATGCTGACAGTTTCACCGAACGCTTTTTAAGGCAGCCCGGCGCCGGGCCGAGCTGCCTCTGCATGTCTCACAGAATCAAAAAGGCGACCGCGACTTCATGAAAACAGCTTACGCGATTCTTTCGATATTGGTTTTTGCATGGTTGCCTGTGCGCGCCAGCATGGCCATGCCTTCGCGGGCCATCTCCCGAGCCATCTTACGCAATTCGTCAGGGCGCTCGTTGTGAATGGCGGTGAGCTGCTCCAGGGCGGCGGCCGCACGCAGCTTGGCGATGCCCTGAAAAGCCTGCTCGCCCGAATTTCCGCAGGTATGAACAATGCTTTCGGAGGTTATTTTAAAAACATCGTCGCCCTGAATGACGAAGGCCACAAAATACTTCTCTGGCGGCGGGACTGGGGTGTGGGATGCCATGAGCACTTCCTTTTGGTTGATACCGTGAATTCCAGTGCAGGACGGTCCGAATCGGCCACAATACACTACAGTTTGCATACTAGATGCACACGGATGGATGCAAGTCTATTGGCGCATGCGGAACCGCAGAAGGTAACCACGCAGATTTATTTCTTGCGCAATATCGTGGCATACAGCGGAGCGCCCCAGGTGCCGATGGCCAGCAGGCTGCCGAACAGGATCACGGCATCAATACTTTCCCTCCCCTGAGGCGACCAGTAAACATTGGCGAGGTTCAGCCACAGCGCAAACTCATCCAACGTCAGCGCAGCCCCCACGCCATACAGGATGGACATGAGACGGCTGGCGAAGATCGAAGCCGGCGTGTCGCCGGAGCCAACCTCATTGAGGTAGCCGTACCCCACCCCAAGCAGGATCAGAATGCCCCAAACCAGGTGGTGAATGTGCCGGCCACCCATAGTGACGTATTGGAAGGGGCCGAAGTGGTGCTGAATCGAAGCAACCAGCAGGCGCACCGCCAGAAACGTGATAAAGAAACTGATCGACGCCAGGAAGTTCCGGCGATGAGGGCGGTCCGGGAGGGTTTGCCGGATGACGTAACCGAGATTGGTGAGATGCAGCAGTAACAGCATGAGCGCCGTTACCGCCACAATAAATAGCAGCAGGATCACTTCCCCTGACCAATGCATAAGTCACTTTAACTCAGGAAAAGAGGAATTCTTTCGTCCGCAGGTCCTTGATGTTGTCACGCAGCTTGGCCGCTTTTTCAAATTCGAACTTCTTGGCTGCTTCGCGCATATCCGACTCCAGCTTGCCGATATAGGTGTCCAGTTCCTGCTGGGTATTGAATTCCGGCAGGCTCTCGTCCTGGCTGGTAAGGTCCGCGTATTCCGCCTTGAGGATATGCACCAGTGACATGTCAAGTGAGCGGATGATGGAGGTGGGCGTAATGCCGTGCTCCTCGTTATGCGCCCTCTGCACGGTGCGCCGGCGATCCGTTTCATCGAGTGCGCGGCGGATGGAGTCCGTCATCACGTCGGCGTACAGAATCGCCCGGCCACTCAGGTGGCGGGCGGCGCGGCCGATGGTCTGAATCAGCGAGCCGGAGGAGCGCAAAAAGCCTTCCTTATCGGCATCGAGAATCGCAACCAGCGAAACCTCGGGCAAATCCAGCCCTTCGCGCAACAGGTTGATGCCGATCAGCACGTCGTATTCTCCGCGCCGCAAATCGCGCAGCAGCCTAACCCGCTCCAGAGTCTCGATTTCCGAGTGCATGTAACGGCACTTCACCCCGACTTCCGCGTAGTAGCCCGACAAGTCTTCGGCCATCCTCTTGGTGAGT
Organism: Acidobacteriaceae bacterium; assembly: GCA_049693715.1. Lineage (GTDB taxonomy): Bacteria > Acidobacteriota > Terriglobia > Terriglobales > Acidobacteriaceae > PALSA-350. Next base: position 5,934 of record JBAVQC010000352.1, on the reverse strand, counting down.
ACGGTCACCAGAACCCGCTCGTTGCGCTCTACGCGCAGCCGGATCTCCGCCAGCAAATCGTCGATCTGCCCACGTATCGGCCGAATCTCCACTTCCGGATCGACCAGGCCCGTGGGCCGAATAATTTGTTCCACCACTACGCCGGCCGACTTGGTCAGCTCATAAGGCCCGGGAGTTGCGGAGACATAAATGGTCTGGTGGGCGCGGGTTTCGAATTCCTCGAACTTCAGCGGCCGGTTATCCATCGCCGAAGGCAGGCGGAAGCCGTAATCCACCAGGTTCTGCTTACGTGATCGATCGCCGTGCCACATGCCATGCAATTGAGGAACGGTCACGTGAGACTCGTCGATAAACACCAGGTAGTCGCGGGGAAAGTAATCCAGCAACGTGGGTGGCGGCTCGCCCGGCAGCCTGCCGGAGAAGTGCCGGGAGTAGTTCTCGATGCCATGGCAGTAGCCCATGGACTTGATCATCTCCAGGTCAAAGCGAGTGCGCTGATGAATGCGCTGCGACTCGACCAGCCGCCCCTCCGACTCCAACTGCTTTTCCCAAACCCCAAGCTCCTCGAGGATGGAATCAATTGCCGTCTTCTTGCGCTCCGGCTGCACCACGTAATGGGATTTCGGATAGATCGGCAGGCGAGCATATTTCTGCCGCACGGTGCCAAAGAGCGGATCAATCTGCGACAGCGCCTCAATCTCATTGCCAAAAAGCTCGATGCGGTACGCCATCTCGTCGTAGGTGGGGTAGACCTCGATCACGTCCCCACGTACCCGAAACGTTCCGCGGCGGAAGTCGCTGTCGTTGCGCTCATAGAGAATCTCAACCAGGCGGCGGGTAATGTCTTCGCGCCGGATCCTCTGCCCCTTTTCCAGCAGCAGCAGCATGCCGTAGTAGGCCTCAGGCGAACCCAGGCCGTAGATGCAGCTGACCGAGGAAACGATGATGGCGTCGCGCCGCTCGAACAATGAACGAGTCGCGGAGAGGCGCAGCTTGTCGAGCTCCTCGTTGATCGTGGCTTCCTTCTCGATGTACAGATCGCCGGAAGGGATGTAGGCCTCGGGCTGGTAGTAGTCGTAGTAGGAGACGAAATACTCCACCGCATTGCCGGGGAAAAACTGTTTGAACTCGTGGAACAGCTGGGCAGCGAGCGTCTTGTTGTGCGCCAGGATCAACGCCGGGCGATTGGACTGCTCGATGATCTTGGCCATGGTGAACGTTTTGCCCGAGCCGGTGACCCCGAGCAGGGTCTGGTGCTGCTCGCCGGCTGCCAGGCCGGAGATAAGGTCTTGAATGGCGCGGCCCTGGTCGCCGCGCGGACGGTAGTCGCTTACTAACTGGAAATCCATGAATACCTGTCGTGAGTGGGCCGTGCGCCGACCTGCGGTGCGCGGGTGCTGGGAAGCGTTGGGGCTGTCTCGATTATAGACGTTGGAGCAAAATTAGAGCCGGGGCAGCGGAGGGTAAGCGACAGGGCCGCGCACCATCCGCCGCGTGAGCACAATCAGGCCGCCGATGATGGCGAAAATGACCAGAATCAGGGGCAGAAAGATGATGGGTGGCAACACGGTGTGGGGGTAGTTGGCGGTGGTGGAGTCCTGGTGCAGATGCCCGCCAAAGATGAAAACGTGCCCGCCGATAGCGGCGCTGCTGGTGAGCGTGAGGTTGCCGCCAAAGACCAGGACATTGCCGCCTACTGAGCCGTTGAGAAAAACGTGGCCGGCGAAGACCCGCACGCTGCCGGCGGCGTGCCCATTTACCTCGGCGGAGCACAGAAAGCAGCTGGCGTTCTGAACCGTCTCGTCCGCTGCAACCAGAATATTGCGGCCAAAGTGGCGCACATTCGCGGGCGACTGCGCAACACCGGCCAGTGATGGCGCCAGGATCAGAGTGCAAACCATCAAGCACCGTGAAAGCATGGCGGCGTTTCCTCAGGGATATTAGGCTATTCGATCATCAAACCCAGGTCATGGAGAAGTGACAAGACAGTTTCTGGTGCGTTCAGTGGAGATGGAAGGCGGTGGGATGTTTCGGTTGGTACAAGCCGACCTGGCCGCCCCCAGGAAGGCCGATCCTGGTGAGCGATCCCCACCTTTCTTCGTGAACGGGCGAGCAGATGACGTTCTTTCTCGCGAGATCTCTCATCTCGGCTTTCAGGTCGGCACACATGAAATAGAGCTCGTGGCGATCGTTATCTTCTGCCGGATGAAAGGCTGCCTCTGCCGGTGGCAGCGCAAAGATCAACCAGTCGTGGCCGGCATTGACGGATGCTAACCCCAGCACATCGCGAAAGAAGACGCGGTCTGCCTCGGCATCCTTGCTATAAACGATGACATGTGCGCCAGAGATCACGGGGCTAGTCTAGCGCCGCCGTTCGGCTACGTCGATATGCGGTAAGGTAAAACACGATGTTCAGCTTTCCCCCCCTTCGCCATTTGCTTGCCGCCCTCGTGTTCGCTTGCTTTCTCCCCTGTGCCCATAGCTTCGCTGCCGCGCCCATCCTCGGGTACAAGGTTGTGGCGCACTACCCGCACTCGACCGAGAACTACACCGAGGGATTTTTTTATCTCGATGGGCTGTTTTATGAGGGCACCGGCATCGCCGGACATTCAGCTCTGTTCGCCATCCAGCCGGAAACCGGCAATCCAGTGCAGAAGCGCGCCCTGGCGCCACAGTATTTCGGCGAGGGCATCGTCGATTGGGGACCGAACGTCTACCAGTGGACGTGGAAGTCGCAAATCTGCTTTGTCTATGACCGCTTTAGCCTGCGGCCGGTGAAGCAGCTGAGGTATACCGGCGAAGGCTGGGGTATGACCCGCACGTCCAAAGAAATCATTACCAGCGACGGGAGCGCGACCCTTCGCTTCCGCGATCCCGAAACATTCAAGGAAACTCATCACATTGTGGTGAAAGACGGCGCCAAGGTCATCGACGAGCTCAACGAGCTGGAGTGGGTCAAGGGCGAGATCTACGCCAACGTGTGGCACTCCGAAATGATCGCGCGCATCAACCCCCGCGACGGGCAAGTGATCTCCTGGATCGACCTGAGCGGCCTGCTGCCACCCGAGCAAAAGGTCAACGAGGAATCGGTGCTCAATGGCATTGCGTACGATGCCAAGCGGGACCGCCTGTTCGTCACCGGTAAGCAGTGGCCCACGGTGTTTGAAATTAAGGTTGTTCCCCGCGCCCGCTAACCAAAGCTTCCTCCCCCTTAATCAAAGTCTCCTCCCTGGACGGGTGCCCCTCGTTCGAGAAAGCGTACGTGGGGCCGAAAACGACGGGCGCAGCCGCCCTTCACTTGCGCTCCTTCAATCGATGGCTGTCGGAGGCATGCAAGGTCAGACCATAAATATTCCTGAACTGGTCGATTTCCTTAAGCGTCTGTGCGGAAAACGCCGGCTTACCTTCAAAAGCATGCAGCACAATGCCTTCCAGTAGATCGCCTAAAGTCATGTCCTTCAGTTCGGCGACTGCCTTGAGTACCTTGACCAGCCGCTTTTCCATCCGGACGCCGGTCTGAATCCTTTCAACTTCAACTGTCATGTGTACCAATGTACCACGGTACAAGCAAAGCCTAATTGCCTGTGAAATCATCTGAAGGTATTAAGGAGATTCTGACGGATGAGTTACGTACCCAATGCAAAGCGGTATGATGGAGCGCAGTTTCGGCGGTGTGGGCGATCGGGGATCGTGTTACCGCCGGTATCACTCGGGTTGTGGCAGAATTTTGGCGGCGCCGACGTCTTCGAGACGGGCCGGGCAGTGGTTCGGCGGGCGTTTGATCGCGGCGTGACGCACTTCGACCTCGCCAACAACTATGGACCACCCTATGGGTCGGCCGAAGAGAACTTTGGCGAGATCCTGCGCAAGGATTTTCGCGAGCACCGCAATGAGTTGTTGATCTCCACCAAGGCAGGCTGGGATATGTGGCCCGGGCCCTACGGTGTGGGCGGCTCGCGCAAATATCTACTCGCGTCGCTGGATGAAAGCCTGGATCGCATGGGCCTTGACTATGTCGACATTTTCTATTCCCACCGGCCGACTATGGACGTGCCGCTGGAAGAAACCATGGGCGCCCTGGTGCAGGCCGTGCGTCAGGGCAAGGCTTTGTATGCGGGCATCTCGTCGTACAGTCCGGAGCGGACCCGCGAGGCGGCCAAGATTTTGCACAGTGAAGGCGTACCTCTGCTGATTCATCAGCCCTCGTACTCGATGCTGAACCGCTGGGTGGAAACGGAGCTGCTGAGCACGCTGGATAAGCTGGGGGTGGGCTGCATTGGGTTCTCCCCATTAGCCCAGGGATTGTTGACCAGCAAATATCTCAAGGGAGTTCCTGCGAACTCACGTGCCAAAGCAGACGGTTCTTCCTTGCTAAAGGGCTTTCTGAGCGAAGACAACCTGCAGCGCGTGCGGGCGCTCAACGAAATCGCAGAGGGCCGCGGCCAGACACTGGCGCAGATGGCGATTGCGTGGGTGCTGCGAGACAAGCGAGTGACGTCAGCCTTGATTGGAGCCCGCGACGTGAAGCAACTCGACGACTCGCTGGATGCGGTAAAGAATCTCCACTTCACAGATTCGGAATTGGAGGAGATCGATCGGCACGCGCGGGAAGGCGAGATCGATCTTTGGAAAGAGGCCCGCGAGGGAGTAGCCTAAGCGTAGTGGAGAGATCTGCGGTTCCGTTTTGGCCTTGTGAGAATGAAACCCTTAAACCGCGTTGGGCCGCAAAACAAATCGGAATCGCATATCCCCTCCAAACCACTGCACGTAATTCGTTCCCCACGTATTGTTGTGCAGACAGAAATGCAGCCCCTTCGTGAGATCAGGTTGCTCTCTGGTGAAATAAATCGCCGACTTGACCCCCAGCGCCACCACTGGCGCGTCCAGAGACTCGATGGTGAAGTTGGGGCAACGCATTTCGCTGCCAATAGCATGCATGTGCCGGTTACCCCCGGGCACAACATCAAAAGGCGAAATCCACTCGTCGGATTTTTCCAGCAGCCACTTTCCGTCATTGGGTACGGCGGGATGGAAGCTTAGCCACGCCGCTTCAGGAAGACGATTGGCGACTTTCCCAAACCAATAGAAATTCATTTCCACCACGGGTGCATCCTCGGGCAGCTTCAACTCGAAAAACATAGTGCGTGGCCACGCGACCGTGCCGAGTTTTTCGGTTTCCGGATCATCCACCCGCAATTCCGCCAGCACCCGGTAACCGTGACTGTCCGCACCCGACCACAGATGCACCAGCGTCGGCGCCCACTCGCGGCTTTGTGCGCCGAACCGGTCGATTCCGGGCTTGCCGAAATCCTTAAAGGCCCAATCCTCTGTGGAGTGAATATAGCTCGCGATAAATCGATCGAAATCCTGTTTGGAATACGTCTGGTAGGAATAAACACCCAGCGGATTCATCCCTGTCGCCCAGTCACGTTCTTTCGCCTTTTCACGAAGTCCGCTGATGGCCCCCGTACGCGGATCGATGGTGACCGTAAAGTGCTGCGTCTCAATGGCGGAATCCGCCGCCTGAGGTTTCAACCCGGCGACCAGCGGGGGAGTGGCACGTAGCCCCTGCAATCGCTCCTGTGCCTGCGAGCGCAACGGTTGCGGCAGGGTGGCCACGCTCTCATCGATATCCTCGCGCTTCTCCGTCCAGCTGGCGGTCATGGTCCGGTATCCCGGCAGAGTCAGTGCCTGGGCCACGTCGCTGGGCTTGTAGTGGTCATAATCGATCCACTTCTTTGTATCCACGCCCCACGTGTGTTCCACCGCGAGGGTCAACCGGCGAAGCAAAGCCAGGTCCACCGCATCGCCCGGCCGCAGCTTTCCTTTGTCCACCAATTCCCGCCGGAAGCGAGCAACCTCCCGGCAGCGGCTCACCTTGATCGGATCGCTGGGCACCCCGTGGATCCAGGTATCCCCTATCTCCTGGGTCAC
>JBAVQC010000351.1:0-60079 GCA_049693715.1 Acidobacteriaceae bacterium | reverse complement strand
CCCCTGTCTCCCAGCGAAATCGCTGGGAGACAGGGGAGACCCTCTTACTTCTGTGCCCGCTCGAAACGCTTATTGACCTCATCCCAGTTCACCGTGTTCCACCAGGCCGCAAGATAATCCGGCCGCTTGTTCTGGTATTTGAGGTAGTAAGCGTGCTCCCAAACATCATTCCCTAGAATAGGAAAAAGTCCCCCGGAAATCGGGTTGTCCTGATTCGGCGACGTGACAACCTTCAGCTTGCCGCCCTCAAACACCAGCCAGCCCCATCCTGAACCAAACTGCTTCGCCGTGGTCTCATTGAACAGCTTCTTGAAATCCGCGAAGCTGCCGAAATCCTTCTTAATCTGATCCCCAATCTTGCCCGTGGGCTCACCCCCGCCACCGGGCTTCATGATCGCCCAGAACATGGAGTGGTTCACATGGCCGCCGCCATTGTTCCGTACCACCCCGCGGATGTCCTCGGGAACCGTGCTCAGGTTGCGCAGCAGATCTTCCGGGGAGTGCTTGCCCAACTCGGGATGCTTCTCAATAGCGCCGTTAAGGTTGTTGACGTACGTGGCGTGATGCTTGTCGTGATGAAGCTTCATCGTTTCGGTGTCGATGTGGGGTTCAAGCGCGGCGTAGTCATAGGGCAGTGGTGGCAGTTCGTAAGCCAAAATATCCTCCTGAATTGGTCCCTCATCCACACGGATGAGTCGGGGACCAGCTAGCCCGGATTGGGCGTGGTGCGGTTAGGGAACCCGTGGCGGCAAAACGTCCGGCGCAACGGCTGCGCCTGATTGCCCCATCCAATATCGCGTCTCCACCCTATCGGATGCAAATCAGGCAACGCAGGTTCGGAATGTAGATGCATTGTCGCGATATGACTGTATCAGCAGAACAACAACCCGTTACCAGCCGGTCCCCCCCACCTTATGGTGATATCGGGGGCCAAACACCGGTTTACACTCGAAGGAGTGCGGTAGAGCTGCAACACTCGTGCCTCTGCCTGTTTTTTTATTTCGGCCTTGAGAATAAATTTGCATTGACCCCGACACGAATAACCCGCAGGCAGCTTTTACGGCAAGCGGGCGCCACCGGAGCGCTCGCCCTCACCGTATCTGGTAGCGCAGCAGGCGAAGAACTGCAGGACCGGCCGGCTGCACCCTCAAACGCCGCCGCGGCCACCCCAAAAACCGAGAGCCAGGCAGCCGAAAAATATGCCCACCCGCCAGGCGTGTTCATCAACCGCCCGCTCACCCAGGTTTCCCGCGTGGCCGAAGCCCTCCTCGACGACATGGAGGGACGAAATTGCGACTTCTTCTTCAACGAGGCCAGTCCCAGGAGCGGCTTGGTGCGGGATCGGGCGCGGACCGTAGGACGATCCCTTAGCCGGGTCGCGAGTATCGCCGCCACCGGCTTCGGCTTGAGCGCTTTGTGCATCGCCGCCAAACGCAGCTACCTTCGCCCCATGGATTGCGAACAGCGAGTGGAGAAGACCCTGGCCTTTCTGCTCGAAGAATGTCCGCACGAGCACGGATTCCTCTACCACTTCATCGATATCGATAGTGGACAGCGGCTGTTCGGTAGTGAATTGTCATCGATTGATACAGCGCTGTTGCTTTGCGGCGTGCTGCACTGCCGTCAGTTCTTTGCCGGCAACACTCGGATTGAAGCACTGGCCACCACCTTCTATCGCCGCATTGACTGGCAGTGGATGATGAACGGCGGCGACACGCTTTCCATGGGCTGGTTACCCGACCAGGGCTTCCTGAACAACAGGTGGGATATCTACTCCGAGCTCACCACCATGTACCTGCTGGCCATCGGCTCGCCCACCCACCCGCTTCCCGCTGAAGCATGGGACGCTGTGCAGCGCCCCGTAGTGACCTATGGGGGCATCGACTACATTAGCGGCGCCGCGCCGCTCTTTATCCACCAGTACCCGCAGGCCTGGTGCGACTACCGCAACCAGCGAGACCGCCACGCCAACTACTTCACCAACTCCATCGCCGCCACCCGGGCGCACCAGCTCTGGTGCCTGGTACAGGGGCAGAAATATCCCTGGATCGACCAGGATATGTGGGGCATCTCAGCCTCCGATTCCCGTCAGGGTTATCGCGTCTGGGGCGGGCCGCCCTCGATCGGGCCGCTCGACGGAACCCTGGTCCCGTGTGCGGCCGCAGGGTCTTTGGTCTTTCTGCCCGCGGAGTGTTCTCACGTGTTGTTAACCATGCGCGAACGATTTGGCGATAAGCTTTACGGGCGTTATGGATTCGCCGACGCATTCCAGCCAAAAGTCGGATGGTATGGCGAGGATGTGATCGGGATTGACGTAGGGATTGGCATGCTGATGGCCGAAAACCTTCGTTCCGGTTTTGTTTGGGATTACTTCATGAAGAACCGGGAAATTGTCCACGCCATGCGGGAGGTCGCCTTCCATCCTGATCCCGACGCCAATACTCAGGTTCTCTAGCCCCGATCCTGTTTCTTCAGTCCGTCTCTTGAGCTGTGGAAATCCCTCACGCCAGGTAATTTGCAAATCCTTTGTAACTGCGAGAGCATCCATCCGTCAGGTTATAGGCATTCTCTAAGGAAGGTTGAACGATGATGGATCAGGCCTCCAGCCGTCGCTGGATCGAGGGGCAGGGCCCGGCCTTTGGCTGGCCCGGGGTTGAACCGCGTTGGAGTTCAAGCAGGAAAGACTGCGTAGGCATGGCGTACTCCGCCTCCAGCCGCATCTGGTATACCGTATCGCACGGCATCCTTAACGAAATCTACTACCCCACCATCGACCGGCCCCAGACCCGGGATATGGAGTTCCTGCTCACGGATGGGGAAACGTTTGTCCACGAAGAGAAGCGCGATCTGGAACGCTCCTTCGAATACATTGACGGCTGCTCCTCCGCGGTCAGGCTCATCAACTCCGATTGCCAGGGCCGGTACAAAATCATCAAAGAGATCATCGCCGATCCCCATCACCCCGTTGTGTTGTTGCGCGTACGTTTCGAAGGCGAGGAGCGCCTTCTCTCTAGAATGAAAGCCTACGCACTGCTGGCCCCGCATCTGGATGTCGGCGGGGCAGACAATTCCGGGTTCGTGGTGGACTTGTCAGGCAAGCGGGCACTGCTGGCGGCCAAGCACGGCATTTCGTTGGTGATGGCCGCAAGCTGCGGTTTCAGCCGCGCCAGTTGTGGCTTCGTGGGCCGGAGCGACGGCTGGCAGGACCTCATGGACAACTTCAAGATGGATTGGGAGTTCGGCTCCGCCGTGAACGGGAATATCGCTTTGACGGGCGAGATCGACATCGCCTACCACCGCGAATTTGTCGTGGCCATCGCTCTCGGAGAAGGACATCACTCTGCTTTAACCGCGGCCTTGGGCGCAGTCACCACCCCCTTCGAGCACAATCTGAAACGCTTCAACGATCAGTGGCATCGGGCGGCCACGCCAGTCGGCTTGAAGGACGCCGCCATGGATGCCGGGCGCCTGCTCCAGATAAGCCAGAACGTCATTCTGTCTCACGAGGACAAGTACTACTCCGGCGCCTTTATCGCCTCGGCTTCCATTCCGTGGGGTCAGCATAAGAGCGATGAGGATGTAGGCGGCTACCACCTGGTGTGGACCCGCGATATGGTGCAGAGTGCCACCGCACTCCTGGCCTGCAATCGCGTCGATACGGCAAGGCGGGCCTTGGTGTACCTGGCCTGTACGCAGAGACCGGATGGCAGCTTTGCGCAAAACTTCTGGATCGACGGCACGCCTTACTGGACCGGCATTCAACTGGATGAAGTCGCTTTCCCGATCATTTTGGCGTGGCGCCTGTGGAAGCTGGACGGCCTGGGTGAATTCGACGTCTTTCCGTTTGTGGAGCGCGCTGCGGGGTTCCTGGTGCGTCATGCTCCCGTCACCCAGCAGGAGCGATGGGAAGAAGCGGCTGGTTACTCCCCTTCCACGCTGGCCGCAGTGATTTCCAGTTTGATCTGCGCCGCAGAGATTGTGCGCGCCTACGGCTCGGCAGAACTGGCGCTCTTCCTTGAAGAGCATGCGGACTGGATCGAGTCCCACCTGGAAGATTGGACCGTGACCAATAACGGTTCTTTAATGCCCGGTGTGCCGCGGCATTACATGCGCATTCGTCCGCCCCGCTGTGGTGATCCTTACTCCGGGGGCGGATGCTCCGAGGAGATTGTCCGCATCAACAACCGGGGTCCGGGTGAGAGAGCGGACTTCGAAGCGCGTAATGTTATCGATGCAGGGTTTCTGGAGCTGGTCAGATACGGGATCCGGCGCGCCGATGATCCAGTGATCATCGATTCATTGAAGGTGGTCGATCACACGCTCAAGGTCGAAACCTCGATCGGCCCATGCTGGAGGCGCTACAACCACGACGGCTACGGACAACGGCACGACGGCGGCCCGTTCCTGGGATGGGGGCAGGGCCGTGCGTGGCCACTGTTAAGCGGGGAGCGCGCGCACTATGAATTGGCGGCCGGCCACAACGTCCGCCCTTACATCCAGGCGCTCGAAGGCTTCAGTTCTCGAGGAGGCATGCTTCCGGAACAGATATGGGACGCGCCCGACATGCCGGAAAAGGGGTTGAAGCTGGGCAAACCTACCGGAGCGGCTATGCCGCTGGTGTGGGCCCACGCCGAGTACGTCAAACTTCTGCGGTCGGTGACCGATGGCCAGGTGTTCGATCGGATCTCGGCAGTGGCTGAGCGCTACGGGGCAGGGAAACGTTCTTCGCCGATCGAAGTCTTCCGGTTCGAGCGCCAATTGGACGCCATTGCGGCGGGGAGTAAGCTTCGCGTGGTGGCCAATGACCGCTTCTCCCTGGTGTGGACTGTGGACGACTGGAAAACCGTACGCAATAAGGAAAGCCGCCCGGTAGGTTGTGCGGGCCATTTCGCCGACATGGAAACGGAGACCGGGCAAGACGGCCGGCTGATCTTTACTATGAGATGGCACCCGGACAATCGCTGGGAAGGGCGCAATTTCGAAGTCCGCCTCGACGCGGTTGAAGACGCGGTTGAAAATCAGGAGACCGCCTATGCGCTGGCTTCATCTCAAGGAAAGAATCAGGTTTGAATCCTTATCACAGGAAACCGAAGTATTCTCGAAGAAATGAGCGAGGTGGTTATGAGCGAACTGGATCAGCTGTCTATCAATACGCTGCGGTTTCTTGCCGTGGATGCCGTAGAGAAGGCAAAGAGCGGGCACCCGGGGGCGCCGTTGGGCGATTCCCCTACCGTGTATCTCCTCTTTCATGAGTTTATGCGCCACAACCCAGCCCACGCCAAATGGAGCAATCGCGATCGCTTCGTCTTATCGAACGGTCATGCATCCGCGATGCTTTATGCGGTCCTAAACCTGACCGGTTATAAGGTTACGATCGAAGATTTGCAGCAGTTCCGCCAGTACGGCTCGATCACCCCCGGTCACCCGGAGTATGGGGACACAGACGGAGTGGAAGTCACCACCGGGCCTTTGGGCCAGGGTTTCGCCATGGGCGTGGGCATGGGCATCGCCGAGAAGCATCTCGCCGCGATTTACAACCGTCCAGGCTATAACATTGTCGATCACTATACCTACGTCATGTGCGGGGACGGCGACCTGATGGAGGGTGTGTCCCACGAAGCGGGTTCGCTCGCCGGTACCCTTGGCCTGGGCAAGCTGATTTATTTCTACGACGACAACTCCATCTCGCTCGACGGACCGACCGCGCTTTCCTTCACCGAGGATGTGACCGAGCGCTTTCTGGCCTATCACTGGCACGTGCAGTTCGTCGACGACGGCAACGACCTGGAAGCGATTTCGCTCGCCATCAAAGCCGCGCAGGCAGTCAAAGACAAGCCTTCGTTGATCCGTGTGCGCACAGTCATCGGGTACGGCAGTCCCAAGGCAGGCACCAACAAGGTGCACGGTGAGGCGATGGGTCCCGAGGCCACCAAGGAAACCAAGAGGAAACTGGGCTGGCCGGAAGATAAGAGCTTCTACGTCCCGGACGAAGCCAGGCAGAACTGGTTGCAGGCGGTAGAGAAGGGAAAGAAATACGAGCAGGACTGGAACGATCTCTTCGCGCGCTACAAGAAAGATTTTCCCGAGTTGGCTGCAGAGTTCGAGCGCACACAGGCAGGCAAATTGGCTGCCGGGTGGGAGAAGAATTTACCTGTGTACCCCGCGGATGCCAAACCAATGGCCACGCGCAACGCCGGCGGCGAGACCATGGACGCCATTGCCAAGGCGGTGCCGGAGTTGATCGGGGGCGCCGCTGACCTGACTTCCTCGACCAGGACGATTTTCAAAAACATTGCCAACTTCCACATTGATCCAGCCGGCCGCAATATCTTTTTCGGTGTTCGCGAATTTGGTATGTGCGCAGCCGTCAACGGTATGGCCGTTCACGGCGGGTTGATTCCTTTCGGGTCGACGTTTTTCACCTTCAGTGACTATTGCAAACCGGCTCTCCGCTTGGCCGCGCTCATGCATTCTCACTCGCTGTTCATCTTCACCCATGACTCGATCGCACTCGGCGAAGATGGACCAACCCATCAGCCCATCGAGCAGCTCACCATGCTCCGCGCTATGCCGTTCATGACGGATTTTCGTCCCGCGGATGGCAATGAGACGGTTGCTTGCTGGCGGCTCGCTCTGGAGCGGAAGGCGCCGTGTTTCATGGCGCTTTCGCGGCAGAACCTGCCTATCCTGGACCCTGAAAAATACAAGGTGGCCGACGGGGTCCGCAAGGGCGCCTACGTCCTCCAGGACGGCGGCACTTCGCCCGACCTCCTGATGGTCGCAGCCGGTGCTGAGGTTTGGCCGGTCCTGCAATCCGCTGCGGATTTGAAGAAGGAGGGCATTACCGCGCGGGTGATCTCCATGCCGAGCTTCCGCATTTTCGAGGAACAGCCGGACGCCTACAAACAGCAAATCTTCCCCGATCATCTCCCCAAGCTGGCGGTTGAAGCCGGCGCACCCATGTGCTGGTGGAAGTACGTCGGCCGCCATGGAGATGTGATCGGCCTGGAGCGCTTTGGCGCTTCCTCGCCCGGACCGAAAGTCTATGAAGAACTCGGCTTTAGTCCGGCGAACATCACCCAACGGGCCAAGCACTTGCTGGAGCGGGTACGGCCTGCGGCAACGGCCGGCAAAGCCTAACCTCTGTACGCGCAACTAACCACGGGTGCCCCACACCCCGGATTTCCTGTGGGGCACCACAACTATTAACGTTAAGCCTTTCGGGTCAGGCCTTTCGGGTCCCGGATTCATCCGATTGATAGCGCACCCCCTTCCTTGCAATCAGGAGACTCAGACATGGCGGAGATCAGCACGATTCTTTGGGATGTGGGCGGCGTTCTGCTCACCAACGGATGGGATCATCTCGAGCGCGCCGCCGTCCTGGAGAAATTCCAGGTGGATAGCGACGCGTTCGAGCAGCGCCATGAGCTCGCCAATGATCCATGGGAAAAAGGCCTGATCACCGCAGAGGAATATCTCCTGCGGACCGTCTTCTACGAGCCGCGCCCCTTCACGCCCGCGGACTTTCTGCAGGCGATGAAGGAACGGTCGGTCTTGCTGCCCCACACTGCCATGCGAATCCTTCAGGAGCTCGCGGCATCAGAGGAAATAGAGTTGGCTATGCTCAACAACGAAGCCCGGGAACTGAACGACTACCGCATCGAGCAGTTCGAGCTGGGCCGATACTTCGATTCCTTTTTCAGCTCCTGCTATGTGGGACTGCGCAAGCCCGATCCCAAAATTTTTGATCTGGCGCTGGATGTGCTCCAGCGCGATCCCGAGGAAGTCGCTTTTATCGACGACCGCCAGGGAAACTGCGACGCAGCGGAAACCCTGGGAATTCACGCAATTCGCTATATCGATGAAGCACAATGCGTGCATGCGCTCGAGCGGCTGGGCCTGCACGCCGGCGTAAGGACATAGACATCACTGTTTAAAGCAAAGGAGCGAGTTCCATGGCAACCACAGAAGTGCAGTTTTCTGCTGAAGACTTGAAAGCGGCGCAGAGTGCCGAGCGGATTCCAGAGCCAACCCTCGTGGTCATCTTCGGCGCTTCCGGCGACTTGACCAAGCGCAAGCTCCTGCCCGCTCTCTTCCATCTCGAGCAATCGAACCTGTTGCCGGAGGAATTTTCTGTAGTTGGCGTAGCCCGGCGGCCGCTGCAGGGCGAGTTTGAAAAAGACATGCGCGAAGGCATTCTCCAGTTCGGAGGAGTGCAGGAGGGCGAGAAAAAGCTCGAGGAGTTCATGCGGAAAGTGAGCTATTTCGCCATGAACTTCGACGACGCGGGCGGCTACGACAAATTGAAGACCTTGCTCGAGGGGATCGACGAGAAGCAGGGAACCAAGGGGAACCGGCTGTTCTACCTGGCGACGGCGCCGGAATACTTTGCCGAAATTATCGAGCAGCTTGGCCGGCACGGCATGGCGAAGCCGCAGCATGGCAAGGTGCACGTCATCATCGAGAAGCCCTTCGGCCACGATCTGGCTTCGGCACGGCAGTTGCTCGACGAAGTGAACCGCGTATTCGCCGAAGACCAGATCTTCCGCATCGACCACTACCTGGGCAAGGAGACGGTGCAGAACATCCTCATCTTTCGCTTTGCCAACGGGATCTTCGAGCCGGTCTGGAATCGTAACTACGTCGATCACGTACAGATCACGGCGGCGGAGGATATCGGCATCGAAGGTCGTGGGCCGTTCTACGAAAAAGCCGGCGCGCTCCGCGACGTGATTCAGAACCATGTAATGGAGCTGCTGTCGTTCGTTGCCATGGAACCGCCGGTTTCTTTTGAAGCCGAGGCGATGCGCCGTGAAAAAGTAAAGGTGTGGCGGTCGATCCAGCCTATCCACTTCATGGACGCGGTCCGCGGCCAGTATGGTCCGGGCAAGGTGGGCGGAAAAGACGTAAAAGGCTATCGCCAGGAGGATCGTGTCGATCCAAATTCCTCCACCGAGACCTACGCCGCCCTGAAACTGGGCATCGAGAACTGGCGTTGGGCGGGTGTCCCTTTCTACCTCCGCGCGGGCAAACGCCTGGCCAAAAGGGTCACCGAGATTACGGTTCAGTTCAAGCAACCTCCGCAGTTACTCTTCAAAAGCCAGTCCGGCGCGTGCAGGGAGCTGCAGCCGAACCTGATCGCGATGCGCATACAGCCGGATGAGGGGATCTCCCTGCGCTTTGGCGCCAAGGTGCCCAGTCCGAACATGGAAGTCTGCCCGGTCAACATGAATTTCAGCTATGCGGACGCCTTCGGCAAATCTTCGGCCAACGGATACGAAAGGTTGCTGCTGGATGCCATGCTGGGCGATGCCACTCTGTTTGCTCACCGCGACGGCGTCGAGGCCACGTGGTCTTTGCTGACCCCCATCCTCGACTACTGGGCAAACAATAAGCCTAAGGACCTTCCCAACTATGCCGCCGGCACCTGGGGACCGAAATCCAGCGATGAATTGCTCGCGCGCGATGGACACGCCTGGCACAAGCTCTAAAATACGATTTGCATGGCACAGACAATCGAAGTCCTCTATTACGTGGATGCCAGCGCGGACGCGGTAACCGAGCGCACGGCGCAGTACTTTACTGATAGCATTCGTGCGGCTGCGGGCGCGCGGGGGAAAGCGCGGATCGCCATTTCCGGCGGCCACACCCCCAAAAATGCGTTTGCCCTGCTGGCCGATCCCAGCGCGCAGTACCGCGAGCAGATTCCCTGGGAGAACCTCGAGCTCTATTGGGTCGACGAACGCTGTGTGCCGCCCGATCACCCCGACAGCAATTACCGCATGACCCGCGAGGCGCTGTTGGACAAAGTACCCCTCGGCCAGAACCAGATCTTTCGCGTTCGCGGGGAGCTCGAGCCCGAGGCGGCAGCGTCGAGATACGAGGCTGATATCCGGCAAAGCTTTCGCCTGGAAGGCGCGGAGATGCCGATCTTTGATATGGTGGCGTTGGGGATGGGCCCGGATGGGCACACCGCGTCCCTTTTTCCCCACACCGAGGGCTTGCACGAACTCATGCGCATTGCGATCGCCAATCACGTTCCCCAGCAAAAGGAATCCTGGCGGGTCACGCTCACCTGGCCGGTCATCAACCGGGGGCGGGATGTCTTTTTCCTGATAGAAGGGGCCGACAAAGTGGCCGCGCTCAAGCAGGTCTTCACCGGACCTTACGATCCCGAAACCTACCCATCGCAGCTGATCAAGCCGGCTACCGGTCGCATCACCCTGTTGCTCGACACTGCTGCCGCCGCTGCGTTGCCCCCGCCCGCTGCCGGCGGCGTTGGTAAATTGGAGATCTCGCGATGATTCTGGCCGGGGACGTGGGCGGCACCAAGGTCGACCTGGTCTTGTGCAAGTTTGACAATGGACAACTGAAGACCGTGCACAACCACAAATACCATGCCCGCGATTTCCCCGGCCTGGTGGAGATCGTGGAGGCATTCTTAGTCGAATGCAGGCAGACGCTCGGGCAATCGGTCGACGTGCTGGCGGCCTGCTTTGGCGTGCCGGGTCCGGTCCGCCATGGCCGTCTAAAGCTGACCAATCTTCCCTGGATCCTCGATGCCGGCCAACTGAGAATTGATCTCAAGATCGAGCACGTTTTCCTGATCAACGATCTGGAAGCAAATGGATATGGTATTGCCGAACTAACCCCGGATCAGATTCTCGTGCTCAGCAAAGGTGATCCCGCTGCGGAAGGGAATCGTGGATTGATTGCCGCCGGCACAGGCTTGGGAGAGGCCACCCTGGTGTGGAATGGTCAAAGCTATCTGCCCATGGCCTCCGAAGGTGGGCACAGCGACTTTGCGGCACGGAACGAAGAAGAAATCGGCCTGCTGCGCTATCTGCAGAAAACTGTGCGTGGCCGCGTGAGCTCGGAGCGCGTCGTCTCCGGCCTCGGACTCGCCAATGTCTACGCCTACTGTCGCGATGTGAAAGGCCTGGAAGAACCGCCCTGGTTGAAAGACCGCATGCGCGCGGAGGATCCCAACGCGGTGATCGGCGAGCTGGGCGAGTCTGGTGCGAGTCCGCTTTGCGTGGAAACCTTGGATATCTTCGTGTCCGCCTACGGGGCGGAAGCCGGCAACCTTGCCTTGAAGATCCTGTCTGTTGGCGGTATGTACGTGGGCGGAGGCATCGCTCCCAAACTGCTCAAAAAAATGCAGGACGGTACTTTCATGAAGGCGTTTACCGACAAAGGCCGGCTGAGTGACTTGTTGGTGCAGATGCCGGTGCGCCTCATCCTGGAAAGCCGCGCTGCTCTGATGGGTGCCGCCGCTTATGCTGAGGCCCGCGCAGCAGAAATAGGCGGCCACTCCGAGCGCGCCCAGTCGGTACAAATGGCGCCATCCTAGATAAAAACTCAATGATAAAAACTCAATCAAAAGTAGCTGTGCAAGCATCGAAGTTGTAGATGTTTTGGGAGAAACTTGTTATGCACAGCAGATCACCGCGGTGGTTCGCGAGCGCAGTGATTCTTTTGGTTACCGCGTTCCTGGCAGCAAGCTCGCCCCCCGCGCTAGCCCATGCCGTGCTCGTAAGCTCCACGCCGCAGAAGAACACCGCGGTGAGTGGCCCGGATATCACGATCAATCTCAAGTACAATTCGCGCGTCGACGGCGCCCGTTCCAGCCTGAGCCTGCTCAAACCAGATGGCACGGTAGAACGAATCGGCGCCCCTGCGCAGCCCGCCCCCGACGTGTTATCGGCAACTGGCCACGGTCTTGCCAAGGGCTCCTACGTCCTTCGCTGGCAAGTTCTCGCCACCGACGGTCACATAACCCGTGGCGAAGTCCCTTTCCAGGTGCAATAAAACATTTCCGCGGACCCTTCCTGGAAAATGTTTTTCACTCGCTTGAGATGACGGCTTGATTTGGCTGCTGCGCGATATTGATCTTCTGAGCACGCTGCTGCGTGCGGCAAATCTCTCCTTTGAGGCGTTGCTGCTGGGCGGCATCATCTTTTTGTGGGCGGTTGCGCGTCCCGCTGGCGCGGCTCAAGCCGTCGAATCCCTTTGCTTTCGGGGTATTCGCTGGGCCGCCCTCGCCCTTGTCGTGTCTGAGCTGGTATCGGTCCTTCTCTCCACTGCATCGCTGCTCGGCGACACCGACCTCCATTTCCTCGACGTCATCAGCACCAGGTTTTTCGTCGCAGGCACGTGTGCCGCTCTGGTTGCGGCCGCATTGTGGATCTGCGCCCGTGTGAAAACAAACAGAGCGATGGCGGCCATGATTTCCTTCAGCCTCCTCCTGTTGATTGCCACCGTTGCCACCAGCCATGCGGAAGCCCGCATGGATCATCGCTTTTCGCTGGCGTTGGCGACCGCGGCCCATCATCTGGGCACAGCAGCCTGGATTGGCGCAATGCCCTTCCTGTTGGTTTCGCTGGGCCGCTCCGAAAATGTGCAGCAGGCCCGCTCCATGGCCAGGCGCTATTCGTCCATGGCCATCCTAAGCGTCGCAGTCCTCTTCCTGGCGGGGATCTACATGGCCTGGTTCTACGTAGGTACCTGGAAAGGGCTCTATGGAACCAGCTATGGCGTCCTCTTGATGGCCAAGATTTACCTGCTGCTGGTGATGCTGACCATGGGCGCAGGCAACTGGCTGCTGGCTCGCCGGCTAAACACCGACCCCCAACCCCTGCTCGCTCACCTGCGACGCTTTGCCGAGGTAGAGGTGGGCTTAGGATTCACCGCCATTCTGGCGGCCGCTTCGATGTCTGCGCAACCGCCTGCGGTCGACGTCCCCGACCAGGTATCACTGCAGGTCATTGCCGCACGGATGCATCCCCAGGCTCCCCGCCTGATGAGCCCAACCGCTGCCCAGCTTACCCCGCCCACTTCGATCGAGGTTGCTGTGCGCGAGACCGAGTTCCAGGCCAACGGGGCCAGCGATGCCACCGACCGGGAATGGTCGGAGTACAACCATCACTGGGCCGGCCTGATCGTATTGGCCGCGGGGCTACTTGCCTTTGCCAGCCGCTTTGCCCGCCTGCGCTGGGCGCGCTTCTGGCCGCTTACCTTCGCCGGGCTATCCATCTTCATTTTGCTTCGCGCCGACCCGGAAAACTGGCCCCTGGGTCCACGTCCCTTCTGGGCCAGCTTTTCTGCTCCCGACGTGTTGCAGCATCGCGCTGCCGCCTTGCTCGTCCTGTGCTTTGCCGGGTTCGAATGTGCCGTGCAGGCCGGCAAGTTGCGAGCCCGGTGGGCTTCCCTCATTTTCCCCGCGATGTGTGCCCTGGGCGCGGCTGTTCTGCTCACCCATAACCACGCCCTCAGCGACACAACAGAAGATTTGCTCGCCTCGCTGAGCCATACCCCCATCGCTTTGCTGGGTGCAACTGCCGGATGGATCCGCTGGCTGGAGCTGCGGCTGCCCCCCGGCCGCGCATCCAGGGTCGCCGGCCGGGTCTGGCCGCTCTTGCTGGCTGCTGCGGGACTGATACTGATCAACTATCGCGAGACTTGACCGTCTAAAGAATAAGACGTGTCAGAATTTTGCAGGAGATCTCCCTTTTTGCTCGCACCCATCCGTATCGCCCGTCGTCTTGCTCTTGTCGCCTCCCTGCTTCCAGCTATAACCGCGGTCGCCCAACGGCTGCCCAACGTAGCCCGTCCGCAGCACTACACCTTGCAACTGGCGCCGGACTTGCAGGCGGCCACCTTTACCGGCGAAGAAACCATCGATCTGACCCTGGCACAGGCCGTGGATTCGATTGCGTTGAACGCCTGGCAGCTCAAGTTCGGTGCAGTGACCGCCCAGGTCAACGGCAAGAGCCTGCCCGCGGAAGTCACCCTCGACCCGAGCCTCCAGCAGGCTACATTCAAGTTTGACCGCAAGCTACCCGCCGGTCCCGTCACCTTGAAAATCACCTACAGCGGCATCTTGAACGGAGATCTGCGCGGCTTCTATCTTTCCCGCACCGCCAAACGAAATTATGCCGTAACCCAATTTGAGCCCACCGATGCGCGCCGCGCCTTTCCCTCCTTCGATGAGCCGGCGTATAAAGCGACCTTTGACGTCAGCCTGATCGTGCCTCAGGGAGACACCGCGATTGGAAACACCAACATCGTTTCCGATACGCCCGGCCCGATCGCAGGGGAACACACCATCACCTTTGCGCGCACGCCGAAGATGTCAACCTACCTGGTGGCCTTCCTGGTGGGCGACTTCCAATGTCTCTCGGGTGAGAGTGACGGCGTGCCCATCCGCGCCTGCGCCACCCCTGACAAGGTCCAGCTCGCGCAGTTCGCTCTTTCCGGCGCAGAGTACTTCCTCCATTACTACGACGACTACTTCGGCATCAAGTACCCCATGCCCAAGCTGGATATGATCGCGATCCCGGACTTTGAGGCGGGCGCCATGGAGAACTTCGGCGCCATCACCTACCGCGAAACGGCCATGCTGGTGGACGAGAAAACCGCCTCCATCAATGCGAAGAAAATTGTCGCCGTCGATGTGGCGCACGAGATGGCGCACCAATGGTTCGGCGACATGGTCACCATGGAATGGTGGAACAACATCTGGCTGAATGAAGGTTTTGCCACCTGGATGTCGAACAAGCCGCTGGCTGCCTGGAAGCCGGAATGGAAGATTCCCGAGAGCCAGGCGGCGGAGCTCAACCAGACCCTGGACCTCGATGGCGGGCGCAGTACACGGGCCATTCGCTCGCGCGCTGAAACCCCTGCCGAGATCAATGAGATGTTCGACGGCATCGCCTATGGCAAGGCCGCAGCCGTGCTTCTGATGACCGAGAACTACCTGGGCGAAGAGGCCTTCCGCGCAGGAGTGCATCGCTATCTGCAGGCGCACATCTATGGCAATGCCACGGCGGAGGATTTCTGGAATACGTTGCAGGCATCGAGTGGCAAGCCCGTCGACAAAATCATGGAGAGCCTGGTGGTGCAGCCAGGGGAACCGCTGTTAACCTTTGGCGGCGTACACGACGGCAAGGCGGAAGTCTCGCAGAAGCGCTTTTTCCTCAATCCCAAAGACGCCGCTGCTCAGGAACAGACTTGGGTTTTACCGGTGTGCATCAAGAGCGCCGCCGATCAACCAGAGTGCCCCATTGTGAAGGCTGCTGCCCAGCAGTTGCAGGCTCCGGCAGCGCCGGTTTTCTACGGCAACGCCGGCGGCAAGGGCTACTATCGCAGCCGTTACGACAGCGTCGATTATCAGCAACTGCTGCGCCAGGTAGAGACCAGCCTTACTCCGTCCGAGCGGATTACTTTTCTGGGCAGCCAATGGGCGTTGGCCCGGGCGGGCATCTCGCCGGTTGGAGACTTTCTGAACCTCGCAGCCGCGGTTCGTGACGATAACAACTCATTTGTGATCACCACTGTCTCCAGCGCCTTGCGCATCATCGATCAGCAGGTGGCTTCTACATCCGAAGAGCACAAGGAACTCGCGGCGTGGGTACGCAAAAACTTTGCCCCGGCTCTCGCCCGCCTGGATGCGCCCGTTGCCGGGGAAGCGCCGGATAAGAGCCTGTTGCGAGCCGCGCTCTTTGGGCTTCTCGGCAACATCGGCAGTGATCCCGCGATCATCGCCGATGCCCGGAAGATCTCGGAGCAATACTTAAGCAACCCTGCCTCCGTTGATCCAACGTTAGCGGCGACGGCGCTCAATGTCGCGGCGCTGAACGGAGACGCACCCTTCTTCGATCAATTGCAGCGAGTGAGCCAGAATAGCGGAGATCCGCAGCTTCGCACGCAGGCATTGCGTGCCCTGGCGAGTTTCCGCGATGAGCCCATGGTTGCCCGCGCCCTGGATTACGCGCTTTCCGGCCAGGTAAAGAACCAGGATGCCCTGGGCCTGGTTCAGATCGAGATGAGGGATCGTCGTACGCGCGATGCCACCTGGCAGTACGTGCAGCAGAACTGGCCCAGGGTACGAGCCCAGATCACAACCTGGATGGGCGGAGAATTAGTCGAGTCGATGGGTGGCTTCTGCAGTACGGACCGCAGCAGCCAGGTCTCGGAATTCTTTGCCGCGCACAGCGTATCGGCCACCTCGCATGCCCTCGACAAAGCCCGTGACCGTATCGCGGACTGCGTAGACCTGAGAGTGGCGCAAGGACCCAACTTGAAACAGTGGCTGCAAACCGTGCCGTAAATTTTTGGTTGTATGCGCCTCTGTGAATGTGCGGGCTCCAGCCCGTACATTCACTACTCAACCTGGGACGGGCTCTTCGGGACCAGAGCGGAGTTCTCTCACACCCTCTTTCTGGGGTAAGATGCGCGACAGGGCCGGGTTTAAAGCCTTGAACATTACAAATCCATGTACAAAACGACCCGTTATTGCACAAAGGTTGTACAGCTAATTCAATCTGTCACTTGAGTCGATACATTGCTTCTGCTTCAATCGTTGAGTGAACCCCGTGCCTCAGTCCCCTGTTTCTTCTTCGCCGCAACCGGCCCGCAGTAACGTGGTTGCATTCGCGGATCTACGCTTGTCTACACCGATGACGGGTCAGCCTATGGTGCTGCTCGAATACGAGGACCGGCAAGGCGTCCGTTCGATCCACCAGGTGGCGTTGACCTGCACTGGCCGCGGCCGTGGCGGTCTGATCTACTTTGGCGGCTATGATAAGGGTAAGTTCAGCATCTTCAGGGCAGATTGCATTCACCGGGTTGTCACTCTCTAAGACTTCCTTCATAAACAACCACTTCCGATAGTGGCGCCAAGTCAACCCGCCGGCAAAGCCAAGTACCCCAAAATGTAAATCGAAAGATTGCACTTTGGTGTCTCCCTTCTTCCGCGCAAACCTCTGATTACAAAGAGAAAATCCCGGCAGCCGCCCGCAGGAGTGTGTCTGCCGCAGGAGGGGGAATTTTTTCCCTGCACTCCTAATCAAAAACTGTAGCGTTTTGCGACATCAAAGTGTAGTCTCAGTTCCACTCCCCGCCAGTAACTGCAACTTCTGTGGTATGGGCAAAATCCGGCCCTTGGGCGACCCCCTGCACGCGTTTGCGTTTGGAAAAGGGTTGCAAGTTAACAGCGTCCCCTTAGACTAGGGGTGTCCGACTAAAGTTGTATAGGAGTGCCATTTCCATGTTTTTCAAGCCATCCGGGTTTCCCGCAAAAGATTTCATTGAGAAGCGGAAATTATTCTGCTTCCCTGCTCTGGCCCTCGCTATCTGCACTTCCACGGTCTGGGCACAAGCCCCGTCCGTTGTCATCGATGCGCAGCAGACGATCGGTACTCTTTCCACGGGTGCACAAGGCATTGCCGTTTCCCAGAACGGAACTGTGTTTATCGCCGACACGAACAACAATCAGATTCTCGTGCGGAACCCACAGACCGGAGTGATCACTCCGGCCGTTACCGGGGGAATCACGCTAGCGTTTCCCACGCCGCTTGCCCTGGACGCCAATGGCGACCTCTTCGTAGGCGACACACCCTCCGGTATCGGAGGAAGGATCGTCGAGTTGGCGGGGGATGGCAAAGGCAATTTGACGGGTACTGCGAGCACCTATTTCGCTGGAGCTCCTTTGACGAATCCGTTCACGCTCACAGTCGGTAACGGGGGAACCCTGTTCATCGGCGACTTTCCGGCGGATGGTAACGGAGTCATCTATTCCCTGGCAAAGGGTAAGAGCAAGCTCACGACTTTGAATTTTCCAGGCATCCCGACCCAGTTCACCCCGGCATCCCTTTTTAAGGTTGGATCGAATCTCTACATCGCCGACAACGGCGCCGGCGCTACCGGCATAGGCGGCGTATACGTAGCCCCAGCCACCGGCGGAAATGCCACAAAGATAGCAACCTTTCAGTTTTCCATCACCAACCCGACCGCGATCAGGCTGGATGCAGCGGGCAACATCTATATCCTGACCTATCTCACGCTCGGATCGAGTTTCAACTCCGGGCAGCAACTCGTGGTTATCCCGGCTGCTTCGCCGAAAACTCCTTACCTTCTGCCGATGAACGGCATCTTGTACGGCACCGATATGCAGTTCGATCCATCAGGGAACTTCGACATACTTGACTATGCCGGTGGCACAGTTTCGCAGCTGACATGGGCGAATCCAATCAACGCGGGTAAGACGAACGTTGGCGGGACCGGATCGCCGGTTCAATTCAACTTCGAGTTTAATACGGCCACAACCCTCCGCGGATTCCGCGCCGTTACTCAGGGCGATGTGAGCCAGGAACTCACTCAGAGCAACGGTGGGACTTGCGTCAATGGCAAACACACCAATCTTGGCTCTGGCGGTCCGACCATTTCTAACTTCTTCCCTTACACCTGCGTAGAAGACTTCTCCGGTACTCCGACCTACCCGGGAGTGCGCCTGTCGGCCGTCCAGGTTAAGGGCGCGAACGCTACGATACTTGGCTCCTTGCCCGTCTACCAGACGGGTCTTGCCGGAGCAGAAATTACTTACCCGCTCAACGAACGCGCGACCGCGACCGGTCTAGTCAATCCTCAGGATGTCGTGATTTCGGGGCTGAATAAGACGGTCTACGTCTCTGACAGCGGGAACGGTGTGGTCTATGCGGTTGCAGGTTTGGCCGGGAGCAACCTGACTCCCGTTCCCACCGGCACCATTACCCTCTCGGCCCCCACGGGGTTGGCTCTGGACGGAAGCGGCAACCTGTTCATCACTGACTTCAACACCGGCCAGCTTGTCGAGGTACCGACAACCACCGGTCTCCCTCCGTCGGTGGTGAACACCGGTGGTCTCTTGCAACACCCGATTTGCGTGGCCTTTGACTTTCTGGGAAATACTTACATCGGGGATGCGGGTCCGGCAGGGAACAGCGCAAGTAGTGCGGATCCTGGCTATATCGTGAAAATACCGGCCAGGGGTTCTCCTTTAAAAATAACGGTCCCCGGGATCTCGATAGTTTTCCCGCAGATTCTGGCGATCGATCCCTCTTCGGGCGCCCTGATCATCGGCGATGGTGGAGACGAGCCAGGTGGAGGCCAGGTCGTCAAGCTCTCCGCCGACGGGACTACGGCGAGCGTCATCCCGGTCGAAGATGTAACCAACCCCAGCGGACTCGCTTTTGATCCCGCTGATCAGCTCTATGTGCTCGACCTGGACAACAACACCATCACGGTCGTCCCCCCAACCGGTGATCAACACTTGGTTAGCTTCAATAACAGCAGCCTGGTCGCTAGCGGTGGCTTCGCCATTTCCGCTGGTGGACAGAGCTTTGTGATCGCGACCATCGGCAATGGGACCGACAACAATCTGCTGTTTCTAAACGGCAATCGTTCCACGGAGGCGTTCGGAGGCATCAAGGTTGGATACCAAAGCCCGACTCTAACCGCCACGGAGTACAACATCGGCAATCTGCCGTTGACGCTGGGTTCGCCGTTTTACACCACCAACGGCGCCAATTCTGCATTCAGTGTCTTGGGTAGCTCGACCTGCGGCAACGGCGTGGTACTCGCTGCCACTGCTCCCTGCGACATCAATCTACAGTTCGCGCCAACCAAAATTGGGCAGACCACGCAACAACTCACTGTGCAGAGCGACGGGTACAACGGGGGCAGCAGCGCTATCAATGCGCCGATCCTCACCGTGCGAGGAACCGGCGACGCCGTCGTCAAAAGGAGACCGTAACACTCGTTTCACCACGCAGCCGGAACGCAGATCACCGCGTTCCGGCTGTATCTTTTTTGGCAACGAAAGCGAATGTGGAGAGCCACCATCTCCACATTCAAGTCCCGCAGGGGCCCTGTGAAGACTTCATTTAAGAATTTCCGGTGTTTCAGCGGTGCCAGCTTAGCTTGGGAAAATAAGTCAGCTGAAACGATCCTGTGAAGTCATGCTGTTGTCCGGAGGCCAGAACCGGGGCCTTCCAAAACTCCACCTGGCCAAAAGCATTCAACTCCAGGTTCTCTTTCAGCCGCAGCACCGCTTTGAGGTTGATGTCGTTCTGCGTGGTGCCGCCGGTGATGAAGTTCTTCGACACTTTTGCGTTGCGATAGCCGAGCTGGATGTATTCCTTTGGGCTGATCCAATCGGTAAGCCATGCCTGGCCGCCTTTGCCTTCCCGGCCTATCCAACTTCCCAACAAGTTGTTCTTGTTCGTGTAACCGTCCTTGTATTCGATTTCGTAATAGATCTCCTGGCCACCCGCGGGAAGGGCATCAGGGTCGGTCGATATCGCCTCCGCGCGAAGGTCGACGTGGGGAAGCTTAGGCACGTGGGACAGGTAGAGCCCAGGATTGACGGCGGCGTGACGCGGCGCCGAAACCGGGCTTGCATCGTCGTGGACAATCGAGTCGGAGTAGAGCGTCAGCCAGTTCTCTACCCAGGGTAGCCTCCAGGTAAAGTCAAAGCTGGAATGACGGGACCCGGGATCCATCCGGCCCAGCTTCTCCGCCAGGGGCACATTGCTGAAGCTGATGAAGCTGTGCCAGAACGTACCGAAGGTGAGGGGCACTTCGTCCTTCCCGGCGAACACAACGATACGCGAGAAGCCGAATTCAAGGTTCCTCGTCGGTTTGAAGCTGAATTTTTGAGCGTGGATCCACGGAGCATTCGGAGAGCGGTGGCCCTTCAACGAGCCGAACAAAAATTCATAGCGAAATGGTCCTGTGAGTTCGGAGAGTATCGGAATGCGCAGCGGCGTCACGCGATTAATGCGCAGGCCATAAATGGGCTCCGCGTTGTTGCTGAGCGCCAGGCTCCCGGCTTCCGTTGGTCCCCACCAATCTTCTGACTTGCCCACGGAGAACACGTTGTTCGCCAAAGAAACCGCGAGGTTCGCATCAATCAAGCGAAACACGTTGGTCTGGGGTACAGGTTCCGGCGCCAGCAGCGGAGTGAGATCAACCGCCGCAATCACCTCCTGTACAGATTCGGGATATGCTGCGCGGCCGGGCGCATGCTGATATTCCCCGCGAACATCAAGCGTGAAATGGTAACCCTCCGCCCTGGCCGAAAACCCATCCAGGGCGTTGAAGCCCTGTTGGTATGGGCGGCCATAGTCATTGATGATGGTCTGCCCAAAGTGAAAGGAGTCGTTGATCGGCCGGCCCTTGATATAACGATTCCGGGTATAGACATTCACAAGCTCGGCCTGGGGTGTTGTCTGCCCCGCGTCCATTCCAAACTCCACTGCCAGGGCACGAAAGATATTCCATGCTTCCGTGTCCCGCGGAGCATCCTGCAGCTTGGGGTAGGTCTCCTGCAAAATCTGCAGGCAGCTGGTGCGCGTCCATGGGCGCATACCCAGGTAAGCTGTGTCGGCAAAGCCGAGCGAGAAGAGGCGTTCGAAGGCGGGATAGACCCAGCTGTCGAGAGGCACATAGACCGAACCGTAGTTGCTGCTGGCAGGCGGCTCAAAGTCGTTGAAGACTGGATCGAGAGATGCCGGCAAGCCTGGCGGGGTCTGCTGGCACAGCAATGGAACCCATGGCGCCGCGATGAAGGTGGAAATCAGAGCAAATCTAAACAGCACTCCACTGGCCCAACGTCTTTGCAGATTCAAAACGCTCTCCAAATTAAGAGCATAACGCACTAAAAGACAATGAACTGGATTGGCCCGTGCTATCAGGCACTTATGATGATTCCCTCGTGGCCGACGACGGGGTGTGGAATATTCGCCCGGCTTTGGCACGTTTAAAAACCAGGGGGTCCTCGCCTGGCCTCGCATTTCTTGACAGCATGCAGGTTCGCCAGTAACCTCTTTTTTACCATCGTTTAGTTTTCTTTTATCATCGTTTGGTTTCGGGTCCCGACACTAATTTTCAATTTGGAGAGGTCAGTGCCATGAATCGCTTCGTAAGATTCGTGTCTTTCGCTGGCGTAGTTGCCGTTGTGTTTCTAGGGACCCTTGCGGCGTGGGCAGCCATTACCGGTTCCATCTCTGGAGTGGTCACAGACCCGAGTGGTGCCGTGGTGCCAGGAGTGACGGTTGTTGCCACCGCCGTATCAACGAATGTGCAGAGCACTGCCGTGACGGATGGCAAGGGTTTTTATAACCTGCCTGCGCTCAGCATCGATACCTATGACATCTCCACCAGGCAGGCAGGTTTCCGCGACTATCAGCAAACCGGAGTAAAGATCGACGCCAATTCTGCCGTGCGCATCGACATCACCCTGCAACTCGGCACAGTCAATAACACCGTGAACGTGAAGAGCGACGCCCTGCAGGTAGAGACCCAGAGCACGCAGAATGGTGTCGTCATCGATGGCGCCAAGGTCACGTCTGTGCCGCTGAACGGACGTTCCTACATCGATCTTTTGAAATTGCAGCCCGGCGTGTCGCCTTATTCGCATAGCCAGGATAGCTCCACATCGGGAATAGGAGCGACGCAGGTATCGGGTGGTCTGGACAATGGCCAGCAATCCATCAACGGTGGCCGTACCGGGTCCAACGCTTTCATGGTTAACGGAGCCAACGTAGAAGAAAGTGTACACAACGGGGCCGCGCTGATCCCCAATCTCGATTCCATCGCACAGTTCCGTATCATCACCAACAACTTCGATGCGGAGTATGGAAACTACAGCGGCGGTCAGATCAATGTGGTCACCAAGTCGGGGAGCAATCAGTATCACGGGTCGGCCTTCGACTTCCTGCGCAACACCGATCTGGATGCAAGAAACTACTACGCTCCGACTCGCGGCGTCTACATCCAGAATCAATTCGGCGGTACGGCCGGTGGACCCATCCGCAAGAACAAGATTTTCTGGTTTGCCGACTATCAGGGAACGCGACAGATTATAGGCGCTACGCAAAACTACGGTGTGCCTTCAGATTCGGATCGCACAGGAGATCTGACGGACCAGGCAGTCACTGCAGCTAACCCAACAACCGGATTCGGCAGCGGCCAAGTGGTCGGCGTCGGCTTTGCCAACACTCTTTCCCAGAACTTGGGGTATACCGTAACGCAGGGCGAACCCTACTACACCCCGGGGTGTACAAGCAACGCAAACTGCGTTTTCCCCAACGCCGTCATCCCCAGGAGTGCGTGGTCCCCGGTTGCCGCGAACACGCTGAAGTACGTGCCTACGGCCAACGGAGTTGTCAACGGTGGACCTGGCTTCTCCACCTCTGCTTTCAACCAGACATTGACCGACGATAAGGGAAGTGGCCGGGTGGACATTCCAACCCGGTTCGGAACTGTGTTTGGCTATTATTTTTTCGACCAATACAATACTGTGAATCCGTATACCCAAAACGTCACAGTCCCGGGCTTTGCCGCAACTAACCGGGGTAAAACCCAACTGGTCAACCTGGGATTGACCACCACGTTTAACTCGTCGACTGTCAACGATATTCGTCTCGCCTACTTGCGCGATGTAAACCAGACTGGCCAACCCACCGCTGGACAAGGTTTGGGCGTCACCCTGGCATCGCAGGGGTTTGTCACTCCGTGGGGCCCGGGGGGCGGTATCTCTCCCATCAACCCTGCATACGAGGGTGTGTCGAATTTCATATTCAATAACTTCACCACCGGCATCCCGCAGGACGCATTGAGGCAATACAACAACACCTTTCAGATCATCGACAACGTCACCAAAATCTTTGGAACGCACACTCTGCAATTTGGCACCAACCTGCACTACAACCAGGTGAACGAGCGGAATTACGATTGCTACAACGGGTGCTTCGGCTTCAACGGTTCGGAAACCGGCCTGGACTTTGCCGACTTCTTGATCGGGGCGCCAGACAGCTTCGTGCAGGCCAGCCAACAGCTCCTCGATTCGCGGAGCAAGTATTACGGGTTTTATGGTCAGGATAGCTGGCGCGCGACCCGCAATCTTACCGTCAATCTCGGACTCCGTTGGGAAGTAGCTACACCTTGGTACGACACGCAGAATAAGCTCGAAACCGTTGTTGCCGGAGAGCAGTCGCTAGCGTTTCCGGGCGCTCCCGTGGGCCTCGTTGTCCCTGGTGACCCAGGCATTCCCCGTACGCTGGGGCCCACCAGGTACGGCAACTTTGCTCCTAGAATCGGCTTTGCTTATGCGCCGGAGGCGAGCGACGGTTTCCTTGGCAAACTACTGGGCGGCGCCGGCAAAACCAGCATACGTGCCGGTTACGGTATCTTTTATAGCTCTATTGAGGACGCCACTGGATTCGTCGAGGTAGGCGATGCTCCTTATGGCAACTACTATTCTGTGTCGTCGACTGAGCTGGCCACCCCGTTTGTCGATCGGCCGTCGGGAATTGGGGCGGGACAGAAATTTCCCTTCGTCTTCCCTCCAACGAATGTGTCTCCCAAGAATCCCGACACAACCTTCGACTGGGCCGCAGCGACACCCATCGGCGGATCCGACTACTACTACTACAAGAACAAGATGCCCCAGGTCCAGGAATGGGAACTCTCCCTCCAGCGTCAATTGGGAACCGCAACCGTGCTCACCGTGAACTACGTCGGCACGGTGGGGCGGCACCTGCTGACGTTCGTAGAGTCGAATCCAGGGGACCAGGCGCTGTGCCTTCAGTTGAGTAACCCAGCCAATGTGGCGCCCGGTACAGCAACTTGCGGCCCATTTGGCGAAGACACAATTTACACCACAGCCAACGGAAATACAGTGAGCGGAACCAGGCCGGCCTTCGGGATCAACTTCAACAGCAATCCCTATTTGAAGACCGCGGGTACCTCCAGTTTTAACTCGCTACAGGTGACCCTGGAGCATACGGAAAAATATCTCAACTTCCTGATTGGGTACACCTTTGAGAAGTCAATAGACAATGGTTCGGATGCCTTTGACGCGACCAATCCGTTCGATCCAGCCCAAACTCGCGCATTATCGAGTTTTGACGTCCCCCACAACGTGGTTGCCAGCTACACCGTGCAGTTGCCCTTCGATCACTTCATCGGCGGAGGAGATCTGGCAAAGCGGTTCACCGCGGGCTGGGAACTTTCCGGAGTATCCACCTTTGCCACAGGAGAGCCGATCACCCTTAACGAGAATGACGACAATTCATTGCTTGGCGCTTTTAACGCAAACGTTGATGTGCCAAGCTACGCGAACAATGGCAGCCGTCTCTATGTAAATAAGAACCCGCGCACAGGGCTCCCCTATTTCAACCCGAACTACTTCGTCCCGGAGCCAATTGGGCAAGTAGGAAATTCAGCACGGCGGTTCTTCTCCGGCCCTGGGCTCGACAATTATGATATGGCTCTGTCGAAGAGCACCACCATCACCGAGGGCAGCAAACTGCAATTCCGGGCTGAAGCCTTCAACGTCTTCAACCATACGCAGTTTCAGTTTCTAAATGGGCAGGGAACCGTAAACAACACCGGCCAGGGCGGGTTCGGCTACGTAACCCAGGCGCGAGATCCTCGCATCATGCAAGTAGCGCTAAAACTCCTGTTCTAGGCAGAGCGAAGAGGACCAGTGACGAAGATGGGTTGGCAGCGGGGCATCTTCGTCCTGGCCGTCTTACTCGGATGGGGCTCGTTGGCGAATGTGCAGGCGCAGCCGCCGGGCGCCGCAACCTTCGCGTCCCACTGCGCCGTTTGTCATGGCGCAGACGGACGCGGCGGAGAGCATGGACCGAACATCGCGACCGCCCCCGAAGTACAGCACCTGATGGACCGCGAGCTGGCCGGCATCATCCGCTATGGAATTGCCGGGGCGGGTATGCCGGCCTTCTCATCACTGAACCAACAGGAAGTATCCGAGGTGGTCAGCTACTTGAGGGCCCTGCAGGGCAGAGGCGATATTGTGAAACTCCCCGGAGATCCGAAGCAAGGGGAAGCTCTCTTCTTTGGCAAGGCGCAATGCTCCGATTGCCACATGGTCAATGGCAAAGGAGGATTTATTGGCGGCGATCTCTCCTATTACGGCGCCGAGGCAAAGCCTGATCAGATGCGCGCCATCATCCTCGATCCTGACAAGACTCTCCCGGCGGACAAAAAAGCCACTACCGTGGTGACAACTACAGGACAAACCATCACCGGGATGCTCAGGACCAACAACAATTTCTCCCTTTCCCTGCAGACCCTGGACGGTTCGTTTCATTTCCTCCCAAAATCAGAGCTCACCCGGGTGGAGCTTGGCTCTCACTCCCTGATGCCCGCCGCGACCTTGAATAACAAGGAAGTGGACGACCTGGTCAGCTATCTCCTGCATACCGGGGATGAAAGCGCCAAGCGCTCCCCAGCCCAATCTTCGAATACTAACGACAATGACGATTAAAAAACTCATCGCCTCTCTGGCAATAGCGACGTTAGCCGGTCTGCAAGGAAGCATTTTCGTTCACGGACAAAATGACAAGCCCAACTCTGCGCTTGAGGCTGTCACTCCAGGGTTTTGGAAGCTATTCGACCGCCAGGCGCAACTCACGAAGGTGGCCTCTGGTTTCGGCTTCACGGAAGGGCCGGTCTGGGATCCGGCCGGCTACCTCTGGGTCAGCGACGAAACCCTCAACAAGATATTCAAGGTAAATACGAGCACCGGGCAAAAGCGAGAGGTCATCTCTCTTGGCGACCCTGACGGCAACACCTATGACAAGCAGCATCGGCTTCTGGATTGCGCAAGCGTTCTGCGAGCCATCATTCGCCTCTCCCCCGACGGCACCCAATACGGAACAGTTGTAGACCGCTATCAGGGGAAACGGTTAAACAGCCCCAACGACGTGGTGCTCGGCCCGGATGGAGCAATTTACTTTACCGATCCGACCTCTGACCTGCCCAAGGACCAAAAGCAGGAAATTCCCTTTAAAGGCGTCTATCGGATCGGGTCCAATAACCAGGTTGAGCTGCTGACCAAAGATCTTGATGAGCCGAACGGGCTCGCCTTCTCCCCCGACGGCACAAAGTTCTACGTAGACGACTCGAAACAACGGAACATTCGAGTTTACGACTTTCGCGACGGCAAACTCCGCAACAGCCGCATCTTCGGCGTCGAGCCAGGCGGCCCGAAAGAGGGCGTACCCGATGGAATGAAGGTCGATCGGCAGGGAAATCTGTATGTCGTGGGTCCTCGTGGGATATGGGTTTGGGACCCGGCTGGTCATCATCTGGGAACCATAGTCGTGCCCGAGCAGCCTGCCAATCTTGCCTGGGGAGACCCGGGATACTCCACGCTCTACATCACGGCGACCACGTCTGTGTACAAGATCGCGACGCGGGCGCATGGCTTTATCCCATACCTGTAAGAGGACCAATGCCCTGTCGATTCCCGCTCCTTCTCGTTTCCCTGTTTGCACTGGCCTTCGCGGTGCAGCTCCCTGCCCAGACCCCTGGCTTCAAAGTCATTCAGCCGGCGGGGGCAGATACGGCCTATAGCGCCGGTATTCTCGCCGACGGAACGCTTTATATTTCGGGCCAGGGCAGCTCTGCCAAAGACTTAACCAGCCAGGCCAGCGAAGCCATGCACAAAGTGCAAACCGTGCTGCGTGGCGCCGGGATGGATTTTGAGAACGTCGTCTGGATGAATGTCTATCTCACCAGCCCCAACGACCAGGCGGCACTGGAGGATGTGTATTGGAAAATGATTGGATCCAGCCCACCGGCACGAACGGTTTTGACTGTCGCCGCTCTCCCCAATGGGGAAAGGGTTGAGATCAACTGCATCGCGGTTGCTGACGCCGGCGAACGCAAAGCAATCTGGCCTGCAGGCTGGCCGCGAGGGCCCCACCTGGATCCGCCTGCGATCGAGGCTGGGGATGTGCTCTACCTGTCGGCGCAGGGCGGACAAAATCCGCTGAGTGGAAAGGCGAGTCCCGATTTTTCGGAGGAAACAAAGCAAGCCCTCGACAACGTCACTGCCATCCTGAACGCCGCCCAGATGAGCATGAAGAACGTTTTGTGGGTGAATCCCTACATGAGCGTCGGCGGCCAATACGACGTCATGGGCAAGGTCTACGCGCGCTACTTCGAGTTTGGCAACACACCGGGCCGCGGGACTATTCAAGTCATCGGCCTCCCTAAAGGAGAGCACATCGTCTTCAGTTGCATTGCCGGATCAGATCTCAGCAAACGCAAGGCGGTGCGCCCGCGAAATATGCCGCCCAGCAAGACCGCGAGCCCAGGAATTCTCTATGGCGACACGTTGTACCTTTCCGCGAAGGATGGGTTCATCCCCGGTCAAGGCCTGGTGACGCCTCTGTTCGATTTGCAACTGCGGCAGTCCATGCGCAACCTTCTGGACGGATTAGAGGAGGTCGACATGGATTTCTCCGACGTCGTTTTCAGCACGGTTTACCTGCGGCAAATGAAGGATAGTAACCAGATGAACGAGTTGTACAACAAGTTCTTCAAGCCTCCGTACCCCGCAAGAACGACGCTGCAGCAAAACCTCGAATTCGGCGAAGAAGCCGCCGAACAGATATCTTTTATCGCGGTGAGACGTCAACCGGCAGGGACCAGCGAGGCCTCACGATGAAGCGCAGATCGTTCGTAAAATGGGCTGCCGCCTTCCCCCTGCTCGCTCAAGTGGGCTTGGAACAAGCACTGGGCACCGGATGGGCAGAAGTTGCGCGCAACTCGACGGACAATATCTACACCCGGCTCGGCGTGAAACCACTGATCAATGGCCGAGGAACCTGGACCTATCTCAGCGCCAGCCTCGAGTTGCCTGAGGTGAGAACGGCCCAAGTGGAGGCCGCACAACACTTCGTAAACATTTTCGAGCTGCAGCAGGCTGCCGGCAGGCGTTTGGCCGAGCTTACCGGCGCAGAGTCGGGCATGATCACCTCCGGTGCCGCCGGCGCGATGGCGGTCGCCACCGCGGGATGCATTGCCGGAACCGATCCGGACAAGGTATGGCAATTGCCGGACACCCATGGATTGAAGAACGAGGTGGTCATGGTGGGCGGCAGGAGCGTGTTCGATAGTGCCATCCGTCTGGCCGGAGGCAAACTCGTTCTCGCCCATTCGACCGATCAAGTTCCCAACGCCATCACCAGTAACACGGTGATGATTTACACCACCTCCGAGCCCGAGCAACTGGCGAAAGAGATTGCGATTGCCAAGGCTCATCGCGTGCCCATCTTCATGGATGCCGCCGATGGCATACCTCCCGTTAACAAGCTGCAGCTATTCAACAAAATGGGCTGCGACCTCTACACCTTCAGCGGAGGCAAGGGATTGTGCGGACCGCAATCGAGCGGCATTCTGCTCGGCCGTAAGAATCTCATCGAGGCCGCTCTTGCCAACAGCAACCCGTGGGAGGGCGCGGTTTGCCGCCCCATGAAGGTGGGCAAAGAAGAAATCATGGGCTGCCTCGCCGCGGTTGAGGCATGGCTCAAGATGGACGTACCCAAACTCAACAGGGAATGGGGAACGCGGGTCCAACGCATCGCGACCCTGGTGGGCACTGTCCCTGGCGTGGAGGCAAAAGTCTACACCCCGGAAGAAAACCAATGCCCCACGCTCGTGATTTCCTGGGACCAGAAAGCCTGGCGATACTCGACCGCCGACTGCGCGAAGCAACTACTCGAGGGCACTCCTGCGATTGCGGTGCTCACCGAGGATAATCCAAGCGATGTGCTCTCGCGCAAGCAAACACCCGGCAAGCCCCCGAGAGGGGAAGACAAGTTGCAAATCGTTTCCATGACGTTGCGGCCGGGCGAAGAAATCATAATCGGCCAACGCCTGCGGCAGTTGCTGACACAAGCGCGGCGGCAGGGAAGCCAGTCATGAAAACTGCCGCGGCCGGCATTCTCGCGCTGGCGTTGGCGGCATCAGCGGCTAATGCCGAGCCTTCGACGTGCAAGATCCAGCCCGTCGTCTATGAGGGATGGCAGGCGCAACAGGTCTCGAACGACTGGGTACAGCTGACCTTCGTCCCCCAGTTGGGTGGCCGGCTGATGCAGGTTACCTTCAACGGACATCCCTACCTGTTCGTGAACCCGGTCTATAAAGGGAAATATATTTCCCCCGCTGAAGCAGCGGGCCGCTGGATCAACTATGGCGGTGACAAAATCTGGCCTTTGCCCGAGGGCGATGACGACGAGCAACACTGGCAGGGCGCCTCCACTCCACTGGACGACAGCGCCTACACTTTCTCCGTTCTATCGCAGGGTCCGAAGTGCGCGGTCCGGCTTGAGGGCCCACCCGATCCGCCCACGGGCCTGCAATACACCAGGGAAATCAGCATCGACAGCGATTCACCGCAGATCTTCTTCCATGCGATCACGAAGAACTTTACCGGTCATTCCATCACCTGGTCAGTGCAGTCGGTCTCGCAGTACAACCTCTCCGATGCCAACGACCGCACCCAATACAACCACAACTTCTGGGCGATCACGCCGATGAACCCGCACTCCGCCTATTTGCTCGGCTACCACGTTCGCGACGGGCTCGCGAACGACCCGTCGTTCAAAGTGAAAGACGGGCTGTTCCGGCTAAATTGGAAATACCTCGAGAACGAAGTGTGGCTCGACTCGACCGCCGGATGGGTCGCCCTCATCGATGGCGCAACCAAATATGCCATGGTCGAGAGAACCAGGAACATTGCCGGCGCCGACTATCCCGGTAAGGCGACGACCATCTTCTACAAAAACGGGCCTACGGTGGAGATGGACGAGAAGGGCATGCCCTATCTGCGGTCCTCCAGCATTGAGAATACGCCGTACTACATGGAGGCCGAACTCAATAGTCCCATGGCCGTTCTTGGGCCCGGGGAAACCTATGTTTTCGATACAACCTGGTTGCCGTCGCGCCTGAGTGGCGACCTCACCACAATAACCGAAGCGGGCCTGGTGGCCCAACCGCTCGTCGCCCGCCGCAACGGAGACAAGATCGAGCTCTCCGGCAGCTTCGGCGTCTTCTTTCCCGGGGAACTCAAAGCCTTCCTCTACGATGAAGGAGGGCTGGGAACAAACGAGGTGACGCTCGAGGCTGTTCATCCGCAGGAGCCCGTTACGCTTCACCAGGCCATTGCGGCGCCGAAGAAGATAGCCCGGGTTTCTATTCACCTCATCGACAGCAGCGGTCTCGATCGCGGGGCCCTGGGAGAGGTATTCGTTACCATCAAGGATGAGGGCCATTGAGCGCATGAAGCTTGCTCGACTGTGGGTGACCGTTCTGTGCGCATGTTCCTGCGCCTCGGCGCAAATCAAAGACAATTGGCCGTCCTACAACGGCGACTACACCGGCAGGCGCTTTAGCGGTCTTACCCAGATCACTCCCCAAAACGTTGAGCACCTGCAGGCGCAGTGGGTCTTTCATACCAAAACCCCGGGCGTCCTTGAAGCGACGCCGGTCGTGGTGAATGGCATCATGTACTTCACCGGCTCAAACGACGCCTTCGCACTGAACGCCCAGTCGGGAGAAGTGCTCTGGCACTATTCGCGGCCCATTTCGACTGGGCTTATCGATGATGCCTCAGGCCATATCAATCGGGGAGTGGCCCTGTCTGGCAACCGTCTTTATATGGAAACAGACAATGCTCACTTGCTTTGCCTGGATATCCGCTCGGGTAATCTTATCTGGGATGTCGCCTATGCGGATTGGAATAAGAACTACGGCGCCACTGGTGCGCCGCTGCTCATCAAGGACAAGATATTAGTTGCGACCTCTGGCGGGGACGACGGAGTACGCGGATTTCTCGCTGCCTTCGACGCCACGACTGGAAAATTAGCTTGGCGCCTGTGGACCATTCCGGCCCCAGGAGAAGCCGGTTCTTCCAGTTGGCCTGGCGATAGCTACCTCCACGGCGGTGGCACGGCCTGGATGCCCGGCACCTACGATCCGGAGTTGAACACGCTCTACTGGGGCACCGGCAATGCTTCTCCTGACTACGACGGAACTGTTCGACCCGGGGACGATCTGTATACCTCCTGCCTGCTCGCCATCGATCCCGACACGGGCAAGTTGAAGTGGCACTTCCAATTCACCCCGCATGATCTCTATGACTACGACGCCGTCGAAACGCCTGTCCTGGTGGACACGGAGTCCCGGAAATTGATCGTAGAGGCAAACCGAAACGGTTACGTTTACGTGTTGGATCGCGCCACGGGAAAATTTCTGTCAGCCACGCAATTCGTAAAGCAATTGACCTGGGCAAAGGGAGTCGATGCCAACGGCCGCCCGCTCACCACCGATCTGCAACCAGATGCGGATGGGACTCTGATTTGCCCGGGAGTGGAAGGCGCGACCAACTGGTACTCTCCCTCCTATAGCGAAACCACGCACCTTTTCTATTTTTCATCTCTCGAGAGTTGCTCCGTTTATTTCCGCAAGCCGGCTGGTTTCGTAGAGGGTAAGGAATACTACTCAACCGGCACCAAGCGTGATCAGACTCAAACGAGCTCGCAGGTGCTGTTGGCCTTTGATCCGCAGACAAAGACGTTTGCCTGGCGTTATCCACAAGCGGGTGATACGCATGGCTGGGGTGGAGTGATGAGTACGGTGACCGGTGTTGTATTCTTTGCTGACAATCAAGGCTTCTTCGAAGCCGCGGATGCGACCACTGGGAAGGCGTTGTGGCACTTCAACACCGGCCAAAGCCTGCACGCTTCACCGATGAGCTACGCAGTGGGCGGCACGCAGTACGTAGCCATCGCATCCGGCAGCGATCTATTCAGCTTCGCGTTGCCCCGATAAAGAAACCACAGGAAAAAGCTGAAGGTTGCCGCTCAAGCCAGTTCCAGCTCGATCTTCCGCGCCTCAGGTTCCATCTTGCCAATCCGGAAGCTGCGAATCTGCCCAGCGCCAATAACCTCAACCTTCGCGGCGCCGCTGCTGACGCCGCCCTTCCAGCGTGCTTGCAACATCGAGCTCAGCGACGACAAATCCACCTTACCCGCACTCCCTGGCGTTTCCGTAACCTCGCTCGCCAACTTGGTTGAGCAAACACCCTCAACACCCTCGCCTAACTCCACTCGTGCCAGCCCCTGGGCAACCTCAAGAATCCGGCCCGTGACCACGCTACCCACCGGGTGCTCCGCAAGATATTCATCCACCGTGACCGAAGTACGTTGCTTCATGCTCAGGCGCAACTGACGCTTCGCTTTGTCCACCTCAAGCACCTGGGCCTTCACCACCTGGCCCAACCGCAGCACATCCTGCGGATGGTGAATATGCTTTTCAGCAGTAATCTCGCTCACGTGCACCATCCCCTCGACCCCCTCCGCAAGCTGCACGAAGGCGCCAAACTTGGTGAAGCTGGTAATCGGTCCTTCGATCGCCGACCCCGCCGGAAACTTCTTATCCACCTCAGCCCAAGGATCGCCCAACGTCTGTTTCAATCCCAGGGACAGCCGGCGTTCGCCCATGTTCACGCCGAGCACCACCGCTTCCACGGTGTCGCCGGGCTTGAGTACATCGCTCGCCTTCCTCACCTTCTTGGCCCAGGACATTTCCGACAAGTGGATCAAGCCTTCCACCCCAGGCTCTATTTCGACAAAAGCCCCAAAATCAGCAACCCGCGTCACCACGCCGTTCACACGATCGCCGGCCGTCAATTTGCCCGCGATCCCATCCCACGGATGCGGCAAAAGCTGCTTCATGCCCACCGAGATGCGCTGTTTCTCAGCGTCCACTTTGAGCACTTTCGCTTCAACCTGTTGTCCTACAGAAAGCACGTCCTCCGCTTTGTTCACGCGGCTCCAGGAGATATCGCCAATGTGGAGCAACGCGTCCACGCCGCCTATATTCACGAACGCCCCATAGCCGGTGAGACTACGCACTTCACCGTGCACCGTGTCGCCTTCCTTCAGCTCACCGTACCGGCGCTCTTTGGTGGAGCGGTCTTCCTCTTCCGTGAGCACACGGCGATCGACCACCACGTCTTCTTCTGCCGCCTCAAGCTTGATGATGCGGCAGCGAATCTGCTGTCCCACGAGTTTTTCCAACTCGCCGGCATCGCGCGCTCCACTGCGTGAGGCGGGTAGAAAAGCCCGCACGCCCACATCCACGGTCAATCCGCCTTTTACTAAGCCGGTCACTGTGCCGGCGATCGGCGTCTTGTCGGCAAATGCCTTCTCTAAAGCCGACCAGTCCTTCGGCTGTTCTATTCTGAAGCGCGAAAGCTCGTAGTAGCCCTCAGCATTGCGGCCCTTGACCGCCACCAGGAGTTTGTCGCCCGGCTTGACTGCTTCATTAGCGCTTTGAAAAGGAGCCAGCGGCAGAACCCCTTCCGTCTTGTAGCCGATGTCGAGGTAGACCGAGTCAGCCGAAACTGCAATGACTGTGCTTTCGATCTGTCTGCCGCCGGCCTCTGCCTGGCGCGCGTGGCTCTGCTCATATTCCTGGAAGATGGCGTCGAATGATTCGCTGCCTTCCAATTCCGTGTTGTCGGGGTTATTGCTGGTAGGCATGGGTATCCAAGCTGATTTCGCTCAGGATACCACTTCATCCTCTTCCCGCTCCCGCGGCACGATCATCAGGTGCTTGAGCGCGGTGCCCCGCAGCAGGCTCACATTCTGCGGCTTACCCGCGCGCTCCGTGGTCAGCAGACGATGCAGATCGTCGATCCCGCCCACCGGTTGGGTCGCGAAACCTACAATTACGTCGCCCTCATTCATCCCCGCGATAGCCGCGGCGCCACCCGGCGCGATGGCCGTAGCCATCACGCCCGTCGGCATAGGCAGCTTGTATTCATAAGCCAGCCGCCGGGGAATGGGCACATTCTGTGCGGCAATCCCGATCGAGCTGCGGCGCACCCGGCCGTGCTGTAGAATCTGCGCCACCACGTACTTGGCCGTATCGATCCCCACCGCAAATGACAGGCCCTGGGCGCCAAGAATCGTCGCCGTGTTCACGCCGATCACGCAGCCGGAAGAATCCAACAGCGGCCCACCGGAATTGCCCGGATTGAGCGGCGCGTCCGTCTGGATAATCTCCTCCATCATGCGCCCTGAGGCCGCGCGCATACTTCGGCCGAGAGCACTCACCACACCGGCCGTCACCGAAAACTGAAAGCCGAACGGATTGCCCACGGCGATCGCGATCTGCCCAATCCTTAATCGTTTGGAACTGCCAAGCGAGGCAGGGGAAAAGACAGGATGCTCGGTTCTGAGCACAGCGATATCCGTATCCCTGTCCTCTCCGATCAGGACCGCGCCGCTTCGGCTCCCATCGGTAAACGTGAGCGAGATCTTCGAGGCACGGTGAACCACATGGCTGTTCGTGAGGACCAGGCCATCGGGAGTAAATACGAAACCAGAGCCAGACCCCTCTTGCCCCGGGCGATTGGCCCGGCGCGCGCTCTGCACGTCGATCTTTACCAGCGATCCGCTCACTCGTTCGACTGCTTGCGTCACCGCCCGGGAATAGTTATCCAACAAGTCAGAGTCGTCCAACCGGCTCGAAACCACGCCGCCATCAATGGAGCGTACAGCTTTGTCTTCCATTTGTTTCCCCTTTAAATCGCAACCAAACCACGTGTCATGCCAATTGTCACCGCTTCTGTACGCGTTCGAGCGCCGAGCTTGGCCAGAACGGAGCTCACATGAAACTTGGCCGTATGCTCTGAAATGTTGAGCAGTGTGGCCAGCTGTTTGTTTCGATAGCCTCTCGCCATCAAACGTAAAACTTCTACTTCGCGCGCGGTCAGGTCTTCTGCAATACGCATTCTCTCCGGAGGCCCGGCGGGCGCCCGCGGAACAGTCACTGCAAAGCCGGCCACGGTGGCGGAGATAGCGGCCACTATCTGCTGCGTACTCGCCTCCATCGGCACCACGGAATATATCTTCAGGCGCGCTGCGCTGCGCACCATGGCGGTGTTCGCTTGTGCCGCCAGCAACACCGTAGGGACATCGGAAAACACCTCCTGCAATGCGCTTTGCTGAGACGGCCCAGCCAGGAAAGCATCCTCCGCCGCAATCACGATGACGTCAGGATGATCACTCTGCACCCGAAACAGCAGAGTCGAAGGAAGTGCGACCGCCAGCAACTGCAATGCGCGCGCAGCACGAAGAGATAGAAATCGGCCTGCGTGGATCATCGAGTCCACGACCGGCAACACCACGAAGGGTGTTGCCGCCGCATTGTGATCCTCAGCCACGATCCGCCAGAATTACCTTCAGATCCATTTTTACCCCGCCGCGCACCACCCCGATAGCGACCGGATCTCCAACTTTTAAGTTGGATAACCGATGCTGAACCTCATGCACGTTGTGCACCGCGTGGCGGTCGACTGAGAGCAGCAGATCGCCCACCAGGATCCCACCCGAAGCCGCCGGCGCGTTGGGTTCCACATGCAGCACCAGCAAGGCTTCGTCGACTCCTTCTCCGAAGTGTGCGCGCTGAGCTTCGGGTACGGGAACGGCTTGCATGGCAGCGCCAAGAAAGGGTCGAGGCACATGGCCCCGTTCGAGAATGGCATCGACTACTCGATCGATGGTGGCTGCCGGCACGGTAATGACCGCATTGCGCGCCAGCGCTGAGCTGTTGATGCCCAACACCTGGCGTCCTTCGTTCACCAGGGCGCTCCCCGATTGACCGATGTAAAGCTGTAGATCGGGACGAATGAGTCGATCCATCTGTCCACCCCGCCACGTACGCCAGGCACTGCCGAGCCGTGCGACGATTCCCGCGCTCGCGGAGATGTCGCCCAGCGAAGAACGGCCGACGGCGAGCACCAGCTCACCTACGCGAACAGACTGGGCATTGGTAGTGTTTGCAGGCTTGGTGGCGCCTGCGTCGATGCGAAGTACGACAAGGTCGGTGCCCGCGTCGGCCCCGGCCAGCGTAGCGGCAAACGGTTCACCGCGGTGGGCCACTTGCAAGGAGTCACTGCGGCGGAGTCCGTGACGCACGGTCACCACGACTCCAGGACGCCAAACCACCCCGCTCGAGGTAGAACGTCCCCCGCCATGCACCGTTACGATGCTGTCCTGAACCGCTTCAATTGTTTCGGTTATTGACTTGGAGAGCCCGCTCCAAACCCCTGCGCTCTGTACTGCTGTTTCCATCATCTTCTCCCATTAGCACAAGATGATAGAAACACTTCATTGGGC
This sequence comes from Acidobacteriaceae bacterium, assembly GCA_049693715.1. Classification (GTDB taxonomy): domain Bacteria; phylum Acidobacteriota; class Terriglobia; order Terriglobales; family Acidobacteriaceae; genus PALSA-350. The sequence continues at coordinate 23,249 of JBAVQC010000351.1, read as the reverse complement.
TCTGCACATCACCCGGATGACTAGGTCCAAACATGCTGTACGAAGGGCACGGCTTTACAGGCTGCTGAAAAATTAGGCTTTGTATCAGGGCACGACTTTAGTCGGGCCGTAAATACAATCGAATGGATGAGGGCTTAAAGCCCGGGAGTGGTTTCAAGCGGATACGGCACGACTGAAGTCGTGCCCTTCTGCTCTTCCGCAGCCAGTTCACCAACCAGCCCTAGTTCTTCTGATGGAAGACCGTGTTGTTGATATCCGGCCAAACTTCCTTGAAGACGAATACGCCGCCGTCGATGAACAGGTTCGTGATCCAGCGCTGGTAGGTCTTGGTGAACGTCCGCTCACCGCTCGGATAGTAGAGATTGGCTATGCCGGAAAATGCACCCGCACCCAGAACCTCGCTATAGTTGAAATCCTCGTGGCCGGAATCCGTGCGCGTAATGAGAACGCGTGTGAACGCATACCCGACTCTTTTCCCGAAAGGGCCCTTTCCCAGCGTGTAGTACCGCGTGTCCTGGTGCAGCACGGAGGGAATGATGAACTCGACCCAGGTGTTCTCATTAATAGCGTCGGCCAGGGTGTGCCAGTAATATCTGCCGTATCCTTTGGCGCCCTGCCCAAATTCAGGATACGAGTTCGTCGCCTGCGCAATGCCGGCCTGACCCGCTACGAAGACCAACGAGGAGTAGTCAATACTATCAAGCATCGCCGTCTTGAACTTTTCCTTCACCGTTTGCGGCGGCAGGTGTTCGTCTGCACTCACGGCGCGAAAATTGGGCACCACGTAAAGAATCCGCTTGGTTTGCCTTCCCTGGGCGAGAGGGTCCGTCTCAGGATTTGCCTTTGCTCCCGCGGGTGGGGATCCTTCCTGAGCCTGCTGCTGCACGTCCGACGCGGGATCGTCGGGGAGAGCCGGATCCGGTGAAGCCGCAAGCGCAATCGAGGTCAGAGTAGCCACCGTGACAGGTTGGTTCGGCGCCTGAGCCTGAATGCTTGAAGAGAGAATTTCATCTGCGCTTGCCCCTGGACTACAGATGCCTCCTAACAGAAGAGGAATAACAAGCAGAGATGATCTCATAGAAGCCCTTTGATTCCGGTGGTCTGCGTGCGGGTGCAAACTGCTCGTATTGTAGGATATACATCCGTCGGGCCAGGGGCGGTACCTGCTATCCGACGCACTACGGAGCGAAAATTAATTGCGCTCACTTACGATGGCGTTTCGCATAGATGACGTTCTCATATTTGACGTGTGAATCGAAGCAGAAGTGTGCAGCCGCCTAAAAAAAGTTCCTTGGAAGGAACTAATACCTGTACAACCTTTAGGTTACAAGATATTTTTTCAGCGCAGCAAGGCCCTCTTCGATGGCCTGGGGATCGATGGCATAGCCAAAGCGGACATGTCCCTCGCCCTGGCCCCCGAAGACCACCCCGGGAACGGTGGCAACATGGGCCTTGGTAAGCAGCACCCGGGACGCATCCCGGCTATCTTTGCTGATCTTGGTCACCCGCGGAAAGGCATAGAAGGCCCCCTGCGGTATCTCGCAGGGAAGGCCCACGTCGTTCAGCCCGTTTACCAGCAGATCGCGTCTCTGCCGGTACTGCTCACGCCGTGCATCGATCTCGCTGCGAGGAATACGCAGGGCCTCGAGTGCTGCCCACTGGGTCATGGTGGAAACTCCGTTAACGGAATACAAAGCCAGCTTCCGCAAGCCGCTCATAAAGGGTTCGCCGGCGACCGCGTAGCCCACCCGCCATCCAGTCATGCCGTAGGTTTTCGAGAAGGTATAGGCCGAAATCGTGCGTTGCGCCATTCCCGGCAATGACGCAATCGAAAAATGTTCTCCCTCGTAAACCAGGTCTTCGTAAGCCTCGTCCGCAATCACAATCAGGTCATGTTTCTGGGCGAACGCCGCGACTTCTTCTGCTTCCGCGCGAGAGAAGACTGTGCCCGTGGGATTTTGCGGCGTGTTGTAGTAGATAGCGCGCGTGTGCGGAGTGGTGAAATCCTCGAGCGTCCGGGTGAGGCCCGCACTGCGCGCCGTCGCTGTGGGCACCAGCAGCGCCCGCGCCTGGCAACCCGTGATCATCTCCCGAATAGGCGTCCAATAAGGAGAAAAAAGCAGAACATCGTCGCCCGGATCAAGCACCGCCTGAAACGCCACATAGAGTGCATGCGCCCCTCCAGCGGTCACGAGTACGTTCTCCATGGAAACCTCGAGGCCGTTGCGTTCTTTCAGTTTCGCGGCGATCGCCTGGCGCAGGGGCTCAATGCCGGAAGAGGGCGCATATCGGGTCTGGTTCTCGACCGCGGCGCTCAGCAACGCATATTTCACCGCGTTCGGCGTTTCGAAAAAAGGCTCACCGCCATGGAAAGCATGCACCTTCTGGCCTGCAGCCCGCAGTTCCATCACTTTGTTCCGCACCTGGACGATGTCGGAAAAACCTACCTCATCCAGTCGCTTGGCCAAACGCATCCCCGCCATGATTGCCCTCTCTCCGCAGCATTGCTAACTTTAGGCATGAAGTCCCGGTATCTCTACCTTGCGGCGTCCGTTGCCTTCCTGGTGGCTGTGGTGATGGAACTCCGGCCCCCACGCAACATCACTGCGGCTGCTCTCGATGCGGCCGCAGGTCTTATTTTCCTCTTTCTCGGAGCTGGTCCGAAAAGACGTGCTTGAACCTAAATTTTTATGAAGATTTTCTTCCGGTACATCCACAGCACCGGCACAAAGCAGACGAGCACGAACGCAATGGCATACATCAGCGACCCGAATGAAGGATCAATGATGGGAAAAAACCAGTGCTGGTAGATGTATTCTTGCAGGTTGGTGATCCTGACGCCGTCATGCACAGTTATGGTGTCCAGGGCGGCGGCCAAAAGCTCCGAGAAAACATACGCGGTGATGGCGTTGGAACCGAAGACCAGCCACGGAAACGTCCAGCCGCGCGTCCACTTCTTTATCTCCACCGCGTAGAAACACAGAGCGAGCAGCAACAAGGTACACCCGGCCGCAAACAGTACATAGGAACTGGTCCACAGCTTCTTGTTGATAGGGAACCAAATGTTCCAAACATTCCCCAGCACCAGTCCAGTGATCGAAGCGCCCAGCAAGCCCAGAACTTTCGTCGATGCGGATGTAGACCGGCGCAGCCAGATGCCGGTGAGCACACCGAACAGAATGGTGCCCATCGCAGGAATGTTGCTGAGCAGCCCTTCCGGATCGCGCACTCCTTCATAGAGCCGCCCGGATAAGAGCTTGCGGTCAAGATAAGCCACCCAATTCTGGTTGGGATCGAGCAGGGGCACGCTGTGCGTAGGAACGCCGATACCGGGAATGGGGATCCAGCGCATCAGGATCCAATAACCCAACAACGCCACGACCGTGGTAGTGGCGGCCACCCAGGCGCGGCTGTTCCACAAATAAAGCAGGCTGGCGATAAGAAAACAGACCGCGATGCGCTGCAGCACGCCATAGATGCGTAGCGTCCCAAGATGAAACAAGGGAAAGCCGTTCACCACCAGGCCTAACAGGAAAAGGATCACTGCTCGTTTGACCACGTGCAGGCGCAGAGTACCCTTTGACTCGCCCCGTGCCAGGCGTGCCTCGTTCGAGAAAACGATCGCAATTCCGGCGATAAAGAGGAAGGAAGGGAAGACCAGGTCCGTCAGGGTCCATCCGTTCCAAGAGCTGTGTTCCAGTTGTCGATAGCTATATTTGCCGCTGCCGCCGTTGTTCACCAGGATCATGAACGCGATCGTGATGCCGCGCGCGACATCAAGCGAGACCAGCCGGCGCATGGTATTCACCAGGTTCTGGGGCGCGGAGGCGGTGGCCGCGCTTTTCGTAACCGAGGTTGCCATGCTGGGAAGTGTAATTGCTGCATTCCAGCAGTGTCGACTGGTAATCTCGAGCCATGCGGGGCTCTGTCATCTGGTTTGCGCTGGCTGCCGCCTGGGGACTTGATTGCCTGCTGGCGCTGATCCGTCACAATCCAGTCCAGGGCGCGCTTACTGCCTTTTTCGCCTGCTGCTTCCTAGCCGCAGGCTTGGTCTTCCGCAAACGAGAGCGGAAACTGATGCGCCGTTAAGTAAAAAAACATATCCCGAGCGTAGCCGAGGGATCTGGAGTTCTACGGACCCTTCCACGCTGAAGACCAACCGCTCCACCCCCACCGCATCAGCCAGACTGCGAGCAAACCCGGTATTCACCAGGCTCGCCCCACCTGGCAAGGCAACCGGCCCGCAATCCTGGTGATCAGTTCGCTATTCTCCCCCTGCCGCATCGCCGCATCGAGGTCGCTCATTTCTCTTCCAGCGTCAGCGCATAGATATCTTGGCTTCCAATATCGTGCAGCACCATTGGGGCGTCGTCCGGGTCCAGCCCCATCCAGCCCCACCATCCGGTAATCGGCCAATCCCCCAGCTCCGCAACCCGTTCCTCTTTGCCACCCTTGACGGGAACCCGTTCCACGGCGTCGTCTCCCCGGAAGTAAATCCACCGGCTGTCTCGCGTCCATTGGTTGTAGGCTAGCAGTTTCTGCGTCAGCAGCGTCGACCATTGCTGCTTCTCCATATCGAACAGTCTTAACTTACGTTCGTCCAGCGTTAGCCCGGCGATGTACCGCCCGTCCGGGGACCAGCGCGGAGAGAACGTGCCAACCGACCCTGGCACGGTCGTGATCCGGCGGCTGACGAGGTCCAGAATGCGTATCTCGCACACTGCTCCGAATTCCGCAGACCTGCTCCAGGCATAAGCAATCCTTCTGCCGTCCGGCGACCAGGTAGGATCCTCGTTCTGCCCCTTGTCGTCGGGGAGAAGCTTTTGCGGGATGCCCCCCTCCGCGGAGACCACATAGACTGCGGAAAGGCCGTTGCCCAAATTCGTGCTCGTGACGTTGGTCAGATCGGTGAAGACGAGCTCCTTGCCATCCGGCGACCAGCGCGGGCCATGAGCGCTGATGGGCGGGTCGCTCAAGCGCACCGGGTTACTTCCATCCCGCTTCGCCTTCCACAGGGTCCCCTCGGGGTAGAGCACATAGGCTACGAACCGGCCATCCTTAGAAAACGCGACGCAGCCGGCGGAGATGCCGCCGAGGAACGGCAGGAAGTGTTTGGTCTGCGCGTCATAGCGAAAAAGCTCGCCGCGCGGAGTCTCGCCTTCCGCGAAGATCTTCTTTGCATCCTTGCCCGCAGCCAGTTCACCCCACCAGACCGGGCCCCCGGTGAGCTGGAAGGGTTCTGCCCGCGGCTGGAGCAACAGCCTTCGCCGCTCGTCGATTCCCCATATTGTGGTCTCGCCTGTTCCCAGATTTCCCGACCGAAACAGGAAGAATTTCCCGTCCGCTGTCCAGCGGCCGCAACATTGTCCGCCGGGCGGCCGCCGTCCGGTGATCAGCTGATGAAGGTTCGATCCGTTCGACGACATCTCCCACAGTCGGTCTTCCTTGTGGAATCGGATGGCGCCTCCGTCCGGCGACCAGGCAAAGCCACCAGCGTCTACCACAGAGGCCACCTTATGAGCACCCCTTCCATTGCTTTGAACCAGCCAGATGCCGCGGTCGCTGGTGGCATAAACCACGGTCTGCCCATCCGGGGAAAAGGTTGCCTCAGCCCCGTCCGGCAGGCGGCGACGCAAGCCTCCCAGCGAGCTGACAATCCATTGTGGGCTGTCAGCGACGTACCCCTTTTCTATCGTGTCGACAATGAAACTGGAACCATCCGGAGAAACGCTCTCCAAATCGAGAACGTAAGGAAGGTCAACCAGAACCCGGGCAATCTCTCCCCCTGAAACAGCCACCTGTGAGATGCGGCCGTAAAGGAAATCGTTAAAGTAGACTCTGCTCCCATCGGTTCCTCTGGGCCACTTCTTGTGGCCGTCATGCGTAAGCCGTGTATAAGCCGTGATCCGTGGCGGAGGCAGCGGGCGGCGCAGGTACCCGATCGTGCCCGCAAAGCCTGCGCCAAGGACCGCTGCCCCGGTCAAAAGCCAAACCCAAACCAGCTTGCGGCTCCCAGCCTTCTTCACTTCACTACGCGCAAGGGGTAACTCGGCCGGCGCTTCCTCGACCTCGCCAGACTCGGCGGCCGCCTCCACCATGGACACCCATCGATAGCCAACCGTGGCCACGGTCTCGATATAGCGGGGATCGCGCGCCTCATCCCCCAGCAGGCGACGCAGCAGCGCAATGCTCCTCGCCAGGGAGTTCTCTGAAACCGCCGTCTCGCCCCACACCGCGTTCAGCAGTTCTTCCTTGGGAATGAGTTTCTGCGGCCTTTGCAGCAGATGCAGCAGGACGCGGAAGGCCTTCGGCTCCACCGGCAACACTTCGCCCGCCTTCACGATGGAAAACTCGCGCTCCCGGACCTCCACGTTGCCAAATCTGAAAACAACGGACTTGCCCGCCATCACAACTCCATCATGATTGCATTCGACCCGCGCAGAAAGAGTTCACCTGGGTTCAGAGTCTGATCACGAGCGCCTCAAGACCATGTAGAAGCACACGCCCAGAGTGACCTCAGCCTACCCGGCTGAGGAGCACTCCGATGACAAGTTTCAAGGTTTTTGCTTCGTTGGTTCTGGCCGTAAACATCGCTTCCACGCTTTCCGCAGAAAGCCGTTGCCCAGCGAACGTAGCAAGTTTACCTTTCCGCATGGTCAACCGCTACCAGATGATTGTGCCCGTATCCATCAATCATTCCGGCCCCTTCAGCTTTCTTCTCGACACCGGCACGCAGATGACCATGGTTGACCCAGCCCTGGCCGCCGCCCTCCACCTGGAAACCTCGGGCAAGGCCAAGGTGGCCGGCGTGGGCATGCAGGCCGCCGCCTCCTTTGCACAGGTCGACCTGGTCGAAGCCGGCTCCCATTCCGTCGCCAACCAGAAAGTGCTCGTATATGACCTCGCCAACCTTCCGGCCACGGGCCTCGATATCCAGGGCGTCCTGGGTGAGGATTTTCTGGAGCAGTTCGACATGCTCATCGACAACGGCCACAACCTGCTCTGCCTCGACGACTCAGCCGCGATGCGCACAGCAGTAAAAGGATCGCGCATTCCGCTGCAGACCCAGTCCGCCGACGGCTCACAGCTCGCCGGATCGCCCATTGTTGTCGCCCGCCTGTCCGACGGCATGCGACCGGTTCGCCTCGAGCTGGACTCCGGCTCCGACGTCCCCTTTCTTTACAACACGTCGGAATACATGGCGCTCAACATGTTCCGCGACGCGTCGCTGCATGGGGGCTCCGGCGTAGCGCAGAAGATCTTCATGGCCCTCCCGCCGCAGGATGTCCGGATCGGCTCAGTCGAGTTGGGCGCGGTCTCGTTCATCACCCTCCCCGGCGTAAAGAAGAACACCAACCCATCTGATTTCGATGGCCTGCTGACCATGGGTCTCTTCAAGCGTGTCTTGATCGACCACACCGATCATTATGTCGTCCTTGAGACGTATTAAAAAACCGGCGGGGCTCGGTCATCTGGTTTGCGCTGGCGGCCGCCTGGGGGCTTGATTGCCTTGACCGCCTTGTTCGCCTGCTGCTTCCTAGCCGCAGGCCTGGTCTTCCGCAAACGAGAGCGGAAACTGATGCGCCGTTAAGTAAAAAAACATATCCAGGAAGGGTCCGTGGAACTGTTTTTGGGTAAATCAGGCCGACAGCACCCCGGAATACACCGCCATGCCCGCAACGGCATCCACCCCGATTGCGTCCAGGGCATCGATCTCAGCCTGTTCGCGGATACCCCCAGCCACAATCAACTGCCGCTTCGTCTTCTGTTTCAGCTGCTCCGCCACCTCGAGAGGAAAACCTTGCATGGTCCCCTCCCGATCGATATGCGTATAAAGGAAAGCGGCGCAATAAGGTTCCAATTGGGGAATCGCTTCCTCAGCAGTCAATGGCACCTGTTCCTTCCAGCCCTTGACCGCCACCCGGCCCTGCTTCGTATCCACGCCGAAGACCAGCCGCTCCACGCCCACAGCCTCGGCCAGACTCTGCGCAAACCCGGTATTCACCACGCTCGCCCCGCCGAAAAGCGCCGAGCCCACAATCACCCGCTGGGCCCCCGCAGCCAGCACGGCGCCAGCCTTCTCCACCGTGGAGATGCCGCCCCCCACCTGGCAAGGCAACCGGCCCGCAATCCTGGTGATCAGTTCGCTATTCTCCCCCTGCCGCATCGCCGCATCGAGGTCGATCAGTTGCACTAGCGGATAGTGTTGGAACCGGCCAATCCAATACTCAAAATCGTCAAACGCCAGCTTTAGCGTCTCGCCCCTCAAGAGTTGGACGATCCGCCCACCCATCAGATCGATCGACGGAATCAACATGGCAGCCTCACCGGAACCCCTTCACGCGCCAGCTCCTGCTTGAGCGCCCGCACATCCGCGATGCCGAAATGAAAAATGCTCGCCGCCAGCGCCGCGTGTGCCTTGCCCGCCTGGAACACCTCGGCAAAGTGTTCCGCCGTCCCAGCGCCGCCAGAAGCAATCACGGGAATCTCCACTGCCTCACTCACCCGCGCAGTCAGCTCACAATCAAACCCGGCGCGCGTTCCGTCGGCATCCATTGAAGTCAACAGAATCTCGCCTGCTCCGCGCTCCTCCGCCTCCCGCGCCCACTCGATCACCCGGCGCCCGGTACGGGTTCGTCCACCGCTCACAAAGACTTCCGCTTCTCCCACCGGGTCTGCGCAATCCCGGGCCCGCCTCGCGTCGATGGCCACGATCACCGCCTGGGCCCCAAAACTCCTCCCAATCGCGTCAATCAGGTGAGGATCGGCAATCGCAGCCGAGTTGACACTCACCTTATCCGCACCGGCATCGAAGACTGCCGCTGCCTCATCCGCCGAGCGTATCCCGCCGCCCACGGTGAACGGAATGAACAACTGCTTCGCCGTTCTTCGCACCGTGTCCAGTAGAGTTCCCCGGCCCTCGTGGGTAGCCGTGATGTCGAGCAAAACGATCTCATCCGCGCCGGCTGCCGCATGGCGCCGGGCCAATTCCGCCGGGTCTCCCGCATCCACCAGGTCCACGAACTGCACCCCCTTCACCACCCGCCCGCTGCGCACATCCAGGCAGGCGATGATCCGCTTGGTCAGCATGGAAACTCCAGAAAATTCTTCAGAATCCTCAGCCCCGCCGCGCTCGATTTCTCCGGATGAAACTGCACTCCCATCACGTTCTCGTGCTCCACGGCCGCTGCGAACTTCTTAATGTAATGCGTCCCGGCCGCTACTGGATCTTCCCCTTGAGCCTGCCCGTTGCGAGAAATGGTGGTGGGCACAAAGTAGGAGTGGGTGTAGTAGACAAACGCATTCTTCTCTATGCCGGCAAAAAGCCGTGTAGGGGATGAGGTGCGGGTCACGATGTGATCCCAACCCACATGGGGCACCTTCTCGCTCCCTTCGGGAAAGCGCTCGCACCACCCTTGAAAATATCCCAGCCCCGGCTGGTCCGGAGCCTCCCGACTGCCGGTGAGGAGCCATTGCATGCCCACGCAAATTCCCAGGAAGGGAACTCCTCGGGCGATGGCATCGCGCACAGCAGGGGTGATCTTCGTCTCATCCAGCCGGTAGGTAGCCGCGAAGTGGCCCACTCCGGGCAGAATCACGCGGCTGGCCGCACCCACGTCTTCCGCGCAATCGGTCACTGTGACGTCGGCATCCAGGTAGCGCAGCGCCTTGACCACCGAGGTCAAATTGCCTGCCTTGTAGTCGATCACGGTAACCGGGATCACAGCAATCCCTTGGTGCTGGGCAACATCTCGCCCAGTTGCTTATCCCGGGAGCAGGCAACGCGCAGCGCCCGGGCAAAGGCCTTGAACAGGGCCTCGATCTTGTGATGGTTAGAGCGGCCGTACATGGTGGCAATGTGCACATTGGCCCGCGCTCCACGCGCAAAGCCTTCAAAAAAATCCTCCACCAGCTCGCTTTGCAGGTCGCCCACTAGCCGCTTCTTCACCTTGGTCTTAACCACGCAGGACACGCGCCCGCTCAGGTCGACGGCCGCAACACCCAGGGTCTCATCCATGGGCATCAGGAAGTATCCCGCGCGCAGGATACCCTTCTTATCGCCCAGCGCCTGGTCGAACGCCTCGCCCAGGGCAATGCCGACGTCTTCTACCGTGTGGTGCTGATCGACGTCCAGATCGCCATCGCATGCGAGCTCCAGGTCGAACGCTCCGTGCCGTGTGAACAGCTCGAGCATGTGGTCGAAGAAGCGAATACCCGTTTTGACTTTGTATCGCCCGCTGCCTTCTACCACCAGCTTCAGCGAGATCTTCGTCTCGGTCGTATTGCGATCGATGGCGGCCTGGCGTTTCTTCCGCGGCACGGCTTTCTTTTTGGCCATCATGCTTTCTCCCACCCGATTTCGTTCAGTGCTTCCGCCATGGCAGCCACCGCCTGCCGCATCTGATCTCGCGTCCCCACCGTCAGGCGAACACACCCGTCGCACCCCTGGTCTTTCGACCGGTCCCGCGTAAGTACGCCGCGGCGTTGCATCGCCTGCACGAACTCCATGTGCCTGGGCCCGATCTTCACCAGGATAAAGTTGGCCCGGCTAGGCCATTGGGGAACGCCAAGTTTAGCCAGGTTCTCCACCATCTCCGTCCGCGCCGTCTTTACTTCTCCCACATACCATTGCAGGTATGCGTCATCGTCCAGCGCTGCCGGCAAGCAGGCCAGGGCCAGCGAGTTCACGCTGTAGGGAGAGATGACCGTCCGCAACCACTGCTGCATGCCGACGGGTGCGGCGAGCATGCCCAGCCGCAACCCGGCGAGTCCGTACGCTTTAGAAAAGGTGCGCGCCACAATCAGGTTGGGCGCCTTGCCTATCAGGTCCATCACTGTTTCCCCGCAGAAGTGGTAATAGGCCTCATCCACCAGCACGACTGCGTGGGGAGCACGATGCAGAACCTGCAGGATCTGCTCCCGGCGGGCCACCGTGCCCGTAGGGCTGTTGGGGCTGGCGATCGCGATCAGCCTGGTTTCTGGCGTGATGGCATCCAGCAGGGGCTGCAAAGGGAAAGCAAAATCCGCCCCCGAAGGCACAGTCTTGACGATGCCATCCGTGCAGGATCCGTAGATCTCATACATGGAATAGGTAGGGGTCGGGAAGAGGAACTCGTCTCCGCGATCCAGATACGTCTGGCACAGAATATGGATCGCCTCATCCACTCCATTGGTCAGCAGGACCTGCTCAGGGGGGAGCCCCAGGTGGTGGGCGACTTTAGCCTCCGCATGGCCTCGCTCGGGATACTTGGCTAAATCCGAGGCAGCGATTTTGCCCAGCGCTTCCAGCACGCGGGGGGAGCACGCGACGGTGTTCTCGTTAAAGTCCAGCCGCAGCCCTTGCCGTCCGCTCAACGGTGGATGATAGGCGTGCATTCGCTGCACGGCGGCCCGCGGCGCGGGCGTCTGTTGCAACACACTCTCAGCCATCGATCCCCCTTGCTCGCACCGCCTCTGCGTGTCCAACCAATCCCTCCGCATTCGCCAGCGCGATGGCCGCTGGTCCCAGCCTTTGCAACCCCGCCAGCGTATATTCCTGCACCGTGATCACCTTCAAAAAGTCCATCACGCTCAAACCTCCCCGCACCTGCGCCACGCCACCGGTCGGCAAGGTATGGTTGGGGCCAGAGACGTAGTCACCCATAGGCTGGGGTGAATACCGGCCAACAAACACCGAGCCCGCGTTGAACACCCAGGCGAGATCCTCGTTGCCGTCGACGGTCAGATGCTCAGGGGCCAGCCGGTTGGTAATTTCGTGGGCCTCGTCGATGGAACCCGCAAGCACCGCCAGGCCATTGCGTTCGATCGCCTGTCGCGCAACGGGATTTACCTTTACGCGCGTCCCCACTTCTTTCACCACCGCGCGGGCCAGCGGTTCGTTGGTGGTGATCAGGATGGCCAGTGCCTCGGGATCGTGCTCGGCCTGGGCCACCAGGTCTGCGGCAATCCCCACCGCGTCGCCGCTTTCACTGGTCACGACAATCTCCGTTGGGCCGGCCAGCATGTCAATGGCGCAATCGAAGGCGACCATCTTCTTGGCTGCGGTCACGTACCAGTTGCCCGGCCCCACAATCTTGTCCACGCGGCGTAGGCTCTCCGTGCCAAACGCGAGCGCCGCAATTGCCTGCGCCCCGCCGATGCGGTAAAACCCACTCACGCCGAGCAGTGCTGCGGCCGCCAGCGTCTCCCTGGCCGGCTTCGGCGACACCACCACAATGCGCTGCACTCCTGCGACCTGCGCAGGGATCACCGTCATCAGCAAGGTGGAGGGAAGCGGGTAGCGTCCGCTCGGCACATAGCAACCCACAGCGCTCAGGGCACGCACCTGCTGTCCGGTCGTAAGTCCAGCGGTGGTTGTCCTCCACTGTTTCGGCATTTGGCGCGCGGCAAATCGCCGGATATTGCCCGCCGCCGTTTCCATGGCCGCTTGCAGCGCCTTCGGCGTCGTGTCCCAAGCCTGTTCCATCTCGGCGCGGCTTATCTCCAAGGGCTGTGCCTTTGCCAGGCCGTCCAGCTTCGCCGCGTACCGGCGCAGCGCCCGGTCCCCGCCTTTGCGTACGTCGCCGACAATCTTCTGCACCACCGGCATTGCGCGCGCCGTGTTCCGGGCGCCTCGCAGCTCCAGTTCACTCAGCATCTGCCGCGTCTCTTTGCCGCCACGGCCCTGTGTCTTCACCAGCCTCATGCAGATGCTCCTAAGTAAGGGTTGACCGCAGGTCTCTCCATTCCGCTACGCTCCGGTCGAGAGGTTTCCACTCATTACCCCACAACTCCTTCGCTGCAAAGCGCACCTAAAAAACAATCTTGTTAAGCGGATACTCGACGATCCCACTAGCCCCCGCACTCTTCAGCTTGGGAATCACATCGCGCAAAACGCTCTCCTCCAGCACCGTGTTCAACGCCGCCCATCCCGCATCGCTCAGCGTGGAAATAGTCGGAGAATCCAGCGCCGGCAACATCGCCAACACCTTATCCAAATTCTTCTTCTCCACGTTCATCATCAAACCCACCCGGCCCTTCGCCGCGATCGCGCCATTGAGCATGAGCGATATATTGTCGATCTTTTGCTTCTTCCACGGATCCTCATAAGCAACCCGATTGGCAATCAAATGAGTTTCGCTCTCCATCACCGTATCGATAATCCGCAGGCGGTTGGCCCGCAAAGAGCTGCCTGTCTCCGTCACTTCCACAATGGCATCGGCCAACATGGGCGGCTTCACTTCCGTCGCCCCCCAACTGAATTCCACTTTCACCGGAACATTCTTGCTCGCGAAATAATTTTTGGTCACCTCTACCAGCTCGGTAGCGATCACCTTCCCGCTCAGCTCCTCGGCCTTCTGAAACGGAGAATCCTCAGGCACCGCGAGCACCCATCGCACCTTGGTACGAGTCGCCTTGGAATAAGTCAGCGAGGTCACGCTGACCACATCCAACCTGCTCTCCACAACCCAGTCGATGCCCGTCAGGCCGGCATCCAGAACGCCCTTCTCCACGTACCGCGCCATTTCCTGCGCGCGGATCAGCATGCACTCGATCTCGCTGTCATCGATCCCTGGAAAATACGAACGTCCGTTGGCATAAATGTGCCACCCTGCATTCTCAAACAGCGCGATCGTCGCGTCCTGCAGGCTCCCTTTGGGAATACCCAGCTTCAACTTACCTGCTGCCATTCCGTGCCTCCATCTTTTCTGTAACCGGCAATGCGATCGGCCGGGTAAAGCAGCTCACCGTTCCCTCGTGGCAAACCAGCCCATCACCTTCAACTGCCACACGAAACAGCAGCGTATCCTGGTCGCAGTCGGTAGCGGCCGACACCACCCGCAACCGGTTGCCGCTGGTTTCGCCTTTCATCCACAATTTCTGCCGCGTGCGGCTCCAAAACGTCACAAATCCTGTTTCCAGCGTCTTGGCGTAGCTGATCTCGTTAAAAAAGCCCATCATCAGCACTTCGCCGCTCGCTGCGTCCTGCACGATTGCAGGCAGCAGGCCATCCATCTTTGCAAAATCGAGTTTCACTGCTTCGGTCATCGTCAAAACTCTCCCTTTTCCCGTTCTCCGACTCCAAACGCAAAAAAGCCCGCGTGCGCGTCTCGCGCCGGCGGGCTGTTTCCTGATCCTGGCTTCCTGACCGCTATCGCTGGCCGGAACCGTCCGCCGACACGCTCGTCACGTGATGATGGTGATGACGATGATGGTGGCTGCGGACTTGCATATCTACTAGAAAGCTAACCGTGTCTCTCGACGATGTCAACCTGCCGTCTGCTACCATGCCGCCGGAAGCATTTTTACTATCGGCACAATCGAGGAGGCTATTCTGAACGCGGCCATTCCGCCAAAGAATGGCCGCACCTGGCGAATCCCGCCAGATCAACGAAATAGTAAAAATGCCTTATTGGCTCCATGCAAACGAACCTCACCAAACTTCCGTATCTCTTGCTGGCCATATTGGTTGTGGGTTCGACACTTTTCTATGCGGCCAACACTGCCGCGACCTTCGACAGCTTTCTCAATCCCAACCGGGCACGACCCCCATTAGAGCACTCGAATAACGCCCATTTTTTGGTCCAGCCACTCCCAGAGTCGACACGCGCCGGGATGGCAGCCGAGGACGAGCCCATTTCCGTGAACGGTGTCCCGTTTACCGGCATGGCAGGGCTCATTCGCCAGAGCTTCTACGCTCATCCAGGACAAACCTTCTCCATCGTTTATCGCAATCGGCTGGGTGGGATGCATACCGCGCAAGTGGGGCTGATAGCCCAGCGAAGAACGCCTCCCAACTTCTCGGGATGGCTGATCAACATCGTGTTGGTTCTCCTCTTTCCAGCCTTCTGCCTCTTGCTTGGCTATTGGGTGGTACTGGCCAGGCCACTGGAATGGAACGCCTGGCTTCTGCTGGGCATCATGAACGTGGTTCCCGTCTTTTCCAGCCGAACCGGATATTTTCCCGGCTTTCTCGCGCCCTTCACCATCTTCTGGCAAATTTTTGCCATCCAGTGGATGCTCATCTCGCTCATCCTCTTCAGCATCTATTTTCCCGTCCGCTCCCGTACCGACACGCGCCATCCCTGGATCAAGTGGCTCATCATTGCTCCTCAGATCGCGGTCGTCCCCGCTGATTTCGCACTGGCGTACGGCCGGCTTTACCACGTACGTTTCATCCGGCCCTACTTGTCCGCAATCGGTCCGCTTCAAGTCGCGGGAAATGTCTTTGCGGCGCTTTCTCTCTGTATCTTCATTGCCGCCATCGTCGGCAAGCTCTTTGCCGTTCCCGCTCCGGCGCCGGATGCCCGCCGTCGCCTGGGAGTGGTGGCCGCTGGTTCACTGCTCGGGCTTGGCCCGGTACTCGTCCTGCTGGTGACCTCCACTCTTTCGGAAAAGACGCCCATTGAGGTGGCGCCTTCCTGGGCCCTCCTCACCGTTGCGGTTCTGTTCACTTTTTTCCCTCTTTCGCTCGCCTACACCGTCATTGTGCAGCGAGCCCTCGATCTGCGCATCATCCTTCGTCAGGGCACCCGCTACGCGTTTGCCCAAGGCACCCTATGGGTGCTGCAGGTGATCGTCTTTACCTTCCTCGGCTTCCGCCTCGTTCACTTTATCCATACCTCCGGCCGCTGGGCGCAACTCATCGCTCCGGTGGCAACCGTGCTCATCGCCCTGTTTCTGCGTTGGCGCATCGCGCGGCCTCTCTCCTTGTGGATTGACCGGCGCTTCTTCCGCGAGGCCTATTCGGTGGATCAGATATTGACCGATCTCTCCGAACAAGCCCGGACCTTCACCGAAACCGAACCGTTGCTGAGAACCATCACCGAGCGCATCGGCCAGGCCCTGCATGTGGAGCGAATCTCCTTCCTTTTGCGCCAGGGCAAGCTCTTCCAACTGCAATATGCCGAGGGAATTCCGGAGGGAGTGGACGTTTCGCTGCCGGAGAACTCCTCCACCATGCGCGCATTGGCCATTGACCGCAGTCCCAAGCGAGTCTTCCGCGAGCATCCCGACCCGTGGCTCGCATTGGCCGCACCGTCTGAGGTCTCGGTGCTTGACCGGCTTGATGCCGAGCTTCTGCTGCCCTTGCCTGGCCGCTCCAGCTTGATTGGCGTGATGGCTCTGGGGCCCAAGCGGAGCGAGGAGCCATACTCCCGCTCCGACCGGCGGTTGCTTTCCTCCGTAGCCTTGCAAACCGGCCTGGCCATTGAAAACAGCGCCCTCGTCCACCATCTGGCGGAGGAATCAGCCCAACGCCAGCGCATCGACCGCGAAATAGAAATCGCCCGCCAGGTACAGGAACGCCTGCTGCCGCAGATCTATCCCCTGGTAAAGGGCATCGACTTCGCCGGCTACAGCCGCACCGCGCAAGAGGTCGGAGGGGACTACTACGACTTCATCGACCTCGATAACGGCAAACTCGGTATTGCCATCGGCGACGTCTCAGGCAAGGGCATCTCCTCTGCTCTGTTGATGGCTTCCATCCGTGCCGCTCTGCACGGGCTTACTTTCAGTGGGACGCTCAGTCTCGCCAGGCTGATCGAGGGCCTCAATCGCATTATTTACGACTCCTCCACAAGCAATCGCTTTGTTACGTTTTTTTTCGGCGAATACGACCCTTCTGCGCGCACCCTCGATTACGTGAATGCGGGGCACAACGCGCCCGTACTCTTGCGTCCCGCGGTCCCGGGGCAGGATAGTTTCTGCAGCTCGGATAGTCCGTGCACGGTGCAGCGGCTGGAAACCGGTGGGCCAGTCCTGGGCATCTTTACCGATGTTCAATATGAGCAAGGCCAGCTCCAGCTCCAGCCCTACGACGTCCTCATCGGTTATACCGATGGAATCAGCGAAGCCATGACCACCGCCTACGAGGAATGGGGAGAAGAACGCCTGATCGCGGCGGCTAAAATGAGCACTCACCGGTCCGCGCAGGAAATCGTCACCGCGGTAGTTCAGCGGGTCGACCGCTTTACCGCCGGTGCCGAGCAAAGTGACGACCTCTCCCTGGTCGTCCTGAAGGTGCTCTAAGATGCGTTTTCCCCGGGTGATGGCCGTTGTGCTGTTCTGGCTGGCCGCGGCCCCACTGCGGGCCGAAACACTTCCCATCGAATACGCCACCTTCATGAGCCATGACAAAGCCGTCTCCTGTGCGGTGTATGACGCTCGTGACGCGACCGCGACGATCATCTTTTTGCGTGGCGCGAATCCTGCCGATCTGGCTTTTGCCCGGACGGAGGCCCGGTTCTTTGCCGAACACGCGTTCCGTGTCCTGCTGGTGGACTACTTGACCGTCACGCCCAACCTCGAACCGACCGCCACGAACTATCGGCGTTGGGGCCAGGCCGTCGAGGACATCGTAGGAGATCTGCACGCCCGGCCGGCATCGAAGGCCAGGAAAATTGCGCTCATCGGGGAAGGTCTGGGCGCGTCGGTGGCCCTCCTGGCCGGCTCCCATAAACTGGGTGTCGAAGCCATCGCGGAGTGGTCGGGCCTTCTCCCCAACCAATTCTTTTCTCAGGTGCAAAATCTGCCGCCGCTCCTCATCCTTCATGGCGAGCAGGACAAGCAGGTCCCGATCGTCAACGCCCGCCAGCTGGTCCGTCTCTGCGAGCTCAAAGACTTTACCTGCGAAGCAGGCATGTATCCCGACGAAGGCCATGTCTTCAGCAGCAAAGCAACGGAGTCCGCAAACCAACGCATACTAGCCTTTTTCCGAACCTACCTCTGGGCAAGCCTACCGACGAAGGCCGAGTAGGGCTGGGCTGACGGACTTCAGCCCGTACATTAACCACCCAAATAGGACGGGCTTTAGCGTGTACGTGAGAACCTATCGATTGCAACACGAGTCCCGCAGGGACGGCTGAACTTAGCCCAGGACGCAGTCCTGGGTAGAGATTCGAACGACGAAGAGTCCCGAAGGGACGACTGGAAGCTAACCCGGATATCTCGAGAATTCCGATTCGCTGCCCAAATTCAGGACCATATTTCGATAATTTTTCAGTCGTCCCTACGGGACTTTTCAATGGTGCATTCAAACCCAGGACTGCGTCCTGGGCTAAGTTCAGCCGTCCCTACGGGACTCGATTTCATCATATTGAGTTCTCAAGGAGACTCGTCAGCCCCTGAGCCACGCTCCGGTCAAACGCCGCCGCCCTTTGGACGCGCGAGGGGTGATCCCTAGGAAAAGCCAATCGAATCCAGCACAGCCCACTACAGCAACCGGGCCAAATCCTCAGTCGGATCTTTAAGCCCCAGCCCAGTCATGTGCAACCGCGACGACTCTTGCATGTAGTAGTGGAGTCGATTTGCCGCCGCCGCGTATCCCAATCCCTCTTCCCGTACGTTCGAGATGCAATTCCGCTCCGAGTCTTTCCTGCCCCGCCGCGGTTCCCAGGTAATGTAGACCCCCAAAGAATCGGGGGAACTCAACCCCGGCCGTTCCCCAATCAACACTACAGCTAAATGCGCGTGCAACGCCTCGCCAATCGCGTCTCCGATGGCGACCCGGCCCTGCTCCACCACGCACACCGGCGCCAGCCGCCAACCGGCAACCAAGGGCAGGACCTCGCGCATCAGCCGCAGCGCGTGCCTCTCCACAGCCAATGCCGAGAGCCCGTCCGCAATGACGAAGACAACATCGTATTCCCCCGGAGTCAGCAAGGCTGCCGAGTCCTCGCTTAGTACCCGGCCCAGGTCCGGCCGCCGAAGATAGGTGCTCCGGTCCCTGGCCTTGCTTTCCAGTGCCAGCGCCGGCAATTCGGACCGCCGCAGTTCATCGCACAACATGCGCACATCGATCGCCGCGTGCACCGCGTCGCGAGCCCGCGCGTGCGCCAGCTGGAAATCGAGCAGCGGACGCGTCGCCAGGCTCACGCCCGTGCGTTCAAGTCCCAGCCGCGCAGGGGTATAACTGCGCAATGCCTCTCGCGCTGCAAGGGACATCTCGGCCAGTGTCAGATCCTGAACATGCTGGACCTGGTTCGTTTTGTGTGTCCGTCTAGCAAACATGAGCTATGCGAGAAACGCCGGTACATTCAACCGAAACCTCTCATCACTGTGCAGCCAGGCCTCAAACTCCGGCGCCGGCCGCAGGCCCAGCACCCGCCGCAAGTACAGCGCGTCATGAAACGAGGTGCTTTGGTAATGGAGCATCACATCGTCCGCTCCGGGAACCCCCATAATGTAGTTCACGCCGGCGGCTCCGAGCAGCGTCAGCAGCACATCCATATCGTCCTGGTCGGCTTCGGCATGATTGGTGTAGCAAATATCGCAACCCATGGGCAGCCCCAACAATTTGCCGCAAAAGTGGTCTTCCAGTCCGGCCCGGATAATCTGCTTGCCGTTGTACAGGTACTCCGGCCCGATAAAGCCAACCACCGTATTTACCAACATGGGCCGATAACGCCGGGCGACAGCGTAGGCGCGTGCCTCGCAAGTTTGCTGATCCACTCCATGATGGGCGTCGGCGGATAGGGCGCTGCCTTGTCCAGTTTCGAAATACATCACGTTGTCGCCCAACGTAGGTTCGCCGCCCCTAAACGGCGCCTCGAAAATCGCTCCGCGCTTCAGTGCCCGTGCCGCCGCGCAGGCTTCATCCAGCAGCGCCAGGTTCACCCCGAACGACTGGTTTGCCGCTTCCGTTCCAGCGATCGATTGAAAGACCAGGTCGACCGGAGCGCCTTGTTCCAGCGCTGCCATCAGCGTCGTCACATGGGCCAGCACACAGCTCTGCACCGGGATCGCATATTTCTGGCGCACGTGATCGATCATTTTCAGCAGCGTCTGCACCGTGTTCACATTGTCTGACGCAGGATTGATCCCGATCACCGCATCCCCTGAGCCCAGCAGGAGCCCATCGACTATGGATGCCGCGATGCCCGCCGGATCGTCCACGGGATGGTTCGGCTGCAGCCGGGTCGAGAGCCTCCCCGGCAAGCCCACCGTAGTCCGGAACTGCGTCACCACCCGTATCTTGCGCGCCACCAGGACCAGGTCCTGAACCCGCATCAACTTGCTGACAGCCGCAACCATCTCCGGCGTGAGACCGGGGCCTAGCGCGGCCAGCGCCTCGCCGGTCGCCGCATCGGAAAGCAGCCAGTCGCGAAACTCTCCTACCGTCAATGTCCCGACCCGAGCAAAGGCTGAAAGATCGTGGCTATCCACGATCAAGCGGGTAACTTCGTCCGTCTCGTAGGGAATCAGGGCGTCCTGCAGAAAGGCGCGCAAGGGAAGATCGGCCAGCGTCATTTGCGCCGCGGCACGCTGTTCGTCGCTCTCGGCGGCGATCCCGGCCAGCGCATCCCCCGAGCGGTAGGGGCTGGCCTTGGCTAACAGGTCGCGCAGATCATCGAAGTTATACGTAACCTCGCGGATCTTTCTGCGCAGCCGCATAATTTGACCCAATACTAATACGAAACGAACGCCCAAACCGGATCTGCTGGTATTCTGCAAACCATCTTGGCCTTCCGATACCTGTCCCTCATCCTGCTTGGATCCTTAGGCGGCGTCGCCTCGGCGCAAGCTCCGCCCGCGTCGCAGCCCATCGTTCTCCACGCCGCGCGCCTTCTCGACATAGAAGCAGGCCGTATTCTCACCCCCGGTGAGGTCCTGGTCGAAGGCGGAAGAATTGTTGCCGCCGGTTCCTCCGTAGCTCATCCCTCCGGAGCGGAGACTATCGACCTCGGCGACACCACCCTCATGCCTGGCCTGATTGACGCCCACGTACATCTCTTTCTGCACCCCGGGGCGGAAGATCTTCAGACCGTGATCGAGTCCGTGCCCCAGCGCGTGATTACCGCTACTCTCGCGGCGAAAGCCGACCTCCTGGCCGGCTTTACTGCCGAGCGCGACATGGGTACAGAAGGTGCGGGGCCTGCCGACTCCGCGGTCCGCAACGCCATTGACCAGGGGCAGATCCCCGGACCGCGCATGCGTGTCAGCGGCAACGCGATCAGCGTTCTCGGTGGCCATGAAGACGCCATCGACTACAACCCCGAGCAGCACGTGCTTTCCAACGCCACCTACGCCAACACCGGCGACGAACTCGTGACGGTCATTCGCCAGCAGATCAAGGACGGAGCGGACTTCATCAAGATCTACGAAACCGGCCGGGACTTCTCCAGGGACGGCCAGTTTCACTCCATTTTTCAGTACTCCGAGCCGCAATTAGCGCAGGCTGTCGCCGAAACCGCACGCCTTTACACCCGCGTAGCCGTGCACTGTGAAGGCGAGCCCGGCGCTCTGTACGCCGCCCAGGCCGGGGTGGCTTCGATCGACCATGCTGACCAGCTCGGCGACGAGACCATGCGCCTGATGCGCGAAAAGCAGATCTACGCCGTCCCGACCTTTACCATTCAGGAATACTTTGCCGCCCACGCCAACTCGCCGGCCGGCGCAGCGCGGGAGCACCAGCTCCTCGACTACCACGCGCAGGAATTTCGCCGTCAACTGGAGCACGGTGTGCCCATGGCGGTAGGCTCCGACGTGGGGCCCTTTCCTCACGGCACCCAGGCGCGCGAGTTTGAGCTCATGGTGCAATACGGCATGAAGCCGGTGGACGTACTAAAAGCAGACCTGCTCAACGGCGCAAGACTCCTCGACTGGGACCGCGAACTAGGCGCGCTCAAGCCCGGCTACGATGCCGATATCATCGCCGTTCCCGGCAACCCCCTCGACGACATCAGCGTGCTCAAGCGCGTCTCCTTCGTGATGAAGGGCGGGGTAGTCTACCGTCGCTAAGGAGCAAACAACCTTAGCCCCCTGGACGGTTGTTTCCGCGGCGTTTGCATCACAGTAAGTGCGGGCGACGACGATTGATTGTCAAGGAGAACTTGTATAGTATGCTCAGCGGTTACCAAAGTTAACTCCCCATCCGTTTCCGGGTTCAAACGCAGGCAATGCTGTATTGCTGCAATGGTGTTTCAGATAAGCCTCAAGGAGAGAGCATGAAGAAGACAGTAGTGGCACTAAGCCTTATGGGCCTGATGGTTCTGCCTGTTCTTGGGCAGGACAAGGAAGCGGATCGAGTCATGTCAGCGGGTACGGTCATTTCCGAGATCATGAACGTTCCCGATGACATTCCGCAAAGCGTTATCGATAAAGCGGACTGCGTAGTCGTACTGCCCTCCGTGCTCAAGGCCGCCTTCATTGTGGGGGGCAGTTACGGCCGTGGGGTATTAACCTGCCGCAGTGGCAGGCGCTTTCGCGGTCCCTGGAGTGCTCCATCCATGATGGCTCTTGAAGGCGCGAGCGTCGGGTTCCAGTTGGGTGGTCAGGCCACGGATTTCGTGCTCCTGCTCATGAGCCCGACTTCCGCCGCGAACATCCTCAAGAGCAAGGTCAAGATTGGCGGAGACGCCTCCGCGGCAGCCGGTCCGGTTGGCCGCAACGCCTCTGCTGAAACCGATGTCACCCTGCGGGCACAGATCCTTTCCTATTCACGCGCGCGTGGGCTCTTCGCCGGTGTTTCATTGTCCGGTTCCACATTGCGTCCCGACAACGATGGCAACAAGAGGCTTTACGGCAAGGATGTAACTGCTGAGGCAATCGTTTTCGATAAGGCGGTTCCAGTCCCACCCTCCGCGGCCAAGTTGTTGCGGACACTGAACAGGAAGTCGCCCAAGAACCTGTCCACCGAGAAGTAGGACAGGGTTAAGGCGAGCAAGGCGGCCGCGTGCAAGAGGATTTGCACGCGGCCTCACTAGCTATCCGAACATTCCAGGCGAATCAGGAGGTACGTGTATGTTTCACCTATTGTGGGAAGCAATCATCGGCCTGATCGTCGGGGCGCTGGCCAAGTTCATCATGCCCGGAAAAGATCCCGGCGGCATTTTCATTACCATGTTGATCGGCGTTGCCGGTGCCTTGCTGGCCACGTTTATCGGCAGCCACGTGGGTTTATACCAGGAGGGCCAACGCGCCGGCTTCTTCATGTCGCTGGTGGGGGCGATCATCCTCCTGGCCATCTACCGCCTGTTCAAAGGCAAATCCTCCACTACGTAGCCGGGTTGCCAAGGGAACGTTCCTCCTTATCCACGCCTTCCACAGCTCTCCATAGAACCACGCCTTCTCTCCGCCTTGTCCGATCCCCCAGCCCGGCGTAGCCTTGAATTCAGGCGCTTTGGTCCCTTCTCAATGCGGTGACGCGTACGGGCTTTAGCCCGTGCATGCGGGAAGCAGATGTGATGGGCTAAAGACCGTGTGTGAGAGCGCGAAAACAAATCGCAGAACTGAAACAGGCCCGTAGGGCCGGGGCCAAACGTCAGCCC
>JBAVQC010000350.1:0-15650 GCA_049693715.1 Acidobacteriaceae bacterium | reverse complement strand
GGCATCCCATCGAGCTGCTGTCGTTGAAATACCATGCGCTTGGTCCCTAGAAATGTAGAAACTACAGGGCCCGACTAAGAGTCGTGCCCTGATACAAAACAAGAGATCTGGGGTTTCCTTTTGGCTGATACTTTATGAAAATGCTTTCCCGTTTTTCTCTCCTCCTCCTGTTAGCCGTACCTGCCCTCGCCGCCGACACACAAGATGCCATGAATCACGACCTGCTCGAGGTCACGGTTCCACAGCTGGAGCAGATGTATCGCGACCACAAATACACCGTCACCCAGGTGGTGCAGTGGTACATGGCGCGGATTGCGAAGTACAACGGGATCTATCGCGCGGTGCAGAATGTCGATGCAACCGGAGCACTGGCCACAGCCGCACGCGAAGATGCGGAAGGTACACCCCACGGCCCTCTGTGGGGCGTCCCCATCGTGACCAAGGCAAACACTTCCATCAAGGGCCTGGTCACCACGGATGGATGGAAAGGCTACCTGATCCCCGGACACGAGCTCGTCGCACCGAAGGACGCGACCATCGTGGCCAAATTGAAAGCCTCGGGCGCCATCATCCTCGGGCAAACCAACATGCCGGACTTCGCCGCGAGCGATACCAACCGCAGCACGGCCTTCGGCCGTACCGGCAATGCCTACGATGTGCGCTTTAGTCCCGGAGGCTCATCCGGGGGCACAGTCACGGCCATCACCGCAAACTTCGCCGTGCTGGGCAATGGCACCGACACCGGCAATTCGATCCGCATGCCGGCCGCCACCAGCTCGGTGGTTGGCGTATTTCCCACGCGCGGCCTGGTGAGTATCGCCGGCATCGCCCCACTGGATTGGCTGCTCGACAACACCGGCCCCATCGCCCGCGATGTAACCGATGCCGCGATCGCGCTGGACGTCATGGCGGGAAAAGACCCGCTCGATCCGCGAACCGAAGAGTCCCTAGCCCAGCCCGGTCCCTACACCTCCTACTTGAAGACAGATGCGCTGAAAGGAAAACGCTTCGGCGTGCCCGCCTTCATTCTTGAAGGAGCAGGCATTCCTTTCCAGGGGATACCCGCCTCAGAGCCGGCAAGTATGGCGGCGGAAGATCGAGTAGCCGCGCGTCTGCCGCTGCGGCCCGCAACCCGGGCAGCATTCATGATGGCCATTGAGGGTCTGCGCGCCGCCGGAGCAACCGTCATCTTCGACGATTCCATTCTTCCCGATAGCTTCGCGGAAACGGCGTCGCACATCTGCACCCTTCCCTACATCAGCCAGGGAACAGAGAACTTCCTCGCCGGGTATGGCCCTCCGCAGTATCGTTCCATTCAGGAATATGAAAACGTCACCGGATCACCGTTACCGCGCGAAATCACTACCAAGGCGGACGACCATAACGGCCGGCCGCCGATGAAGCAGGTGACCCTGGAAACCGATCCCCAGGCAGACGCCAACTTCCGCGACCCTCGACGCAAGACCCTGGAAGCGTATACCGCGGCCCTCAACCGGCTGCATCTGGACGGGTTTGTCTATCCCGCAACACAGATGCCGCCACCGGACGAGACCATGCCACAGGATGGGCAAATCAGCGGCGGCCCGCACAGCGATACCGGCTGGGTAAACATGCTCGGCGTTCCCGCAGTGGTCGTGCCGGGCGGCTTTTATCCCGATGGCTTGCCCTTTGGTTTAGAGATTTCCGCGCGCCCATGGAGAGACGGCGACTTGCTCGGTTGGGCGTATGCCTACGAGCAAACCACGCGGCACCGCCGGCCGCCGGTGCTGGTAGAACGTGGTCTGCTGCCCGATGCGCGATGACAGCTGGAGCGCGATGAACTAAGCCGAACCTTTAGGCGGCCACGTGATCTGTCCCGTGTGCTTATAGGCGAGATTCGCGATGTGCCCCGCACGCGCCGCCGCGATTCCAGTTTCCACTGGCGCGTTGGGTTCCTTCCTCGACTTGACGCACTCGAAGAAATTCAACACGTGGTCGATGGTTCCGTCGCGAAAGCTGTCTTCGCTGAGAATCGGATTTTGCCCCGCCTGCAGGCCCTCCCGGTAAACCCCGAAGCCGCTGCGATCGAGTTTGATCGTTGCCTGATCGCCGCGGAATTCCAGCCCGCCATCATCAATCGAGGAGCTCATCATGCCCTCATACACTACATCGAAGCCTGGATAGCGAAACGCCGCCTGCAGCGTGTCGGGGCAATCCCACTCTCCAAAGACGTATTTGTCCCCCAGCATCTGGGCGACCTTGGGTGTATCGCTCTTCATGGCCCAGTGCGCCACATCGATCCAGTGGGCAAACAGGTCTGTCATGGCGCCGCCGCCAAAGTTCCAGAACCAGCGCCAGCGGTAATACTTCTCTTCGCTGAAGGGCTGATCCGGAGCCCCGCCTAACCACATCTTCCAATCCAGCTCCTGGGCATTGATCGGCTTGGGCTTCCAGCTCACCTGGTTATAGTTCTGCCACCAGTAGGTTCTCACCTGGGTCACGCGGCCCAGGCTGCCGGCCTGGATCAGATCGACCGCATTGCGAAAATGCGTCCAGCTGCGCTGCTGCATGCCGCATTGCAAGACCTGCTTGCCCGAGCGCACGGCCTTTGCCAGTGTTGACCCTTCCTCAATCGTGTGGGTTACGGGTTTCTCCAGGTAGACGTCTTTGCCTGCAGCCAAGGCGTCCGAAGCCATACGCACGTGCCAATGGTCTGGGGAGGCGATCAGCACCGCATCGATATCTTTCGCCAGCAACTCGTGGTAATCGAGATGGGTGGTCGCGATGCCGTTGGATCGTTCCTTCACTTCATCGCGCCGCGGCCCATACACGTCGCTCACCGCCACGATCTGAAACGGAATGCCTGATTTGTCGGCAGAATCGAGGATGGTTCTCATCCTGCCGCCGGCTCCGATCACGCCCACGCGAAGAGTATCGTTGGCGCCAAGGACTCGGGTCGAGGCAAGGGCAGTCATTCCACTTGCAATGATGAAACTACGGCGATTCGGCGTAAATGGCATGGGTTCCCCGTCGATTTGTTCCCGACGATCTTACCAGCGAATGAGAAACCCTGTCTTGATTTGACGCGCGCAGAAGGCCTATAAAAGACGCTGTCACGACCCATCGAGCGGGGTGACGCGGAGATGGTATGAATGCAACTCGCCGTACTCTTTTGCAGGCAATTCCCATGCTGGCAGCCTCGTCAGCGTTCGCGGCCGACGGTCAGGCAATTCCCTCGTTCGCCAAGCCTTATAGCGAATTGCCGGTAAAGCAAAACGGACAGAACGAATCCCGGCCGATCCTTGACGGAGTGACCCACACCGGAGAGCACCTTGAAGTCCACGAGACCATTCTCGCTGCCGGAAGCGAACCGCATCCGCCTCACCGCCATGTGCACGAGGAACTTTTTTTGTTGATGAAGGGCTCTATTGCGGTGACCATTGAGGGGAAGACTACGGTCATCGGACCAGGATCCGCGGCGTTCATCCATTCCAATGAATTGCACGGAGTACACAATCCCGGGCCGGAAAAAGCGCAATACTTCGTAGTGGCGGTCGGTTCATAAGGGGGATCGATGAAGGCAAAATGGATAACGCTGGCTGCACTCAGCTGCAGCACGGCCCTGGCAGGCGCAACGGATTTGACCATTCACCTAAGCGGGCCCCAACCCGTCTCACGCAAGACGGTGCAGTACCAATGCGACGCCAAAGCGGCGGCCATCGGCCTTCCCGCGGCTGCATTTCCAGTCGAATACATTAACGGTGGCGGAAACAGTCTGGCCGTGGTCCCCCTCCATGGAAACTCGTTGATCTTTGCCAATGTCATGTCCGGTTCGGGCGCGCGCTATGCCGCCGGGCAGTATATCTGGTGGGAAGCCGGCGGCTCCGTCACTTTGTACTCTGATTCCCTGGCGGGCAAGAGTCAGTCCGCATGTCACCCTGCGAAGTAACGTGAAAACCCTGGGTAATCCCGCTGACCGGCAAAATATATCGCACCGCATATCCGCCCTCTCGCCGGACGACGCGGCGCGTTGGGGCTTGATGTCGGTTCACCAGATGGTCTGCCATCTGGATGACTCCTACAAGTGTGGATTGGGGGAAAGGTATGCCAGCCCGGCGACCAGCTTCATTCAGCGAACGCTGGTGAAGTGGCTTGCTTTGCACATGCCGATGCAGTGGCCCAAGGGAGTGCCCACTCGCCCGGAGATGGAACAGGGCAAAGGCGGCTCTCCTCCGTTCGATTTCCGCCAGGATGTTGGGGTGCTGCTCTCGACCCTCGACCGATTTTGCGATGCCTTGCCCATGCCCTGTGCGCTGCACCCGATTTTCCGGGAAATGACCGCGGAGGATTGGATGCGGTGGGGATACCTGCACGCGGATCATCACCTGCGCCAGTTTGGCCGATGAATGCTGCACCAGTTGTCCCACCCGCTCGTCATCCTTGCCGCTTTGCTGACGCTTGTCCCCTACTTCTCCGCGGCGTTTTGCCCAAGCAGCCTGGACCTGGTCCTACGGCTACCGATACGGTTACGTATTCTGGTGCCTGCCCTGCTTGGTCTTCCTTATGCGCTTGTCTCGCTATCGACCGGCCTTTTTCGCTGGCCCTGGCTTGCCCTTTACACTTTGCTGCCAGTAGGCATCAGCCTGCTGCTCTACGAAGCGAGCCTGGCTGACCCGAAGCAGCGCGGAGGGTGGCGCGACTTTCTCGTCCTGGTCTCGCTCGGCCTCGCCGTTGACTTACGCTGGTTCGAGCCGGCCTGGGGACCGGGTCTTGCTGTCTTCAACAAAATGCTGCTCCTGGATGCGGGAATCTATGGTTTTCTAGCCATCCGGCAGCTGCGGCAGGTTGGCTTCGACCTTCGTTTACGCCTCCATGACTTCGCCGTCGGATTGTTTGCGCTGGCCGCGTATACACCGATCGCCGTGACCATCGGATTATTCCTCGGCTTCCTCCATTTCCATGCGCTTATTCCATCCGTTTGGCGCGGTGTGCTCGCGTGGCTCTTCTCGTTCTTCTTTGTCGCCGTGCCGGAAGAGCTTTTCTTTCGCGGCTGGATGCAGAACCTTCTCGAGCGGCGGGTTGGACCGGCGCGAGCTTTGCTGATCACCGCCGGCTTGTTTGGTCTCTCCCACTTCAACAAGCGCGCCGCAGTCTTCAATTGGCGCTATGTGCTATTGGCTGCACTCGCCGGCATCTTCTATGGCCTGGCGTGGCGTCAGGAAAGGCGGGTCGGTGCGTCCGCCATCACCCATGCGTCCGTGGATACGATCTGGGGAATCTGGTTGCGATGAGGATGATAGCGGTAGTAGCCAATCCCGACCCGCATATGGTGTTGGATTGAGTCTGGCACGATCACTGCGACACAAAGTCCGAGGATGCCATGGGCCAGGCCCAGGGTATAGATATTCCGGTAGCGCAGGAACAGAATGCAGGCGGCGATTCCCCACACCAGCGTAACTGGGGCCAACACCGGGTTAGGCAGGTGGGCGAGGGAGAATAAGCCTGCAGCCGCCACGACGGGCGCGGCCTTGCCGGGCAGTAATCGCATGAAACGAAGCAGGAAATAGATCTGCAGCAAAAACTGTTGCATAACCGCCCATATGAGGTACCCCCAAACATGAGAGATCAGTGGAGTAGGACCGTGCAGCCGATGCAGCGAGTGCAGCCGGCTCGCCGCGTAGACCGCGACGCCCGCAAGGATGGCTGCCACGCCCACCACCCACAGAGACCGAACCAGCCCGTGTAGTCCAAGGCCCAGAGCTCTCCATGTCGGGCGCCCCATCCACGTGGTCACCACAATCCACGTGACGGCAATCCAATAAAACCAACGCTGCCAGGGACTCAAGGTCCAGATCGCTGCCAGGATCAGGCCATAGCCCACGCAGAACTCAAGCATGGCGCGCCTGGAAGACCGATCTGCTTCTGTGGTCATGACCGAATCTCCTAAGCGCTCCTCGATTTAAGTCTACGCGCGGCAGATTCCACGCAAGAAGCAGGCACTCTCTCCTTAATGATTCTCGAAAACCGCTAAAACCGCGCCCTAGCCGGTTACGCTTGCGAATTGGTAAGATCTACGCGCCTCGCAAGTGTGCATCCTCGAAGTGGGCATAGTATTTCTGCTCTGCTTCGCGGATCTTCGGCAACCCGACCAGTGCGTTGAACTCTTCGAACTCGATCATCTGTTCGTGGAAAGGCGCCGTGGTGCCGGTGCGCAACAATTCCACTGCGATATCGGTCGCCAGTTTGGCGTAGGCATAAGTGAACACATTAGGGAAGATCACCGCGGCAAAACCCATCGACTGCAATTCAGTGGCGGGCAGGATAGGTGTCCGGCCGCCTGGAATCATATTCGCCAGCGTCGGCACGGAGACCAGGCCCGGGATCTGTCTCATCTGCTCAATATTCTCAGGCGCCTCCAGAAACACCCAGTCGGCGCCGGCCTCCACACACAGATGCGCGCGCTCAACCGCCTCGGACAGACCTTTGACGGCGATCGCGTCGGTACGCGCCAGGATGGTCAGATCCTGATCTGTGCGCGCGTCCACAGCGGCCCGAATCTTGGCCACGAACTCATCGGCCGGCACCACGTGCTTGCTCGACATGTGGCCGCAACGCTTGGGCGAAACCTGGTCCTCCAGCATGATGGTGGCTGCGCCCGCCTTCTCAAACTGCTTCACCGTCCGCCGCACGTTGGTTGTGTTTCCATGGCCATTGTCACCATCGGCAAACACCGGCAGATCCACCGCATCCGCCATGCGCCACACTGCGTCCACCATCTCGGTGAGCGTCAGCAGTTCAATGTCCGGAGCCCCGAGCAGGGCTGCTGAGTTGGCGTAGCCGCCGCAGCCCAACACCTTGAATCCTGCCCGCTCGATGATGGTGGCGCACAGCGGATCATGAGCAACCGGGATCATCAGGATCTCTTTTGCCTGCAGATATCGTTTGAAGAGGCTTGTCTTTTTCATGTTCTCCTTCTCATGTCAGAGGTCGATTATGCCTGCGCCCCAGGCCGGGGCGTTAGCCCAAAAAAGAAACCGCAACTAAGGCCCTACAAAACCCGTCTATTAGAAGTGATAATGCGAGGTAATCGTAATGTCACTCGTATCTCGTTTTAGAGGGTGGGTCGTGGCCCTCGGCTCCCTTGCGGTGGGTCTGGCGGGCCTAACCGCCATCGCCATCGACAGCGGTCAACAAGGCATGGCGCACATGGCCGGCCACATGTACATGACCGTTCTGAGACCGCAAAAGCCGGGCGACCAGCAAAAAGCCGCGGCCATCGTGGCTGCGGCCAAGACAGCCATGGCGCCTTACCAGGACTACCACAAGGCCCTGGCGGACGGTTACGAGATCTTTCTTCCCAATGTGCCGCAACCCCAGTATCACTTCACCAAATACGAGTACGGTCTTGAAGCCCGCTTGCAGTTCGATCCGAGCAGGCCGACGTCGTTGCTTTACAAGAGGACCCCCGACGGCGGCTACGCGCTGGTGGGCGTGATGTATACCGATCGCGTCGACGCCACCGAGGACGAGTTAGACGACAGGATTCCGCTCAGCATTGCGCGTTGGCATCAGCACATTAATTTCTGCAAGGCGCCGGCCGGCCAGAAGGCGGCCTACTTCGGCCCCGACGCAAAGTTTGGCCTGCTGGGGTCCATCGCCACCAAAGAAGCTTGCGAGGCCGCGGGCGGGGTGTTTCATCCGCATATATTCGGCTGGATGGTGCACGTCTATCCCGATGAAGCAGACGCGAAGAAAATCTGGGCGATCGACGATGATGACCAGGGACACGACAACATGGATCACTCCGTCATGCCCGGGATGAAGATGAACTAGGAATCAGTTGGCCGAAGGCCGTTCCGCTTATGATGGATCGCAAGGCGGTAACTTATCGACGGCCGTACGGCACAAGGTTCAGGCAGTAAAAAGACAGCTCTCCTGGTTGGGTCTGACTCCTCAATCGTTGCGGCTGTGCGGAAGGTTTTGCCGGCCTGGGACATTGCGCGCGCCCACAACAATCGGACCGCCCTGGAAATGCTCAGGGGCCAGACCTACGAGCTCGTCCTGACGGGTGAAGAGACTTCCGGGAAACAGGATGTGGAGCTTCTGCGCCAGATCCGCACCGTCCGCCCGCATATACGGCTCATCATCATCACTTCCAAGAGCACCCCGGCGGACGTGATTGCGGCCATGCGCGAACGCGCCTTCAGTTATTTCTCCGAACCCTATGCCATGGAAACCTTTGAGCAGATGCTGAAGCTCGCAACCACCGGGCCGGTTTGGGATGAAGGCATAGAGATTCTTTCTGCCACGCCACAATTTATCAACCTGGTCGCCCGCTGTGACCGCAAGACCGCCGATCGGCTGATCCAGTTCATTCACGAAATCGCAGATCTTCCCATGAAAGAGCGAGACGCCGTGGGGTTGGCGTTTCGCGAGATGCTCATGAACGCCATCGAGCACGGGGCCCACTTCAAAGCCACGCAGCACGTTGCAATTTCTTACATACGGGCCAAGCACATGGTCTTATGCCGGGTGAAGGATCCGGGAGAAGGGTTTTCCTTTGAGGAGCTGACTCATGCAGCAGTGATGAACCCGCCATCGGAACCGATCCGGCACGAGGCCATCCGGGAGGAGCAGGGGCTCAGGCCGGGCGGCTTCGGAATCCTGGTTACGCAAAACATCATCGATGAGCTGATCTACGGCGAAAAGGGCAATGAAGTCGTGCTCATCAAGTACCTGAAGCCAGACCAGCTCGATGATTGAAGCAGGCTGAGCTACTTTCCCGGCGGTGTTGGAGGCGGCCCGCCGGGTCCCGGCCGTGGCGCACCCGGCGCCTTATCGACCAGTTCCACATCCAGTTGGATCCCAATCTGGTCGCCCACCATGCCGGCGTCAAAATTCATACCGTAGTCTGACCGGTTGACCGTGGTGGTCGCGGAGACGCCGCGATGCTGGTTCCCCCTCGGGTCTTTTATAGGAGGAGTTGGGCCATCCACATCCAGGACGGCTTCCTTGGTGACTCCATGGATGGTCAAATCGCCGGTCACCTTCAACTTGCCTGCGCCGGCGGATTCCACGCGTTTCGAGGCGAAGGTGATCGTCGGATACTTGGCGACATCGAAGAAGTGGTCACTCCGCAGGTCTTTGTCCCGCATTTCCACCCGGGTATCGATGGAATTCGCATCGATGGTCACGTTCACAGAAGCCTTGCTGAGATCCGTTGAATCCACGACCGTGCCGCCGACCTTGTTAAAGGTTCCCCTCACGGTGGAAATCCCCAGGTGGCGAACAGCAAACTGCGCCGAGGAGTGCGGAGGATCGAGGTACCACGTCTCCGTTTGTGCCATGGCGCGAGAAACAGTCAGGTTGGCCAGGCCAAGCAGGGCCAGGAATGGGAGCGTTGCAGCAACATTTCGTCTTTTAGGCATGGACCGGTTTTCACCCTTTGTTTTCAGCTTGAGTGTATGTGCGCAGCATGTTCAGGTCAACCAGACTACGGGATAGCTATAGGGACGGGAAAATTTACCCCCCTACCATTTAGAGTTGCCAGCATAGGATGGTGCAAACGATTCCTGTATCATCAGGGCGGCCAGGGCGTTGTCGCAAGGCCTCGTAGATCCCTTCGGTTTTACGTTTTTCCTCGGGCACTAAAGTTACAAGGACTGAGCGATGCGAATCTTCCTTGTCACTCACTTCCCGCCCAACAGGATCGGCTCAGTTTCCAGGAGCTTCAAGGACTTGACCATTCCGACGGTAGCGCCTTTGTACTTTTTGAAATGCGGGGATCGGAGATGTCTTTCATAAGCGGCCGGGTTCGCGTACATCTCGAACAGCCTGATCTGTGTCGGTTGATCCTTCACGGATACTGCATAAAGCCTCAACACGCCCGGCTCGACGCGAATGGAGGCAGCGATCTCTTCCTTAAGAGCTGCCTTGTAGGGCTCGAGTTGAGCGGGATCGATCTCTAACTCGGCAAGACGCACCACGCGGTCCTGACCATTCTCCTCAGACAACAACGGGCTCTTCAGGAGCAAAGTTCCTACGAACAGGGCTGTACCGATCATTGCGACCGTCTTAGCTCTCATCCTGACCTCCTTCGAGATTTGCACGGTGAGCGGTTCAGCGTGGCGCGATTTCTACTGTAGCCGACTGCGCTTGAGAGGCGATCATCGGCTTCAGATAAGGGCTGCTGCTGTACTTGGCTCTATACGCAGCGTCAATCTCGTCTTGCACTTCGATATCGGCAGGTTGAAACACGACATCTCTGGTCATACCCGCAGCCGAGATGCTGCCGGCCTTTTGCCGCATCGCTGCTTTGTGCCAGCGCGATGACTGGCCGTTATAAGCACGCACGAAGAGCTTGCCTCCTACGACGACGGACCAGATCCACGTCGGCGTGCCGTAGGTCGCGCCGTCCTCGCGGAATGGAGAGATGTGGAGATCGTCTGTTTCTGCGATGCGCTGCAGTTCATCCTGTGGCCAGTTCTTCATAGCTTGACCCTGCCTATATTTTGCGCTTTTCCAACACGTCTTTGACGATAGGGAGTGCGGAAAACGCACTGGGCCACCCCGCATAGAACGCAAGATGGGTGAGAAGTTCCGAGGCCTCTCCCGTCGAGAGACCGTTGTCCATTGCCCTGTTCAGGTGATAAGTAATTTGCTGAACCTGGCCAGATGCGACCAGAGCCGCTACCGTCACAAGGCTGCGGTCCCGTGAAGCGAGTGCTGGGCGAAGCCAAAGCTCGCGGAACAATATGTCTGTCGTGTTCTGAACGAGACCCGGTGCCACCGCTCCGAAGTTGCTGGCTACCTGGTTGGCCCGTTGGGTCTCAGCCTGTTCGTTCAGGGGCAGCGCCTTGTCCTTCGCAGGCGGAAGATGATCGATGCTGATCCCGCGTTGATGGAAGATGTCTTTCGCCACCGCGACAGCAAACATTGCGTTCGCCCATCCGGAGTAGAACGCAAGGTGCGTGATTACCTCGGAGAGTTCACTGGGCGTCACGCCATTATCGAGTGCCAACGCGAAGTGAAACGGCATCTCGATCGTCTGGGCCCGCGCGATGAGAGCGGCCACGGTGACGACGCTGCGGTCACGCGGCGAAAGCTCAGGGCGCTTCCATAATCCGCCAAAGAGCAATACTTTCGAGTAGTGCTCTAGAGCCGGAGAGACGGCCCCTAAATCGTCATACGCCAACATGCTCGGCAATGCTGTCGACTTTCGTGTATCGGTCATTCTCTTCTCCAAAAACTGATGCAAGGCCGGCATTCGGAAGTGCACCGGTTTGCTCTGCATCGGCCAACATCCCTAAAGTGCGGAGATTTACCGCTTGCTAGCGCATGACATAGCCGCCGTCGACGGAAATCGACTGGCCGGTGACGTAGCTGGCTCTGTCACTACAGAGCCAGAGGACGGCATCCGCGATCTCATCTGCTCGGCCCAGCCGCTTCATCGGAACGAAGGTTTCGAGCATCTTGTCCAGCTCTGGCCCCTGGCCTTCGGCGATCATCTTGTCAGACATTGGCGTTTGGATCATGCCGGGGCAGACATCGTTCACGCGAATGCCGCGCGTGGCATATTCGAGCGCTGCGCTTTTCGTAAATCCGATCACACCATGCTTCGCAGCGTGATAGGTTCCGCGCTGATTGCCACCGATGAGTCCTCCTAAGGAGGAGCAGTTTACGATTGCCCCGCTGCCTTGCTTGCGCATCTGCTGCAGCTCAAACTTCATACAACTCCATACGCCGCGCAGGTTGATACTCATCACGCGGTCGTAATCGTCCCGCGGAGAGTCGGCGGTTTCGGCGAGAACGTTCTGAATGCCCGCATTGTTATAAGCGGCATCGAGCTGGCCAAACCTGGCAACGGTCTGCTGCACCATAGCCTCAACCTGTGTGTCATCTGAGACGTCACAACGGATGGCCAGTGTTTTATGGCCTTTGCTCGCTAGATGCTTCGCTGCGGTCTGCACTTCCTGTTCATTCCAGTCCGCCAGTACTACGGAAGCCCCTGCTTCGGCGAAGGCCCTGGCGGTCGCGAGGCCGAGCCCCGAAGCCGCGCCCGTAACCAGGGCGACCTTACCATCAAATTTAATGTTCATTCGTTTCTCCTTATGCTGATGCAGCGCGCAGTCCGTATTAGCGGTCGATCAGCTTCGCGTGGGTTGCGGGGTAGCGTTCACCTTCCACCTTGATAGCCGAGGAGGCAGCTTCGAGAGTGTGTACATCTTCCGTAGTGAGTTCGATGGAGACACTCCCCAGATTTTCTTCGAGCCGAGAGAGCTTGGTTGTGCCGGGAATTGGGGCTATCCAGGGTTTCTTCGCGAGGAGCCAGGCGAGGGCGATCTGTGCAGGTGTTGCCTTCTTCTGCTTCGCGAACCTGGTGACCACGTCGACGAGTGCCTGATTGGCCTTGCGGTTTTCTTCGCTGAAGCGCGGGACGATGGCGCGAAAATCGGTGCTGTCGAACTTTGTGGAGGAATCGATCTTGCCGGTGAGGAAGCCTTTGCCGAGCGGGCTAAAGGGAACGAAGCCGATGCCGAGCTCTTCGAGTGTGGGCATGACGGACTCTTCCGGCTCGCGCCAGAAGAGGGAGTACTCGCTTTGCAATGCCGTGACGGGTTGCACGGCATGGGCGCGGCGGATGGTCTTTGCGCCTGCTTCCGAAAGGCCAAAGTATTTGACCTTGCCTGCTTGAATCAGTTCCTTCACGGCGCCGGCGGTGTCTTCGATGGGAGTGTTGGGGTCGACGCGATGCTGATAGAGCAGGTCGATGCTGTCGGTCTGCAGGCGTTTGAGTGAACCTTCGACGACCTGCTTGATGTGGTTGGGGCGGCTGTTGGTAGCGGTCCATTTGCCACCATTATTGGGATCGGGCTCAAAGCCGAACTTTGTGGCAATCACGACATTTTTGCGGAAGGGAGCAAGGGCTGCGCCGACAACTTCTTCGTTGACGTACGGACCATAGACTTCGGCGGTGTCGAAGAAGGTGACCCCGCGCTCTACGGCAGCGCGGATGAGCTTAATGGCTTCGGACTTTTCCGTGGCAGGCCCAAGGCCGAAGCTCAAACCCATGCAGCCGAGGCCGAGTGCTGAGACTTCGAGGCCGCTCTTTCCTAATGTGCGCTTATGCATAATGTCTCCTGGTTGGGTCGTGCACTGTCCCAACAACTTCAAGTTTAGGGAGATTTATTCTATGAGACTAGAGGCTATCCAGTTCATAGAGTTATGAGTAGAATGCATGAATTATGAAGAACGATCTGGGAGAGCTTTCAGCGTTCGCAACGGTGGCGCAGGAGCGTAGCTTTACCCGCGCCGCCGCGCGCCTCGGCATTTCGCAATCCGCGCTTAGCCATTCGATTCGCGGCCTTGAGAAGAGGTTGGGACTTCAATTGCTTGCGCGAACAACGCGAAGCGTCTCGCCGACTGCGGCGGGGACGACGCTCCTCCGCGAACTAGCACCCGCATTGGAGCGGATCGAGCGAGCGCTTGCGGTTACCCGGAAACAGAGGGAAACGCCATCGGGCCGGATACGGCTCATCATCCCACGCACAGCGACCAAGGCGGTGCTTCTGCCCAAGCTGGCTCGGTTCGTGCGTAGTTATCCTGAGATCGTGTTGGAGGTCACGTCCTCAAATGACCCTGTCGATCTGGTTGCGGAAGAGTACGACGCAGGTGTACAACTCGGCGAATTCATTCAGCGCGACATGATCGCGGTCCGGGTGACCAAAGAACTGCGTCTTGCCGTGGTGGGCTCTCCCAGGTATTTCGAACGTAACACCATCCCGAAGCATCCGCAGGACCTTAAGGACCATGCGTGCATCGGATTTCGCTTTAGCAAAGGCCTGTATCGATGGGAATTTGAAAAGGGCCGCAAGGCACTGACGGTTAGCCCTCAGGGCCCGGCATCGTTTGATGATCCAGATCTGGTCATCCAGGCAGTATTAGATGGAGTAGGAATTGGAACAGCGATGGAGGATAGTCTTGAGGGCCTTATTGCGCAAGGGCGCCTGGTTCAGGTCTTGAAAGAATGGTGCCCGTCATTTCCTGGCTATTTCCTCTACTATCCCAGTCGTCGGAACCAGCCTGCCGCGCTCGCAGGTCTGATTGACTCCCTTCGACTAGATTAGTAATGAGAAAACACACGTGTTGTCACTTGGCCGAATAGTCGGCAAATCGGACATTTGAACGCAGAGGGACCGGAGCCGCGAACTGTCCGAGATACCAGTTTTTTATCCACGTGGGTAGATTCCGTTTTGCCCGTTATCCGGAAAAGAAAACGCGCCAATTAGATCACGCGATGTGATCTAATTTGCGAGCATAAATCCAACTGCCAAAGGAGTGTGTATGCCTACTGTTACCACCAAAGACGGCGTTGAGATCTTTTACAAGGACTGGGGTTCGGGGCAGCCGATCGTGTTCAGCCATGGTTGGCCTCTTTCGGCAGATGACTGGGATAACCAGATGATGTTCTTTCTGGGCAAGGGCTATCGCGTGATCGCGCACGACCGACGTGGGCACGGGCGCTCGACGCAGGTGGCCGATGGGCACGATATGGACCACTACGCGGATGATCTGGCGGCGCTTACTGCGCATCTGGATTTGAAGGACGCGATCCATGTTGGGCACTCGACCGGCGGTGGTGAGGTAGTGCATTATCTGGCCCGGCGTGGGCAAAAGGACGTGTACAAGGCTGCGATTATTAGTGCGGTGCCCCCGCTGATGTTGAAGACGGACGCCAATCCGGAGGGCTTGCCGAAATCAGTGTTTGACGATCTGCAGGCGCAGCTTGCTGGAAATCGGTCGAAGTTCTATCGCGACCTGCCGGAGGGTCCTTTCTATGGATTTAACCGCCCGGGGGTGAAATCCGTTGAGGCCACTATCGCAAATTGGTGGCGGCAGGGGATGATGGGCGGCGCCAAGGCGCACTATGACGGGATTGTGGCCTTCTCGCAGACCGACTTTACGGAGGACCTGAAGAAGATCACGATTCCGGTGCTGGTGATGCACAGCGAGGACGACCAGATCGTACCATATGTGGCGGCGGGGCCGAAGTCGGCAAAGCTGCTGAAGAATGGGACGCTGATTACATATAAGGATTTTCCGCATGGCATGCCTACTACGAAGGCGGAGAAGATCAACGCCGACCTGCTGGCATTCCTCAAGAGCTGAGGATATCCCGGTCCACCAAAGTCACTGTCGAGAATAGGGTGTTGCAAATATAGGTCGCCGTTCCGTGGTCTCAACGGGCGATCTATGGCGACATGAGTCCGCCGGTTTTTGTAAAATTCGATAAAATTCGAGCGTTTTCCTTCGCGCGGTCAACAACCTAAGCCTACCGCAGGCCCCTCCGCTCCGGTCGGGATGACGAAGGGGGAGAGTGCACCTCCCATCTGAGATTAGTTGCTGGTGGAGTGAAACTGCAGATCCCTCGGCTCCCCCGGATTTCCTGTTGATGTTGGTGGCGTTGGCGAACCTCATGCGCCTTTCCTTAAAAGAAAGGCGCACACGCAGCCGTGTCCGGCGCAGCGTAGCAGGAAATCCGGGTCGGGATGACAAACAGGGGAGGGTTGTGGTGAGGGAGAGGGCGGTTGCCAAAGGACAGGGTGACGGTTAAAGGGGAGCTCGGTCGTCAAAGTGCGAAATCAAAAAGTCACAGGCTCTCAGGATGACGA
>JBAVQC010000349.1:0-17877 GCA_049693715.1 Acidobacteriaceae bacterium | reverse complement strand
CCAATCTTTGACCGCAGCGAGTCCGCCTTCGCCAATCGCTTTGGTCCCTCGCAAACGACGTCATGGGCCCCTGATGCGTTCGATTCTGCTCCAGGCACCAGAGCCCCATTCTCGCTAAACCCTTTTGTCCGGCGCCGCTGAGCAATAGAAACGACAACCCGTGCACTCACCGCAATCGCTTTAAAAGAACCAAAAACGCTCGAATTTTATCGAATTTTACAAAAACCGGCGGATTTCACGGAGGGTCGCCGTATCTTTGTCGCCCGACGGATTTCCGTTCCCCCGCGCTGCTGAGCCAGGAAAACGCAAGCCCTCGCACTCGCCTATCGTTTCAAATTGGCAAAAACGCTCCAATTTTATCGAAATTTACGAAAACGGGCGGGGATGAGCGGGAGAGCATCCCGCGAAGACCGCTAATTCACCAATAGATCCTGATTCGGGCGATCCAGAGAGAATGTCGGTATCTCAATATCAAACTGTTCACCTGTGCGGCTCTCCATCTGGTAACTTCCGCCCATCATTCCCGACGGCGTGTTGAGGGGTGCACCGCTCGTGTATGCATAGCTCTCGCCGGGCTCGAGGATTGGTTGCTCTCCAACTACACCGGCCCCCTTGATCTCGGTAAATTCGCCGCGCGCATTCGTGATCATCCAGTGGCGGCTTCGGAGTTGAACTGTTTCCTGTCCCAGGTTGTCGATGGTCACTCGATAGGCCCACAAGTAACGCGAATTACCGGGCGACGATTGCGCCTCGAGGTAAGTGGGCTCGACGCTTACCACTATGCCCCTGGTGATTGCCATATAGGGTGTCCGTTGTGCCATAGTGCAAGGTTAGTGCAAAGTCGAGGGACGAGCCAGGAATTTACAGGCGACCGGCACCCTGCGTCTGCAGCCCCAACTCCAGCCGCTGAGAATCTCAAAGCCGAATTCATCCCGCGCACCCCTTAGTAAATCGTCACGCCGATGGTCCCCGTTGCAGTGGTTGCTCCTGGCGCCGGGGAGCTCGAAGGAACTGTTGAGGAACTGATGAGGGACGTAGTAACCTCTAATCCGAGATATGGTGGTTACTCCGTCGGTTCCTCTTTAGTCCAGTAGCCCTGCCCCTTCGTGACAGCAATTGCCCGCCCAGCCAAACGGACAGCGGCTACCGAGGATAAAGCGGGACTCCAGACGGAAGCGACCCTAATGAAAGTACTTACGTGAGTCCTGGTAGCAAGACGATTTCATTAGGGTCGTTTCCGGCTGTCCCGGACTGATTCCCGCGCTCCCACAAAAGTTGATGCGAAACGATCGGCGGAATCGGCTAATCTTGCCAACGAGATGCGAAGCGTGATCCTGGCGATTTTGTTGACGTGTTCCCTCGGCTCCGTTCAGGCGCAGGAGACACCGCCCGCCCTCGACGGCTATGTAACCAGCGTTAGCGCGAAAACCCAGTTCGCAGTCGATGGCATCCATGTGGTCTGTGTTGCGAAGACTCGTTACGGCACCGTCCCTGGCTTGGGCGGTACCGAGATTCCCTGGACAAATGGCCCCTATATCGGACAGCCGCTCAAAGTATTCGGCAAGAAGGACCACAAGGCGAACACCCTGATCGCCAAAGAGATCGTGTTCCAGTATGAAGGCAAATCGGCAAAAGCAGGCTCCGGGATGATCGACCGGGTACTGGCCACGGATACTGCCCATCGCAACCAGATCGTGGTTCGGGCCGATGGATACCCCATCCTGATGAATGGCAAAACAAAGATCAGCTTCATCCCTCCGCTCACTTCCTTGTCCGATGTCACCACCAACGTATGGATTGAGTTCAAAGGCGAACAACAGCCGGGTGGGTTGATTGTCGCCGCGCACGCTGTCTTAGCGAAAAACGCGGTGGGGGGAGGCGAGGGCAAGCTACGCGGCAAAAACGAATACGATCCTGACAAGGTGGATCCGAAACAAAAACAGGGCGTGGTCAGTAAGGCGATGCTGGGCACGAAGGCGAAGAGGATTCCTCCCTATCCGGATCCAGTAACCCAGGCACGGATCGATCGTATCGGAGCCAGCCTCGTCCCGGATTACCAACGTGCCCTGCCTGCCACCGACCTCACCAAGATCGACTTCCGCTTCCAGCTGATCGACGAACCCTGGAGTGTCACCTACGATTTGCCGAGCGGCATCGTTCTGGTGCCCATCCACCTGGTGGACCGCCTCCAGAACGATGCCCAAGTCGCGGCGATTCTTGCCGATGCCATGGCCAGCATTCTGGAGAAGCGAGACTATCGCGATCAGCCGGCTATGTACGCCCTGGAAGCGGCGGGATGGGCAACACAAGCGGGTGGTTTTTTTGTTCCAGGATTAGGGTTAGGGGGGCTTGGCGGGAACACCATAGCCCTCAGCACGATCGAACGACATAACCAGGAGCAGAGCGGAAGAGTCAGCCTTGGGCTGCTGCAGGATGCGAAGTACGACATTTATCAAGCCCCGCTTGCCTGGTGGATCCTGGCTTCCAAGAAAGCAAAGGACCCGGCGGAGATTAATATCCCTGAGCGTGCCAGATACCTGTATGAGACTCTGGGGACTACGTGGAGGACGGGCCAGATCGCGGTCGAATAGTCAGCGCCGGTGTAACACGACTCGTATCAGCGTGACTTGACAGTCGAACGAAAGCAGCCCGTTTCAAGGGCCTGGAGCAGCAGGCCTACATACATATTGAATTTCTCGTCGGTTATCAATTCGACAGGATCTTTGTGCGCTCTTGATTGACCCGTTAGGCCATGAAAGCTGATCGGATGGACGTGAATTCCGTAAATGCCGTGGTTGGGGTAGCCAATCCCTACACGGAACAATTCGCCGATCGCAACCCATCCAGAGCAAAGGCAGGGCCGCCGATTATGTACGCATTGGTGCCCGAAGCAAAAGCCGGGAAGACCAGGGGAGCGTTGCCGATATTCGCAACTGCCACGTACCGTGGGCTGTCCGTATCATGTCGCCGTATATCCACCGGCCAACCGTTGAATTAAGCCGCTGCCGAAGCATCGAGAAACGCGCGAATCAAGGCCACTGTTTCGACCGGACGTTCTTCCATCAGCCAATGTCCTGCCCCTGCGACGACCACCTCCTGGACGTTGGTCGCCACATGACGCATGATCACGGCCTGCAACGGGCCGAAGGACTTTTCTCCTCCGACGGCGAGCACCGGCATCGGCAGCTTCACCTGTTGGAATAATTTGTTGTTCTTCGCGTCTTGGGCGAACGCGGCAAACTGGGCAAACCCCGCCCTCATTCCTCCCGCCTGCGCATAGGTAGCCGTGAAGAAGTTTCTCGTGGCGTCGTCCGGTTTCCCCGGATCGCCGGTGAAATCGTTCCATATGCGATCAAGGTAGGTGCGCTCGCGGCCCTCCACCAGTCGTTCCGCATCCGGCCCGCGAAAGTTGAAGTGCCAGACGCCGGGGTTGAGTAGAATCTCATTCCACGGCTCGATTCCCGGAATAGGAGCATCCATGACCACCAGCCGCTCGACCTTGTCGGGATAAATCGCGGCGTAGGCGTAGGCCACCATGTTTCCGATGTCGTGCGCGACGACGGCGGTTTCGTCGTGTCCGAGCGCTGTCACAACGGCGCGGATGTCACCAGCCTGCGTCTTCTTGTCATAGCCGCCTGCCGGCTTCGACGAGCGCCCAATGCCACGGAGATCGGGTACGACGACGGTGTGGTCTTTCACCAGATCGGCTGCCAGCGGAGCCCAGGTGTCGCTGTTCTCCGCGTATCCGTGCAACAGGACAGCGACCGGGCCGCTTCCCGCGGAACGCACGAAGATCTCCGCGCCTTCTGGGCGGTGCATTGTTTTCCCTCGAAAGCTCGACGGCAGGGATGGCGGCGTGCCGGCCGGTTCAGCCATGATTTTCTCCAATTCTTTTGTGCAGATTGCGCGACGGGATCATGATAGCCCTTGCTTCCCTCGTCGTATCAACAAACTTGACAGGGTAGCGTGCTTGCGCGAGCGCAGTGGTGACTGCCATCAGAGCAGCGAAGGAGAAGTATTGATCCTCCGTTCCTTTGAACGAGGCCTAGTTGCTCTGAAAGTTGATCTCTGACCAGCTTTCGACAACATCCAGGAAGAACAGTGCAGCAAGGCTTCCATCCGCGCGGAGGAAGACAAGATGCTCACCGTGGATCTCGGCACTCGAGGCCACCACGAGGTCGGTGGTCAGATTCGATGGTTTGAATCGAATCAGGCAGCCTTTGGCAGGCATAAAGATGCAACCGTAGTTACGAATATATGTCGCCTTCACGAGGCGGCTTACCGGATTATCTAAACTATCGGTCCGTATACGCCCCTTCGTACAGACGCGCAAGCGGGTGCCACCTGATTTCAGGTTAGAAAAAACCACGATG
Source organism: Acidobacteriaceae bacterium (assembly GCA_049693715.1). Lineage (GTDB taxonomy): Bacteria > Acidobacteriota > Terriglobia > Terriglobales > Acidobacteriaceae > PALSA-350. Next base: position 13,504 of record JBAVQC010000349.1, on the reverse strand, counting down.
GCTCCCTAGGGGATTCCCTGATGCACCCCTACCTTGCTGGTCCCCAGGTTGTTGTCCCCAGGTTGTTACGAAGTCGATGCAAGACTTAAGACTGTTCAGGCTTTCCAGCGCTTGAGGAACGCGGTGATGGCTTCCGGGCTAGTGTGTTCAAACTCTTTCGCAATCTCGGAGTAGAGGAGTTTGCCACTCGCGTCCAAAACGGCGAGAGCCGGTACACCCTTGCCGATCGGTACACGGTACCGGTTTGCGATGTTCACGTTATGGTCGAGGTGGCCGATGTCAATATGAACCACGATGTAGTACTTGGCGAGGAGCTCGGCATTGGGCGCCTGATGGTAGTAGAAGTCCAGCACCTGGCAGTCCCCACACCAGTTCCCGCCGAAGTCCAGAAGTATACGTTTGTGGTCGTGGCGGGCGATTCTCTCGGCGGCCTCAATATCCGCAGCAGGGTTAGCGCTTTCGGAGTACAGACTCTTGTTCACATGAAAGGCGGGCTCAGCCGCGACTGACGGCAAAACCGCAATCATGCAAGGAAAGGTCATCGCAAGAACAGCCTTGAGGAGGGTACTGCGAACATTCGAGGTCATGACGGCCGGAATCCTTCTTTGGATTTTGTAGGCGACGTTTGGTGAGACGCTTCTGTGGCCTGCAGGTTACAGACTCACCTGCACGTTGTGCACAGCTACACCGCGCCAGGTCGCACATGTTGACGGCTATGACAAATTGCGTAACCTTTCTGCGCATCGTAACTCTCAATAAAGGGAGCAATCATCCATGCTGCATCTGCCTCCATGCAAATATCACAAAGAGCGGCGAGTGCACACGCCCGCGGGCCCGCTACCCCGGGGGCAGATGGTGGAAGCCCCCTTTGGGGGAACCTTATGCGCTTGATGGCCACGACCCTGGTTACATTCATCTTGTCGTTCGCTTGTCCCTATGCTCCAGCCTTGGACCTCGACGACAATCCCACTGCCTTGGCCGCGCTTGAAGCCAAGGCGGATCAGGCCCCGCCGGGGAACAGATGTTTTCTCTACGCCAAACTCGTCAGCCACATGACAGACCTGGCCGGCCAACAGTTCCATTCCGGTGAGTCCCAGCAGGCTTTGGAGACCCTCAAGATGGTGCAACAGTATGCAGAGAAAATCCATATCGGTGTTGCAGTCGACAGTAAGAAGCTAAAAGACGCCGAAATACTCATACAGCGCACCACCTTTCGCCTAACGGACATCCTCGGCGCAGCTTCGTATGAAGACCGGGAGGCTTTGGAGGCGACGGTCAAGCAGCTGGACCAGATTCAGGTGCAGCTCATGACGCAGGTTTTCAAACAGTAGGTGACCGTGAAGGGTATTCCGCATTTCCAGGAGAGGTCCGCGGAACTGCAGACCCCTCCACGGCACGCCGGGACACGAAATCTCCGCGTTTCCCCTGCACGGCCAGCAGCGATGATCGCGGCAGATAGGATTGAACAGCTAGGGAGTCGTTTTGCCTGTTGTGGCTTTTACCGCCTGGCTCAGCTGGGCAAAGGAATAGCTCCCCCAAGGACCCATGGTGTAATACTTCTTCAAATACTCCTGAGCGTTCGTACGGTTTTTGGGGTTGGGCTTAAAGCCGTCGTTCCGCAACCAGCGCAGGTAGCCAATACTGCGGATCTGAGTGTTAAGGCAGTCGTTCCAGTCCTCGTCTCCGTTGATCCCATAGGAAGTTTCGGAGAAGGCGTGGTCCTTCATGGTCTGGCAGACCTTAACGGCAGTTGCTTTCAGTGGCTTATTGCTCCATACGTAGTCCTTGGCAATGAAATCATAATCATAATGATTTGTTGTGTTCTCAAGCGCGCTGTGAACTGAGGTCGGAAGTGCTGAAGACCCCCTCAGCGCGGAGCCCTGTGTTTGACCAGTCGCGGATAGCGCACACAGCAAAAAGAGCCCGGCGATCATCCCCGGACCAGGTATTGTTTTCAATGGACTGTCCTCCCTGTACCTTGAAATTGAATCGAGCAGCGGACCTATCTTTAGCAATCCGCTCCCCATGGATTTGTTGTCGCTGGTGAAGTCCTCGGGCGGGCTTGATCTTCCTCACCAGGAAGCTGCCTGCCTCTCTCCCCTCGGCCCACCGAAAATGAAACAGTAGCAAGATCTTTTTCAGGGATGATAGTGCATCTTTCGTGTTAGAGAAACGAAAAACCACGCGCATCTCCAGTCTGAGGAACTAGAGAAGTTGACTGCGGGAGACCGGCGCAAAACTTCCAGCCGGTGCGGCAAGTTGTTTGCCTTCATGCACTTCTGCCATTCCGGTTGGGGCCAATTGTGTGCCGCCCGTTACTTAACCAGGTTCCTGCGTAGTACACACCTCCTGCGACGATCTTGCGTGCTTCTTTAGCCAGTTTGCCGGGAACTCCCGATCGATATACCACTGTGAAAGCGAGATCGCGTCGGCAGATAGAGGGCACCCAAAACCGCGAAGATTACAAATAAACCACAGACACTGCCTCTTTTGGTGCAGGCGGGGGAGCGGCCTCCTCCTCTAGGATCATAGGACGGTCTGTCCTGGGAGCCACTGTGAGAGCGATTGCTTTGCTGTTTTCAGTTCTGATGGTGGGCGCCGCGTCTGGCGAAGCGAAGGTTGCCTGTAAATTACCGATGTACATTCAAGTACCGCAAGCCCCGGGTGACGGCACTCCCACGGATACAGTGAATTTGTTTCTTTACGGTCTCAAATCAGCGGTGAGGCAACATCAGGGATGCATCGTTGACAAGATGACCGATGCCCATCTGGGCCTCTATTTCACAACCGTAAAGCTCGTCAATGCTGAGGGACGCAGCGACGCTTCCGTGATAGCGGTGGCGCTGGCTGTTCCGCTGAACGGGGTCCCAGTCTATATGGATCACTACGTGCTCATTCTCCGTGAAACGGACAGCATCGACGGGCAAGTGAACGGGTTGCTCGAAAGCATCGGTGAGACCCTGGACAGGCATGCTTCACCCGGTCAATGATCGGCGCTCGGCGAACCAGGGACACGGCAATGCCTGAGGATAATACTCCGCCCCGCGACGACTCCTGCCTCGGGCGCTCATGACAGACCGCGTAAGATCAGGCATTCCGTCCCCGGTTATGATTCCCTCGCGGCAGCGGGCCTGATTTGATGATCTTGCCGCCTTCCTCGAGGACGTATAGCTGGTTAACGTCGAGGTTCTTGTACTGGTCGATCTGCCCGCTAAGCCATCGGACTTCGACTAAGTCTACCTTGGTGGCTTGATCTAAACCGAAATGCATGCGGAGGTCGTTTTGCGAGAAATAACTTCCGCCGCTGCGGAGCTCTTCCACCTGCGCCAGCGGTTTTTCCCCGCCGGGGGTGTTTTTCGCGGTAACGATGACACGACTGCCGATGCCGGTGCGGTTCGACTTAGTTCCGACTAACTTGATCTTGATCCAGTTGCGATGCAACGTGGAAGTGCAGTGTAGTAGCTGGGGAATGGAATTGATGCAGTTGACTGCAACATCCATGTTGCCATCGTTGTCGTAGTCGCCAAAGGCGCAACCGCGTGCGGGAGCGTTTTCCAGGATACCGGGCCCCCCCTGGCCGGTGACTTCTTCAAAACGGCCGTTGCGCAGATTGCGGTAGAGGTACTTATGCTCGGCATACTTAAGATCGGTCTTGGCGTTGGCAACCTCGGGATAGACGTGGCCGTTCGACATGAGCAGGTCCAGCCAGCCGTCGTTGTCCATATCGAAGAAGCCAACGCCCCAGCCGAGCAGACGGGTGTTGACGCCCAGACCACCGGGATAAGTGCGGTCTTCAAAGTTGGCATCGCCGAGGTTGGTGTAAAGCGAGTCAGTGTCGCCGGCGAAGTTGGTTTTAACCACATCGAGCGCGCCGTCGCGGTTGTAGTCTCCGATGGAGACACCCATGCCTGCTTGCGGCTTGGCCTCGGCGGAAAGTGCAGCGCCGCTTTCGATGGCCACGTCGCGGAAGGTTCCGTCTTTCTGATTCAGATAAAGGGTTGCAGGCGCGGAATCATTAGCGACGTAGATATCAGGCCAGCCGTCGTTGTCCAGGTCCGACGCCGCCACGCTGAGGCCATAGGTGCCAATGGCAGTCCACATGCCGGATTTCTGGCTCACGTCAGAGAAGGTTCCGTCACCGTTGTTGTGGTAGAGGAGGTTGCGTCCACCCGGCAGACCCGGTGGTCCGCAGGCAACGAGGATCCCTTTGTAAGTGCAGGGCCCATCCTCGGGTTTGGGAGCGGTCGCTAAATCGAAATCGACATAGTTGGCGACGAACAGGTCCAGATGGCCGTCGCGGTCGTAGTCGACGAAGGTGCAGCCGGTATTCCAGCGTGTCTTAGGCCCGGGCTGGATAAGCCCGGCCGGCTGGGTGACGTCGGTAAAAGTGCCGTTACCGTTGTTCCGGTAAAGGGCATTCTGGCCGTAATACGTCACAAACAGATCGTCGTGGCCATCGTTGTTGTAATCGCCAACACAACAAGCCTGGCCCCACCCAGTCTTGTGCGCGAGCCCGGAACCGGCCGTCACATCGGTGAATGTGCCATCGCGGTTGTTCTTAAAGAGATGACAGCGGGGTTCCTGGCCTGAGGGAAACCCTTCCAGCCTCCAGCCATTGACCAGGAAGAGATCGAGCCAGCCGTCCGCGTCGTAGTCGTAGAAGGCGAGTCCACAGCCTGTCGTTTCAAGCAAATATTTGTTCGTCTTCTCTCCTCCGTAGATAGTGGTCACCGCCAGGCCGGCCTCATGGACAACGTCGGTGAAGCTGACCCCCAGAGGCGTTCCCTCAAGCGGTGATTTGGGCCCAGGCGGTGGAGGAGCGGGCTTTGCATCGTAGCTTCGTTCCTGCGGGCCGATCTTTTGTTGCGGCGGCGCAGCCAGGGCCATGATGTCGGCAAAGGGTAGAACCAGGGCGGTGCGGCTGAGGGAACGGATAAATCGACGACGATTCATTGGCCTGGGGCCGGCTTGGCAGGGGCCGGCGAAAGATTGGAATGCTTGTGCCAGGGGACGCTTTCGTTCGAGATCTCAGGATGTTTGCGCAGAAAGTCCAGGGAGTAGGTGGGCGCGGCTGGGTCGATGCGTTTCATGGCGTAAAGCGCTGCTTCTTTCGCCGCCTGCTGCTTGTCCCCCATTCTGCGATAGAGAATGGCCAGGTTGTAATGCGCGGCAACATCGTCAGGATCGATCTGCTGCAGTGCTTTGAATTGCTCCACGGCGTCCGCGGCGCGGTGCTGCTGATAATACGAGATGCCAAGCTCGCGCCGGGCATCACGGGAATTGGGATACTGCGCGATCACTTTTTCGAGGTCGGCGATCTCGGCTTCGGAATGACGCTGCCTGCGCTCCACCAGCGCCAGGTAGTAGAGAGCACGCGCGTCGCCGGGTTTGAGGGCTAGCGCCTTCTCCAGCGGCTCACGCGCTTCGGCGTATTTCTCCCACTCAATCAACGCGACGCCGAGATTAATGTAACCGTCTTTGTAGTCGGGCCGCAGGCGGACCACCTGCTCAAAGGAGTGCAAGGCGTCATCGTACTGCTGTTGGTCAATGTAGGCGATGCCGAGGTTGTTCCAGCGCATCCACTCCGCGTTGTCGGTGGGTAGTGCGGGCTCTGGGGCATTCTCACCCAGGGTAAGCGTCCGGCTGCGCGAGGCAAGCTCGACCACGGGATAGGCAGGATGATCCGGACCAAGCACGTTGTTCAGGTAGCTCTGGCGAAGATGACGATAGTTGACCTTAGCCGTAAGGGTGACCGGGCCCTTCAACTCACCCGGTAGTTTGAACTCGTAGCGGACCAGGGCCGAGCGGCCTGCCTGGATGGTGTTGTCGTAGGCCATGGAATGGATGGTCCAGACCTTGTGGTTATCTACGAAGTCGCCGGTGACATCGACCGGGCGATTGGTGAAGCTGTGCGCCCCCGGTTCCAGCGTTCCGTCCGGCTTGAGGTAGCCGCTCTCGTAAATTTTGGCGCCGGATGCGTCCTTGACGGTGAACTGCACCCATGCTTCATAAAGGTCGCGAACTTCCGGTATGAGGGAGTGGCCGATGTTCCTGTTCTGGACCACGACGTAGGCCTCGACCGATTGCGCGGGCTTCAGAGTAAAGGGAGTGCTCCCCAGCGGGGCGATGAGTTGGTCACTCTCCCCTAGCTTGAGCGCGAATATGTCGACATTTAAGTAGTCGCCGCTCTTGAGGAATTGAAGCGTCTTCTGCATTTGTTCGTCGTAACCATAGTAGAACGGAACTGCGGTGTTGCCGGCCATCCAGCGGTGCGATGCGAGCGTGCCGTGTTTGGCTCCAGGATCAGCTAACTCGATCGATTCCCGCGTCATGTGGCATGCCTGGCAGGATTTGAAATCCGCAGTGTAGAAGGTGAGTGGGTTCTGTTGCGAAAATTTCGAGTTCTGCCAGTCGTCAAAGGCGCTAAAGGCGCGGATCCACTTGTAGCCGTTCAGCGGCGGCGGCAGATTCGCCTTGTGACAGGCAGAGCAAAACTCGGCAGTGTGGTAGATGTCTTGCATCACCGCTTTGGAGTGGCGGTCGGGGTGCGCGAGGATCTCCGCATCCGGCATCAGGCCGGGAATTCGGTTTCCCTGTTCATCGACCATGACGGCTGGTACGGCCATGACAAAACTGCCGTTGCCCAGCTTCGTCTTCACGCTCTGGATGGAGTGGCAGGTGGTACAGGTCAGGCCGTCGCGGTCGAAGGAGCGGTCCATGGTCGAATTGGTGGTGAGCGCGCCGGCCAAAACGCCGATAGGATTGTGGCAACTATCGCAATGGCGAGTGAATTCGATCCCTTTGGTGCGCAGAAGGATATTGACGCTGGTGCGGTAGAACGGGGTGCGGAAGGAGTTGGAGTGCAGCGCCTGGCGCCACTGGTGATAGGCCTCCTGGTGGCAGTGCCCGCAGTAATTCGCATCGGGAAAGGCACTTGCCGGGAGGAAGTTGTTGCCTTCGACCGCTGCGTTGCCGGGTGACGAAATATCGTTTTCGCCGAAGGGAAAGCTATAGGTTGCCCGGACTTTGTCGGCGTAGACCTTGCGGTCGTTTGCGGCCACCGCGCGCGCGTCTTCTCTGCCCCGGATGGTGCCGACGCAACACACGGCTGCGATCAAAACGATCGCTGACGAAAGAAAAAAACGCCGTGCCAGGATACTCATAAGCCCATGATGTTGCTTGGTCCCGAAGCTCTCATCAACGATACAAATATAAGCCTGTTCAAAAGCGGCTGTATAGGGGCTTGCGGGGGGGGTGTCATGACGTCCAGGTCACTTCAGGGTCTATGGTTTGGGGTGGGGGTTGGGGTGGAGAGAGGCTGCCTTTTGCCGCTCTACGGCTGCATCGGGTGCTTTGCCCTGGCGGTCGAACGCGTCGGCGAGGCCGAGGTGCGCTTCAGCGTAACCCGGGTCAAAGCTGATGGCGTTCTCAAATTCCACGATGGCCTCCGCGACCTTTCCGTTCTGCAGTAGCGAGGTTCCGGAATTGGAGGCGACTTCGGCGCGCTGCCGATTCATGTTGGCACGCATCAACTCGGCGGCCAGGGCGCGCTCAGCTTTGGCGTCCTCGGGCTTGTTCTGCTTGGCCAGAACGGCGGCCAAAGTTAGACGAGGATCGGGCTGCTGGGGCAGACGCCGGATAGCCTGATCGAGAGCGGCGGTTGCCTGGTCAAGTTGATCCAGATGGTTATAAACACTTCCTAGCGTCGCCCAACCATCGCCGTTTTCGGGCTGCAGTTTGAGCGAAGTACTGAGCTCCCGGGCTGCATCGGCGTATTTCCCCGCTTGCATGTGCAAGATGCCGAGGACATACGGGGGCTCGGACATGTTCGGGGCCAGCCGCTGCGCAGTTTCAAGCTCGGGAATCGCAGCCGCGATGTTGTCCTGCATCTTGAAAGCCAGGCCGAGATTGTAGTGAAGCTCCGGTGAGTCCGGCGATAGCTTAAGGGCGGTTTCGAGCTCAGAGACGGCATCATCGAATTGACTGAGCTGAATGTAGGCCGCAGCCAGATTCTGGTGCGCGATGGGCTTCTCCGGAGCAAGCTGAACGGCCTTTTGCAGAAGCGGTACTGCCTGCGTGGCTTTCTGCTGCTCGCACAGGGCCATGCCGAGATTTGACAGGATATCCGGGTTGCGGGGATCGGCGGCAGCGGCACTTTGAAACAGCGGTATAGCTTCGGACATCTGATTCGAGCGCTGTAACGCGAGGCCCAGCTGGTAGGCGGCATCGGCGGATTGCGGCATGAGCGCGTAAGCGTGCTCAAGCAGCGGCATCGCCTGCTGATCATCGCCGTTCGCGGCGAGCAGACGGCCTAACTCCAGATTGATGACAGGGTTGTCGGGGTCGAGCTGGTAGGCCTGGTGGAGTTCCTCTGCTGCACCGGGGTGTTGCTCGGCCTGTAAAGCTATCGCCAGGTGCAGGTGAGCCGAGGGGAGAGAGGGATTTGCAGCGATCGCGGCGTGGAAGCTCTTTTCCGCGTTCGGCCAGTCTTTCTGCATGGCATAGAGCGACCCAAGATCATCGAGAGAGCGGGTATTGCGGGGATCGGCAGCGACCGCCTGCTTCATGCGGGTGACTGCAGCGGGAAGTTGGTGCGTCGCCGCCAGCGCTCGGGCGTACATGGCTTCGATGTCGGCCGGCAGAGCACGCTTCTGAGCTAGCGCAGTGGCATCGAGTTTTTTGAGCAGTATGAGTTCTTTTGCCGCGTCATGCAGCCCGTCGTAGGCGATCGCCAGACCCAATTGCGCGTCCCCGTCGTTGGGCTTCAAGGAGAGCGCCTTCTCAAAATTCGGTACGCTTTCCTGGTTCTTGCCCATGCGCAGCAGTACCAGTCCCAGGGCGCGATATCCCTGTTCCGCGTTGGGAACAAGGCGGACGACCTTCTCGAAATCGGCCAGAGCCGTTTGATAGTCGTTTTTGGAGAGAGCGACGGACCCTGCGCGGTAGGCAGTGTCGGCCTGCTTCAGGGCTGAGGTGGCATCCTGGGCAAGGCCCGCGCTAACAAGACTGAGCCAGAGCAAGAGTCCCGGAAGCCCCAGCCGCATGAAGCTGATGTCCCATCCCAACATAGCAACGCCGTGCGCAATCATACCCCAGCGGAGTGTAAATTCTGTGATCTTATGACAGAACCGAATCCCCAAATCGATGGGAAGGCTCGCCTCAGACGACTGATCCGGTAAGAAACGGCCTACATCTTGACTTTGGTATGAAATGGAATTCATACTTGGATGTATGAAAATTGGTGAGCGGGGGCAGGTGACGATACCAAAGCAGATTCGCGAACAATTCGGTCTCGGGCCGGAGACGGAAGTCGAGTTCCGCGTGGTCGGTGGCTCCATCGTACTCAAGAAGGCGCCAAAGAAGCTGAACCTCGCGAAGTGGAAAGGGCGTTGTGGAGAGGCGTTCGGAAAGCTCGGCTACTCCTCTGTGGACAAGTTCATTGACGACGTCCGCGGCCGATGATCACAGCGATTGACACCAATATACTGCTCGACATTCTGGTGCCCAATGAGAATTTCTATGAAGCATCGGCCAACGCACTTCAAGATGCTGCGATGGATGGCTCCCTCGTGGTCAGCGACATTGTGTACGCCGAACTTTGCATTCATTTCGATACCAGGCGCGAGTGTGACAGTTTCCTCGAAAGCAACGAGATCCGCGTGCAGGCTTTAACCCGCGAAGCGCATTTCTTTGCGAGCCGTGCCTGGCGGACGTACCGGCAACAGGGCGGAGGACGGACCAGAATCCTGGCGGACTTTCTCATTGGCGCTCACGCCCAGAAGCAGGCAACGCGCCTGGTTTCGCGTGATCGGGGCTTCTACCGGAAACTGTTTCCGTCGCTAAACCTCCACGACCCGGCCGCGGGGTGAATGCGGGTTTCGCGGACAGCCGGAGCTGACACTTGGTGAAGCCTCGAAGCTGATTCCGTGCTGGCTTCGATGTGCAACGATGAAAGTGCCAGTCCCGTCGACCACGAAAACTTGTGAACGGAAAACGATGCTCGGCCGACGGCCTCCTATTGTTCTGGGGCGACGCTTATGTAGAGCGTTATGGAATGCGTAATAGAACCTGCTACGCCGCTGATGAGTACTAATGCTGTGACAAGTTACCCGTTCCTGCCGCCTTCTCGCGAAAACGCCGGTACCGGTTAAGAAGCGAAGCGGGCCCGCGGGCTCGTAGAAACACGAGATTTCCTTCAAAGCGTTTTTCTTCAATAATCGCTCCCCCTTCGAGCGACGCGAGAATAGATCCTTCCGATTGCGGAACCCGAAAGCTTGATTCCACGAGCGGGTCGGCCACAAGCGCGGCATCGATGGCCATCACGAGTTGGTCAAGGCCGGTGCGCTCCAGTGCGGAGACGGGAATTGCTTCGTGATCGCTCGAGACCTGGACAAGGCCCTCGGGCGAGACGAGATCGATCTTGTTCAAGACATGGATGACCGGCTTGCTCGAGACTGCAAGGTCGGCCAGCACTTTTTCCACCTGAGTCTTCTGCTCGTCGCGCATAGGGCTGGCTGCGTCCTGCACGTGGAGAAGAACTTCGGCTCGCTCCACCTCTTCCAGTGTGGCGCGGAAGCTCGTAACCAGAGTGTGGGGAAGATTACGGATGAAGCCGACAGTATCGGACAGCAGGATCTTGCGCCGGGAGGGAAGTTGCAGCCGCCGGAGTTTGGGGTCGAGCGTAGCGAACATACGGGGCGATTCAAGCACGCCGGCCTCGGTGAGCGCATTGAAGAGAGTGCTTTTCCCTGCATTCGTGTAACCGACGATCGCGACCACCGGGACCGGAACTGCCTCCCGGCGCTGCCGCTGCTGATGACGGATGCGCCGGACCGCCTGGAGCTGGGTCTTGATCTCGTTGATGCGCAGGTTGATCTTGCGGCGATCGGTCTCGAGTTGCGTTTCGCCCGGGCCACGTGTTCCGATGCCTCCGCCCAGCTGCGACATGGCGCGGCCGCGTTTGGCGAGGCGCGGCAGCTGGTATTCGAGCTGCGCGAGCTCTACCTGCAACTGACCTTCGCGGGTCCTGGCATGGCGCGCGAAGATGTCGAGGATGAGCTGCGAACGGTCGATTACGTGGCAGGGTAACCGGGCTTCGATGTTGCGCAGCTGCGATGGCGTGAGGTCGTGGTCGAAGAGGACAAGCGACGCGTTGGTGCTCGCCACAGCTCCCACAATTTCGTCCAGTTTGCCCTGGCCGACGAGGCTGGAGGGATCGGGCCACTGCCGGCGCTGCACCAGCGTCGTAGCAATGGCCGCACCTGCGGATCGGGCCAGTTCCTCAAACTCTGCGCGGCTGGCGTCGAAGTCCAGCGCGGGGCCGGCATGATCCGGGAGGTCCACTTCGCCCGCTACGACCGCGGCCGCGGTGCGGGCAAGTCGAGCCGATGCGGTAAGCTGCTTGCGCTTGCGAAGTTCTCCCGTGAACTCCACCACCACAATCACGGCAAGTTCCTGCTGCGTTTGCGAGGTGCGGAGTTCGCGCGCGAGAAGTGCCGCCTCCTGAGCCTCACTTGCTTCAACCAGACTCCGGGGGATTGTCCTTCCGCGACTCCGGCGTGATCGCGCTTGATCCGGGGTGGCTTCAGGCGAATCCTTCTTTTTCTTCAAAGCGCTCTCAATTCAGGTCCAGGTATCCGGCCGGCTCTCCCATGATACTGAATGATCCAACACCAATACGCCATCTCATCCCCCGTGCCCGCCGCTCGTGAAGAATGTGGGTTAACGAATGTGTTCGGGGAGAACCCCCAGGCCGATGAAGCGGGCCGTGGCCCGATGGAAAAGCCGGCTGCGGCTGAGCACGCGGAGCAGCAGGGGAGCTTTGAGCGGTCCAGGCCGGCCAAGATAACGATCGAGGAAGCCGTGGACGGTTGTCTGGAAGGTCTGCGTGATACGCGTGGGCAACTCGCGGCGGCGTTGAACGCGGGCGAGCCGGCCTTCACTCACAGGCGAATCCCCTGGGTGGGTCGTGCGCAGTACAGGAGCGAGGATGCGCGCAGCAGCCACCGCATCCTGAATCGCGAGATTGATGCCGATGCCGCCGACCGGAGACATGGCATGCGCCGCGTCGCCAATGCAGAGCAGGCCGGGAAGATACCAGCGGCGCAGGCGGTTGACCTGGACTGAAAGCAGCGAGACCTGATCCCACGACTGGATCTCGTCAGTGCGGGATTTACCGTCGGGGCCGGCAATACCGAGGAAGGGAACCAGTGTTGCCAGATTGTGCCGAAAGGCCTCTAATCCACCAGGTTTGATGTGGGTTTCGAGGCTGCCCTTGCGGATGAGGTAGCCGCACTGAAAATAGTCTTTGCGATTGATCATGACGATCATGCGGCCAAAGTTCAGATTTCCAAGAGCTGTCTCCGGATCGTCGGAACGGCGCGACAGGCGCAGCCAGAGAGCATCGATGGGAACCCCATGCTCAATGCGCTGGAAGCGCGCGGCGTCGGTCGTGGTGGCGTGACGGCCGTCACACCCAACCGTGAGCGGCGCTCTAATCTCGACCGGGCCGGCGGGACTTTCGGCGCGGGCGCCGGCAATATGGCCGGTCTGCGGATCTGTGAGCAGACCAGTGACTTTGTGCTCCATGAGGATGCGGGCATTCGGATACTTGCGCACCTCGGCGGACAGGAAGTCGAGCAGATCCCACTGCGGCATCAGGGCGATGAAGTTGGTGGGCGGGGGAAGGGCAGTAAAGTCTGCGATCAGATAGCTGCGGCCGCCGAGTGAGGCAAACGCATGATCAAACTGCTCATGCTGAACCTGGAGCAGCGCGTCGAGCAGGCCAAGCTCCTGCATCACGCGGAGCGTAGCGCCGTGAATGGTGTCGCCGCGGAAGTCGCGATTGAAGTCCTTGTGCTTTTCGAGCACGGTCACCTCAATGCCCTGGCGCGCAAGGAGGAGACCGAGAACGATGCCGGCGGGTCCTCCGCCCACAATACACACCGCGGTGTGAAGAGCTTCGTTCATAAGCACCTTTCAGGTGGCCGGTTTGCGCAACTTCTAACGGTCCTGCGCTTCCACCATTTGCTGGAGTTTGTCGTGGGCATGCACCTGGACCGTAATACTCTTCTTCAGGTATGCGGCAAGCACGTTGGGATCGGCCCAGTCCACCTCCCAGCCTTCCTCGATCGCCAGCAGCCGGTAGCGTCCTGGAATGATATCGGACAACGAGAAGGTGCCATCGGAATCGCTCTGGTCGCGCCGGAAGAGAATCTGGTTGTCCTTCGCATCCTCTGGCGCGAGCAGAACCAGGACCCCACTCGCCGGGTGGCCACCGCGTTCCACCACCCCTTCGACCTGACCGTACCCATTGCCCATCACGATCTCAAGCTTAGCTACCGAGCCCGCCTTCACCTTCACCATGCGGCCCTTCACCAGCGTGTCAGGGGAGGTAACGCTGGCAACGTACATCTGCGGAATTTGTCCGATGAGCTGGTATTCCCCCGGAGGTACCTGCACGGTGAAGTCCCCGGCATCGTTGAGCCTGGCGAAATAGTTGCGC
>JBAVQC010000348.1:0-12192 GCA_049693715.1 Acidobacteriaceae bacterium | reverse complement strand
GCCTGGGCACGGAGCTTGCGCATGATCGGGCTGATCCCGATGAAGAACGTGTCATCGCTGATCACCTCAATATCCTCGCTAGTGATATCCGCCTCGATGGATTCACAAACACCGGATAGGTGGCTGCGGATAACCGTTGCGAGTCGATGGTCGTCGAGGGGCCTTACGAGGTAATCCCGTGCGCCCAGGCGAATTACTTCTTGTCTCTTGCGAACATCGCCGGCGTGACCGATCAAGATAATCGGCAACGCGGGACGGAGTCGGCGCAGCCAGCGCAAGATGTGCAACCCATCGGCATCGCCCTGAGGGAGGTCCAGCAAGAGCAGATCCGGCGTTACCCCGGATTGGACGCGCTCCATCGCCTCCCACACGTTGCCGACGATTTCAAGCTGCCAGGAGCTCGATTCCCCCATCGACCAGAGCGTGCGAACAAAAACAGAGTCGCGGCTGACGAATAGCAGTCTCGCTGTATCGATCACTTTTCCTACCGGGGGTTGGCTCATAGGGGCAACGAGCGGCGAGGGGAGGTTCTAGCCGCAATTCTCAACACAAACAAAGCAGACAAGACCCGTGAAAGCTCTAGGCCACCCAAGCCAAATTCGGGCGCGGCTGACCGATTGTTGCGCAGATTGAATCCTGAAACCTGGCGAGGAGTCGGGGGAACGATGGAGCGGCCATGGTTCAGCGGCGCAGTCGCAGCCCCCAGACCCAATTCGTAAGAGTCCTGGCTAAATTGGTTCCACCTCGTACCCTTCTACCTGAATCGCCAAAGATCTCTGCATCGCATCCACGGATATGATCAGCCGCCGTTCCCCGTGCCGAGACAGGAAAATTCCCTCTAAGCCCTCCAGGGCGCCCCCCCGGATCCGCACGCGTTGTCCAGTCTTGAGAAATGGATGGGCGCAACAAGGAAGTCGCTCGTTGACCAGCATTCGAACGGCATCGATTTGCTCGTTGGGAATAGGCGTGCCTACTCCCTGCGTCCCGACCAGGCCCAGCACACTGTCAGTCCGAAGTACACGCTGCCGCTCCTCGTTGCGAGGCATCAGCTTGACGAACAAATAACAGCTGAACAATGGCAATTCTATAGTTTTTCTTCGGTCGTTCCAGCGATGCACCTCAGTAAACGTCGGCAAGAAGGTTGTTACGCCCCTTTCGCAGAGGCGGTGAGCCACGGCTTTTTCGTGCCGCGCCCTGGTATGCACTGCATACCAGCTCTCACTATTTTGCTCAATCATTGCTGGTGGATCTGGAGACTGCCACGCCTGATTGCCGGTTTCCAAAGCTTCGCCCCTCTGCAACCTCACTGGTTGCCCGTAATCGTATCGAATGGTATTTGGGGAAGGTTTCCGGTCTGGAAATCTGGGGGATCCCGTGGACAAACATTGGATAGTTATAGTTGTCCTGCTGCCGGGCTCATTTACTAACCGCAACGCCCAGAATTCCTGTTGTGCATATACCTGGCTTCGCCCTATGAGTCACATTTCGCAGTGACCCTTCAAAATTCAACATAGCGAATGACCTTCAACGTGCAAAGCAGAAAAGCCGACGTCACTCACGGCCGCACCGCAATCCCCCGGGACATAGCACCGGGTTACTTGGGCTGAGTGCGATCGCTATTCACCTAGTGTCCACAATACGGCGTTCTTGCATTAATCGGATTCGTTAGACCATTGCAGTTAGTTTCATCGTTGCTGTTTTAAACATCGCGTAGAGCTCGTTTGGCGGCACTGGTAAACCAACCTAGAGCGATACAACTTCAGGCTGGGCGACAATACGCTGAGTGGCTCGGTGGGGGAACTTCGGCCAAGTCGGTACGTAAAGAAAACTCAGCGTACAGCCCAATGCAAGTCGTTGCAAGAGGTACAACATCTCAGCGAAGCACTTCTCCTCCAGTGCACTATCGTCGGGGACTATCCACTCCGAGGAGATATTCTCATCCAGTAATGCTCCAGAGAAACATCTGATTCAACCAGGCGCGAAACGTTTCCCAGTCGTCAGCGAAAATGAACTGCCTTTCCTGCACACGAGAAGCCCGTTGGAGCCAAGCGATTGCGACATATTTAAATCCAGCCTGGACGTGGAACGCGGGTTACCAGAGGACAAAGGTAAGCAGTTATCCGGTTACCAAATATCCCATTGACATCGGAGAATATTCTCTCTACCGTTCTCCTGAACTTGTCGGTTGCCGCCCTATCATCAGGCTGACCAAGGTATAGTTAAAAAACGACGGCAAACAAAGACGTTTCTGCGGTCATTAGTACTTTCCAGAGCAATATTGGTGGGTTTATTTAACTTTGCGGCAGCTACTCGCTCCGCTTTGCACGAGTGTGGTTGCATTCTGCGTGTGGGGGGTGGAGAGCAACGTTGCAATAGACAAACGCTCTCTTCTTCGGTGAGCCGCTCTGTAAACAAGGCTTCGCTAGGGTATTCCCACGGAAATGCCCTAGAATACTGTGTTAACTGTTCGCAAAGTGTATATTGAACCGATCCCCCCGTGGACTCTCCGCGGATATGACTACAGGCCCATATCAGCAGCATCTCGTCTTTGCAACTGGGAAAGACTGCAGAGAGCCACGCGCCTTGGAGCACCTTTTAGGCGTCTCGAACGAAGGGAATGAGCGGTGGCTCGTTAGCCCCTGCTTCCCTCCACAGGGTCAACAGGAAAAGCTGTAATGGAGTAGGGAATGCTCGATGGAACTCAGGAGTCAGCCATCCGCGTACTGGTAGCGGACGATACCAGGCTGCACACCTCGTTGTTGGCAGATGCACTGAGACGTCACGGTGCGTTCGAGGTAATAGGTTCGAACTCGGAGGAATTGATTGCACGAGGACACCTGCACGACATTGATGTTCTTCTGCTCAGTTCTGAACTGGACGAGAAGCCCGGCCGCGGGTTTGAGGTTTTGCGGGAGGTGTGTGCGCTGCACCCAAACGTCCGCGCGATCGTGCTTCTTGACTCCTCAAAACATGGTTCGGTCGTAGAGGCGTTTCGAGCTGGTGCCCGAGGAGTGCTGAGCAGGCAGGAGTCAGTTGAGACCTTGAGCAACTGCGTGAGAAGCGTACATCAGGGGCAGATCTGGGCTAACAGCGAACAACTGGGCCTGCTGATTCAAGCCTTGGTTTCTTCGCGGAGTGTTCCGGCAGTCAATGCTCAGGGCATGGAGCAGCTGTCCAAGCGAGAGATGGAGATCGTGGACAGCGTTGCCCAAGGCTTGTCAAATCGGAAGATCGCGGAACGCTTAGGGTTAAGCCAACACACCGTCAAGAATTACCTTTTTAAGGTCTTTGAAAAACTCGGAGTTTCCAGTCGGCTTGAGCTTCTGTCCGTGACCCTGAATCGGAATGGACAATCGCAATCGACGGTAAATCGCCTTGAGAAGGACTATGCGGATTATGGTTTGCTGAACGATTCGACTCTGGTTGGGTGCCGACGAGCTGCTGAACAGGGCGTGCCGATCGCACAACTCAAATTGGCTCGGTTTCATTGGGCTCGAAAAGCTGATTACAAGGACCTCACACAAGCCTACAAGTGGTATTTGATCGCTAGCCAACAAATATCGCAGACCAGCGAAAGTGTTGGAAGTACGATGACGATCGAGCAAAGGCTCCAGGCGGAAGAGATGGCTGCCGAGTGGCTCAAGAGAGCAGATAAGCTTCTGCCAGCTTCCATGAGGGATCAAATGATCGTCACTACAACACGGAGAGGCATACGACCAGCAAGTGGCTTTCCTGGTGGCCCCGTGACTAGACGAATCGGAACGTAGCGCCTCACGAGTTCTCTGTAGCAAAGCGCCTCTCAGACCACTGACAACCAGCAATCCCCCCCGTGTTAGGGTATGGTCGCAGTGGCCTCGTTGGACGCGGTGCTTTCCACCCCGGAGGCATCGACACTTTTTACGATGTAGTCGTAGGTTGTACCACTCTGAACATTGGTATCCACATAGGTCGTCTGGGTGTCAGCCGACGAGTTCAGCAGTTGATACGCGGAGCTGCCACCGGTTGATCGATAGACGTGATAACCGGCGACCGGATCCGTAGAACTGCTAGGCGCATCCCAGGTCAGGGTCACCTGATGCGAGGCGCTTCCTGTGCCGCTCAGGCCGACCATCACCGTGGCGTTGGTCGACGAGTTGCTCTGGATGGTCAGCTGGCCCGTCACCGCCCCCGTGGCCGTTGGATCGAACTGCACGTCCAGCGTTATCGCCAGGCTCGGATTCAAGGTCACCGGGAATGTCGCTCCCGACATCGTGAAGCCGGTCCCAGTCAGCGTCGCTGAGTTGATGGTTACCGGCGCCGTCCCCGTGGAGGTCAACGTCACCGGCAGCGTCGATGCCGTGTTCACCGTCACATTGCCAAATGCCAAACTAGCCGGACTAATGGTCAACGTGGGTACCGCAGCATTCAGCTGCAGTGCGAAGGTCTTGGAAACGCCACCCGCACTCGCCGTCAGGGTTACCGATTGCGCCGTCGTCACCGACGACACCGTCGCCGTAAACCCGGCGCTGGTCGCATTGGCCGGAACCACCACCGTGGCAGGAACCGTGACCGAAGCACTGCTGCTGGTCAGGCCTACACTCACACCGCCGCTGCCGGCAGCCGAGCTCAGCGTCACCGTGCACGTATCGCTCCCCGCTCCCGTCATCGACGCGCTGGTGCAAGACAGCCCACTCAATACCCCTGGCACCGCCGTACCTGTGCCTGTGAGGCCGATCACCGCCGTGCCGTTGGTCGTCGAGTTGCTCTGGACGGTCAGCTGACCCGTCGCCGCTCCCGCTGTCGCTGGATCGAACTGCACATTCAGCGTCACCGACTGGGTCGGATTCAGGGTCACCGGGAATGTCGCTGCCGACATCGTGAAGCCGGTCCCAGTCAGCGTCGCTGAGTTGATGGTTACCGGCGCCGTCCCCGTGGAGGTCAACGTCACCGGCAGCGTCGATGCCGTGTTCACCGTCACATTGCCAAATGCCAGGCTCGCAGGACTGATGGTCAATTGCGGATTCGGCACCACTGTGGCCGTACCGGTCCCGCTCAGATTGACAACCGCCGTGCTGTTAGTGGACGAATCACTTTGGATCGTCAGTTGTCCAGAAGCTGCACCCGTGGTGGTGGGATCGAACTGCACATTCAGTGTTACGGACTGCCCTGGATTAAAGGTGACCGGGAAGGTAGCTCCCGACACCGTGAAGCCAGTTCCCGTCAACGTCGCCGAGTTGATGGTTACCGGCGCCGTTCCGGTAGAGGTCAGCGTCACCGGTTGTGTCGATGCCGTGTTCAGCGTCACATCGCCGAAAATCAGGCTGACTGCGCTGAGCGTCAACTGCGGACTCGTGGCGGCCGTGCCGGTTCCGCTCAGACTGACAACCGCAGTGCTGTTGGTAGACGAGTCGCTCTGGATCGTAAGCTGGTCCGTCGCCGCTCCAGTGGCGGTGGGTTCGAACTGCGCATTCAGGGTCACGGACTGACCGGGGTTCAAGGTAACTGGGAACGTGGCTCCCGAGACCGTAAACACGGTCCCACTGGTTGCGGCCGAATTAATGGTCACCGGCGCTGTTCCGGTAGAGGTCAGCGTCACGGGCTGCGTCGATGCCGAGTTTACCGTCACATCGCCGAACGTCAGGCTGGCCGCGCTCAGCGTCAGTTGTGGACTCGTCGCTGCCGTGCCCGTTCCGCTCAGATTGACTACGGCCGTGCTGTTGGTAGACGAGTCGCTTTGAATCGTCAACTGCCCGGACGCCGCCCCCGTGGTAGTGGGATCAAACTGCACATTCAACGTGACCGACTGGCTTGGATTCAAAGTGACCGGGAACGTGGCTCCCGACATGGTGAAGCCCGTGCCCGTCAATGCAGCCGAGTTGATCGTCACCGGCGCTGTTCCGGTAGAGGTCAAGGTTACGGGCTGGGTCGAGGCTGTGTTCACCGTCACATTGCCGAACGTCAGGCTCGCCGCACTGAGCGTCAACTGCGGACTTGTGGCCGTCGTGCCCGTACCGCTAAGATTCACTACCGCCGTACCGTTGGTCGACGAGTTGCTCTGGATCGTGAGCTGGCCAGAAGCCGCTCCTGGGGCGGTGGGATCGCACTGTACCTTGAGGGTCACGGACTGACCGGGATTCAAGGTGACTGGGAACGTGGCTCCGGACACCGCAAAGCCAGTACCACTCGGCGTCGCAGAGTTGATCGTGACCGGCGCCGTCCCCATAGAAGTCAGTGTCTCGGGTAGCGTCGAGGCTGAATTCACGGTCACATTGCCAAACGTCAAACTCGCGGCGCTCAGCGTCAACTGCGGACTTGTGGCCGCACTCCCGGTGCCGCTCAGATTGACCACCGCGTTGCTATTGCTCGACGAGTTGCTCAGGATCGTCAACTGCCCAGACGCTGGTCCGCTGGCAGTTGGATCGAACTGTACGTTGAGGGTCACCGACTGGCTCGGATTCAAGGTGACCGGGAACGTGGCGCCCGACATGGTAAAGCCATTGCCTGCCAGTGTTCCCGCGTTGATCGTGACCGGCGCTGTTCCGGTGGAGGTCAAGGTCACAGGCTGTTTCGATGACGTGTTCACCGTCACATTGCCGAACGTCAGATTGGCCGTGCTCAGCGTCAGCTGCGGACTGGCGACCGGCATACCCGTGCCGCTCAGGTTGACTACCGCTGTGCTATTGGTTACTGAGTCGCTTTGAATCGTCAACTGACCCGACGCCGCTCCTGCGATGGTGGGATCGAACTGCACATTCAACGTCAACGACTGGCCGGGCTTCAGCTGGTCCGGAAATGCGCCTCCTGATAGCGTGAAGCCTGTACCGCTCAGCGTGGCTGAACTAATCGTAACTGGCGCTGTCCCCGTAGAGGCCAACGTCACAGATTGCGTGGATGCTGTGCCAACCGTCAAATTGCCAAATGCCAGATTGGCTGCGCTGACGGTAAGTATGGATGTGGCACTGTTGGCATTGCCATTGTCACCGACCCCTTGACCGCTGATCGTACCGACATAGATCTGCTTGCCGCCTGGACCCATCACGGTGAATTGTCCGGAATAGCTAGAACTGTTGCCAGGCTTGAAACCAATCTGGAAGTTGGCGACAGAGCCGCCGTTGATCGTAGTGGGAAGATTGCTCTGGCTGCTAAGAAAGAAATTTTGTCCGGAAACGTTCACCTGTGATACGGCGACGGGGGCCGAAGTCTCATTCAGAATGAGGACTTGTGTGGTGGCGGTTTGCCCAACCGGCACGGCACCAAAACTGATGGAGCCAGGTGAGACGCTAAGTGGCCCGGCACTTGAAGAATTCGACGAAAATCCGCAACCTGCCAGGGCGATGATGAGGCAACATGCCAGCGTGACAAAAAGCTTTGCGTACGAAACGTCGAGTGTGCGGATCGGACCGCGGCCGCCGGCACTGTATGAACTGAACAACGCGTCACCCCTCTGTAAACGTGCTTGTTTTCCAGAGGCAGACAAAAAGAAGAATTGTAAGAGTATTACCGGTCAAATCTAGAGGCTGCGGAGCTCTCCGGCTGCCGTGAACCCGGTCATCGTTTACGTCGGAGTAACCTCATACGGGTTCGGATCGAAGCCGCCGGGTCGTTCGATCGTGCGGACAGCCTGACGAGGTAGATTGCATTTCTTCCACGCCATTGGATTGTCGCTCCACGATGGTTCCTCCTCAATCACACTAATTAGTAATGGTTGTGGAGCGAACCAGTACAGAAGTAACAACAGGTTCCTTAAGTAACCTCTGTGGACTAATAACGGCGTGCAGGAAATGCCTGAAGGATACGCGAAGCTATCCACAGCGCTGAGATTGGCTGATATTGAATTTGCTTAAATCTCCAAGCCTGCTCGCGGGTCTCGGGTTTTGCGGAAGGTGTGTGGCGCGGGTAATGCTGCCAGACGGCCCACGACCGCCGTTTTGCCATGAGTCTAGGGAATCGTCGCGGTGACCAGGTTGGACGCAGTACTTTGCACGCCGGAGGAGTCAACACTGGTTACGTAGTAAACATATGTCGCACTGGCCTGAACGTTCGTATCCACATAGGTTGCCTGGGTGTCAGCCGAAGAATCGAGCAGCTGATAGGTAGAGCTGCCACCCGTCGAGCGATAGATGTCATAGCCTACTACGGGATCAGAAGAGCTACTGGGCGCATCCCAACTCAGGGCCACCTGATGTGAACCGCTTGTGCTTGCTCCGGTGCCACTCAGGCCTATCACCGCCGTACCGTTAGTCGACGAGTTGCTCTTGATGGTCAGCTGCCCGGTCAAGGCTCCCGCCGTTGTCGGATCGAACTGTACCTCCAGCGTTAGCGCCAAGCTCGGATTCAAAGTGACCGGGAACGTGGCTCCAGACATCGTGAAGCCCGTCCCACTCAATGTTGCCGAGTCGATAGTCACCGGCGCCGTCCCCGCGGAGGTTAACGTCACCGGCAGCGTTGACGGAATATTTACCGTTACATTACCGAACGCCAAACTAGCCGTGCTGATGGTTAACGTGGGTACCGTCGTGCCTGCAACATTAACCTGCAGAGAGAAAGTTTTGGAGATGCCGCCCGTGCTAGCCGTCAGGGTCACCGATTGAGCCGCGGTCACCGACGATACACTGGCGGTAAACCCGGCGCTGGTCCCATCGGCCGCAACCGCCACCGTGGCAGGAACCGTGACCGCCGCACTGCTGCTGGTCAGGCCCACACTCACGCCGCTCTGGGCAGCCGAACTCAACGTCACCGTGCATGTATCGCTACCCGGTCCCGTCATGGACGCGTTGCTGCAAGAAAGGGCACTCAATGCCGCCGACGCGGCCGTCCCTGTGCCCGCCGTGCCCGTGTTGGTCGTGCCTGTCGTGCTGCTTCCGGCCGCACTACCACAACCTGAGACTGCGACGACGGCGAGGCAACACGTCAATATTGTGAACAGCTGCGCCCACAAAGCGTCGAGTCTAGGGATCGGACCTCTTTTGCATGGGGGATATGAACTGAACAATGTCCCCACCTCTGTAAATGTGCCTACGCTTCCGAAGTTAATAAACGAACATTCCCAAGCAGTGGCTCTAGTAAATTTCGGGCCTGCAGCTCCCTCGATTCGAGGGAGTCGCCCGGCTCCAGCGAACATGATCTGTTCTTCACTCGGGAGCCGACCATGGGCTTCGCGAGTTATTGTAATCCCCTCATGCAGATTGAGACCAAAGCCACCTGGTAACTCAATCCGCAAGGTAACTTGTCTAGGGATTATCACTCCATCTTCGGGGACCCTCAATGACACGAATGAGTTACTGACTGATTTCAGTGTTTGGGCTTCCCATGAGGTAACCATAACCGATACTGGTAAACGAACGAACTCTCAGGCTTGCCATAGCTATCCTTCTCGACTTGAAATCAGGCATAAAGTGAAAAGAAGCATGGACTTGTGTAGCTCGAGTTGTGCAGGATTACATCCGTGTCGTTGCAATTCGTTTCTTTAGTCGACCACGTAACCAAGGTAATCCAAGCGCGGCGTAGATGGTACCCCAGCGCAGAACGTGCGGTTCGGCCCGCTCGGTAGCGGCACCGTTTGATTTTTCCGCAGCCTGCTAGTCTAGGCTCGGGCAGGGCAAAGCAAAAGTTGCTTATATTTACTGAGGAACGGCCACAAGATTCGTCGGAGGAGCGGGAGCCGTCGCCGTTCCACCAGCGGCTTTAAAAGCATCGGTCTCGACGGCCCAGATGCCCACGGCGCTCCCCGCCCACTCGGTGGCGGTCCATGTAACCTGACTCGGGTTGGGGTTGTAGTATGCACCCCAAGCGTTGTTTGAGGCGCATCCGCCGTTGCTGATGGCTTCAGCCGACCAGAAACAGCCCTCGTAGTTCTGCCCGCTGCCCGCGAAGCCGGTGGCGGTATCGGAGAACTGCGAGCCGTCCATCAGGACGAGCCCGTTCGAGGTGGTCGGGGTGATGGAGACAGAGGTCCAGTTCCCGCCGGCAGTCTGATTTCCCGCTCCAGCCGCGGATTTGTCGAAGGCAGAGGCTGCGGCCCCCTGGACGCAGTACAACTCCACGCTATCCGCGCCGGTATACCCATTGAAGGTGAAGGTCACGCTCTCGGCGGGCGAGGGTGATGCCCCAGATGCGGACCAGTTGTGGACGCACGTATTGTTCCCACTGTCGCATTGCTGGGCATGATCGGAGACCCAGGTATCCGCATTGGAGTCGGATACCGCCGTCATGTCCTGATTGGCCCCGGCGAAGTCGGCTACCAGTAAGTTTGCGGTGGTTGGGCAAGGAAAATAAACTTTGAGGGGTGTGGGATTCCACGGCGAGTTAGTCGTAAAGGGAACGTTCTTTCGCGCCACAATCCTTATGCCCGATGGCATAGGAGTCCCGGCGGACGCCGATTTGAAAAATACCGCAAGACTGACAAAGCCTGCCGTGCTAACTGTCATTTGAGGGTTGAGCGTATTGGTCGAATTGTAAGCGCCCCACTGTGCTCCCTCCGCCCATGCCCAAGTGCCCAGGAAGTTGGTCCAGGTAATATTTGATTGGCTGACTGGTGTGTAGTGAACGCCGATTCCGCCCCCGTTACCGAGACCTACGTCATCGTTCCACGCAAACTGCACGACCAGATCGCCCGAGGCAGTTGGAGTTACGCCACTCGATCCCTGAACCGTCGTGGAATTGGCGAAGCCGCAACTGCTCCCGTCAAACGCCGTGGATGCGTTTGTAGACACGTTTGTCCACTCAGCCACGGCTGGCGCACCCTGGTACAGAGTCGTCGCGTGGTAGGTCGTTTTGATTTGCCGAACCCCGGCTGGAGCGTTCAATAGATAGTAGATGCCAATCTCTTCTCCGCCGGTGGTATCGGAGCAGGTGGCGGCGAGTGAGTAAGTGTCGTTCTGGTCGTCGGTGACCGTTGGAGTGCTCGCCGTGCGGTCGAATGTCACGATGTCCATGAGCATGTTCCCGGCGAGGCTGGGGTTCGGCAACTGACTCAGCATGTACTGTCCCGCTCGGAGGCTCCCGCCGCTGCCCAGGTAGTACAGCGCCCAATCGAGGTCATCGCCCACTTGGATTAACGACGGACTCTGAGCTTGGCTAGATATGGTTGCGACCGAACACGCAATGATCAGGACCGCGAATTTCTTCATCTGTCTCATTTGAAAGTCATCCTTCCAGCCAATTCGTTAAACCCACTCCCGTTCGATGCAAACACTTGTGATTGCGGTGGCGGAGGCAAACGAATTGAATCCCGACTCGTCGTACGCTCCGTCGCCGTTCGCAATCCAGCCTGTTTCCGGCTCCGCGATCCCGCCGCGGTCGGGCACACCGACATCGCCATGTCCGTCGTGGGGTAGTAGTGACACTGGACACGCCGTACGCCCCTCCTGTTCCGCTGGTGGGCGAAACGCCGAGCAACGGGGAGCGTCCGTTTGACGCTTCCCTGGCCGCTTATTTGCGTGGCCTCTTCCCGTTTGGTACTCCACCATCTCGCAATATGCGAGGCGACAACTGGAGCACTCAGGCAGCACATTATATTCCAAAATTAGAGCACCACTGGCTCCCGGCGCAACTGCACCGAAAGTTGCAGAAACGGCTTGCCTGGTTTTTTGCAGTCTACTACCCCTGTTTCTCCGTGATCGACGAGTGTCTTGTCCGCAAGCAGCTGCCACTCCCTTCGTTCATCGGTTCAATTTTCGCCACCAAGAACCCTCCCAGTCGACTTCTGCCCGCACTAACCTAGCTTTCGCCCAATTGTGAAATTCCACACCGCAAAGACCCAAAATGCCAATCGCCCAGCAGAAGTTCCACTCTCGAAGGCCACTCGATATGATTGCCTCTCCGGACACAAGCGGATAGTGGCACCTAGCCGAAACCCGCTTCTGTTGTGACCCGATCATGGACTCTGAAGGCGAACCCTCTCGGAAAACGGCTAGACGAAGACAATCTTGTCCTGCCTGCGCAACTCCCCGCCTTGCCGTGGTAATTCGACCAGTCGTACGACCCGCTTCCCGTGTTCGTTCATCATCGGCTCCTGTCCTCGGACTTCCCGATGCGTCCCGCGAGCGCTGGCCGCCCTCGGGTGAACCCGGGATCTCTCAACTTCCGTGCAAGATGTGTCCCTACGTGCCGGGGTGGCTTGCTAGGCCCCCACCGTACGACTCTTTCATTCGCTACACCTTGCCGGTTCCGTCTTTGCGCACGGGTTGACACTGCGACAGCCCACCCCTGAGA